>JBEEJT010000190.1:0-6930 GCA_041169085.1 Pseudomonadota bacterium | reverse complement strand
CGCTGAATACGCCATGCGCGGCAAGAAGGGCGTGCGCGTGTTCATGCTCTCGCCAAATGGCCGCATGAGCCCCTTCCAGCAGGCCCAGATGTTCAGCCTGCAAGACCCGAACATCCACAACATCGCTGTGGAAGGTGTGTTCGACGACTGCCAGGACATCGTCAAGGCCGTGTCGAACGACCTGGCCTTCAAGCGCAAGTTCAAGATTGGCACCGTCAACTCGATCAACTGGGCCCGTCTGCTGGCTCAAGTGGTCTATTACTTTGCCGGCTACTTCTACGCCACCAAGTCGAATGCCGAGCAGGTGAGCTTCACCGTGCCCTCGGGCAACTTCGGCAACGTGTGCGCCGGTCACGTCGCGCGCATGATGGGCCTGCCCATTGCGCAGTTGGTGGTGGCCACCAACGAGAACAACGTGCTCGACGAGTTCTTCCGCACCGGCACCTACCGTGTGCGCGGTTCGGCCGAGACGTACGAAACCTCGTCGCCCTCGATGGACATCTCGAAGGCCTCGAACTTCGAGCGCTTCGTGTTCGACCTGCTGGGCCGCGACGGCGCCGCCTGCAAGGCCTTGTTCAAGGACGCGGTCGAAAAGGAGGGCGGCTTCACGCTGCCCGCCGAGACCTTCGCCAAGATCCAGGCTTATGGCTTCGTGTCGGGCACCAGCAACCACGCCGATCGCCTGGTCACGATCCGCGAGACCTTCGAGAAGGACGGCACGCTCATCGACACCCACACGGCCGACGGCCTGAAGGTGGCCCGCGAGCACATGAAGCCCGGCACGACCATGATCGTGCTGGAAACGGCGCTGCCGGCCAAGTTCGAAGCGACCATCGTGGAAGCCACGGGGCAGCGTCCGAGCCGTCCGCACTGGATCCAGGGCCTCGATGGCCTGGAAGACCTGCCCAAGCGTTTCGTGGTCAGCCCGAAGGACACGCAGTGGGTGAAGGACTACGTCGTCCAGCACTGCCAGGACTGAATCAGCCTGGGGGCTGGCGGCGACGCTGGCTCATGGTGTCGGCCAGGGCGCACAACTGTGTTGCGCTGAGCCGGCTGGCGTGGGGGTAGAGCAGCTGCTCTTCGGCCTGGGCGTGTGCCCGGTAGCCCTGCGCAAACGCGTCCACATCCGGCGCTGGGGCCACTGGTGTGGCCCCTGAGGCCAAGGCCTCCAGCCAAGGGCGCAAGGCCACCCATTGCTCGTGCAGCGGCCCGTGTTGGGCCGACAGGCGTTCGACCTGTTGGGTGAGGGCGTCGTCGCCCAAGGCCAGCAAGGCCGGGTACAGGTCGAGGTCTTCGTCCTGGTGGTGCAAGGGGGCGGCCAGGTTGAAATACCTCAACACGGCCGTGGCCGCTTCACGGGCTTGCCGGTCACAGCCATGGGCCGCCACGTGGTCACGCAGCCGCTGGGCCAGTTTGCTGAAGTGCCTCACTTTGTCGTGGCAGGCGTTCAGCAAGGCCATCGGGTCGTCGATCCGGGGTTGCACGGGCTGGGGCAGCATGGCTTCATTGTGGCCCTTGTGTGCGGGATTTGATTTGCCTCTGAGCAAGGGGCAGTGGCTCCGCGACAATGGGCGCGGTTCGACGAACTTTTTTTGAGGACACACGATGCCGCCTGGCACCCAAGCCCTGATGTCTCTGGACGAAGCCTGGCAACGGCTGTCTGACGCCCTGGCGCAACGCCCTGCGCCGTCGGCTTGTGAGTGGCTGCCCACCGAGCAGGCCTTGGGCCGGGTGTTGCACCAGGACCTGGTGTCGACCGTGAACGTGCCGCCCCACGACAACAGCGCCATGGATGGCTATGCCCTTTGTTGTGCGGACCTGGCGCCTGGCGCCGAGGGCGCGGCGCCCAGCCTGCCGCAAGGCCAGCGCATCGCTGCAGGGCAGGTGGGGGCGCGCTTGTCGCCTGGCACCTGCGCCCGCATCTTCACCGGGGCGCCCATCCCGCAGGGGGCCGATGCCGTGGTCATGCAAGAGCACACCGTGTTGGGCGAAGGGGGCTCGGTGCAGTTTGGCCAGCCGGTCAAGCTCGGGCAGAACATCCGCCGATGCGGCGAAGACATCGCCGTGGGGCAGACCGTGCTTCAGCGCGGAGTGCGTCTGACGGCGGCCGCCCTCGGCGTGGCGGCTTCCGTGGGCCAGGCCGAATTGCCGGTGTACGCCAAGCCGCGCGTGGCCATCCTCAGCACAGGCAACGAACTGGTGGCGCCGGGGCAACCGCTGCCGCCAGGGGCCATCTACAACAGCAACCGACACACCCTGTTGGGGCTGGCGCAGGCGGCTGGCGCCCAAGGGGTGGACCTGGGGATCGTGCCCGACCAGCTCGACGCCACCCGCAGCGCCCTGAGAGAAGCGGCGCGTCACCACGACCTCATCGTCACCAGTGGCGGTGTTTCGGTGGGCGAAGAAGACCACTTGCGCGCAGCCGTGCAGGCCGAAGGCGAACTCGACTTCTGGGCCCTGGCGATCAAGCCGGGCAAGCCCTTTGTGTGGGGGCGCATCCGCCGCGAAGACGGCAGCCACGCGCTTTACATGGGCTTGCCTGGCAACCCGGTGGCCAGCTTCGTCACTTTCTTGCTGCTGGCTCGCCCGGTCATCGGTGTCCTGGCTGGCGAGGGCTGGCATCTGCCGCAGCCGCTGGGCTTGGCGGCTGCCTTCGAGTGGCCTCGGGCCGACAAGCGTCGCGAGTTCCTGCGCGCCCGCGTGTCGGCCCAGGGGCAATTGGTCTTGCACCCCCACCAGGGTTCTGGCGTGCTCAGCTCGGCCGCGTGGGCCGACGGGCTGATCGACCTGGCACCCGGGCAAACGGTTCTGCCGGGCGACTTGTTGCGCTATTGGCCCCTGTCCGAGTTGTGCGCCCCCGCTGGCGCTTCGCGTGGCCCTGACCTGGCCTGAGGACCCCATGAAAATCCATGTGCGTTATTTCGCCTCGGTGCGCGAGGCCCTGGGCGACGCCGAAACCCTGGACTGGCCCGATGGCGAGCCGGCGCCCACGGTGGCGCAAGTGTTGGCCGCTTTGCAGGCGCGGTCTGAATTGCACCAGCGGGTGCTGGACTCCCAGCGTGGGCTGCGGGGGGCGCTCAACCAGTCGTTTTGCCAGCCCGGTGACACCGTGGCCGCTGGCGACGAATTGGCTTTTTTCCCGCCTGTGACAGGGGGTTGACATGACAGCGCCAGGTGATTGGCAGGCCGAATTGCCCCACGTCAGTGTCCAGACGGCTGATTTCGATCTGGGGGCGGAGGTGGCGCGCTTGAGGGCAAATGACCTGGGCGTGGGCGCGGTGGCGAGCTTTGTGGGCACGGTGCGCGAATGGGTGCCGGGCCAGGGCTCGACGCTGGAGCTGGAGCATTACCCAGGCATGACCGAGCGGCGGATCGCGGAAATCATGGCCGATGCCCGCCAACGCTTCGATGTGCGTGGGCTGCGCGTGATCCACCGGGTGGGCCCGCTCGCCCTGGGTGACCAGATCGTGTTGGTGGCGGTGTCCAGTGCGCACCGGGCTGCCGCGTTTTCGGCATGTGAATTCCTGATGGACTGGCTCAAAACCCAGGCGCCATTCTGGAAAAAGGAAGTCTCGCCCCAAGGTGAGCGCTGGGTGGAGGCGCGCGAGGCAGACGACCAGGCCACTCAGCGCTGGTCAACCTTTTCTGACAGCGGCCGATAACCCTGAGGTGGATGTGCGGCCCACGGGGGGCGGCGCTGCCCACTTGCTTCGGGCATGCTGCAACTCGATGTCTTCACCTGCTACGCCGTCACCGGGGCCAGCGCCCTGGCTGGCTTGGGCCTGCTGTCGCTCATTCGCACCGATCAGCCCCGTCTGATTTACGCACTCGGCTTGTTCCGATGGGCCATGTTGTGCCTGAGTGGCATGTTGGCGATCTGGCTGGCACCCGACGCCCTGAGGCCCCAGGCGCTCAAGGCGGCCATTGGTTTGGCGGTGTCTGGCATCGCCTTGCTGGCCTGGGCGTTCCGGCATCTGCATGGCGGTCGCATTCCGCCCATGTTGGGTGTGGCGGTTTGCATCGCCTGTGCCGGCTTGCCATGGGCCGCTGGCCTCGGTGGGCACGACACCGCCTACGTGCGCGTGGTGGCCTCGCTGTTCGCCATGGTCAGCACATTCATGGTCGTGGACCAAGGCCTCGTGACCTGGCGCCATCGCCGGGCCCAAGGCACTGACCTGGTCTTGCTGACCGCTGCCGTGCTGTTCGCCTTCAACTGGCTGGTGATCTGTGGTTGGGTGTGGGCCCATCCGGGGGCGCCCAAGGCTTATTGGCTGGATGGCCCCGAGTGGCTGCTGCCTTGGACCAGCGTGGGCTTCGCGGTGTTGCCCCTGGGGGTGGCATCTGTGGTGTTCGCGAGCATCAACGCCCGGCTGCAGCAGCAGTTGCGGGCGAGGGCCCTGTCCGATGACCTGACCGGTGCGCTGTCTCGACGCGGCTTGCGCGAGTTGGGTGACCGCATGTTGGCTTTCCGGCAAGGGCCACACGGCGTCCTGGCCGTGTTCATGCTCGATCTGGACTATTTCAAGGACGTCAATGACCGGTACGGCCACGCGGTGGGCGACGAGGTGTTGCGCCACGTGGTGTTGGTGGTGCGGGAACACTTGCGCGAGGACGCCCTGGTGGCGCGCTATGGCGGCGAAGAGTTCACCGTGATGCTGCCGCTGCGCTCGCGTTCGGAGGCCTTGCTGGTCGCCGAGCGCCTGCGTGAGGTCATCGAGCTGTCGCCCTGTGAGGTGGGGCAGCTGGCCATCCGGGTGACGGTGAGCATCGGCGTGGCCATCCACCACGAGCCGGCCACGCTGGAAGACGACCTGGCCCGCGCCGACGCTGCACTTTATGAAGCGAAGCGCGCAGGGCGCAACCGGGTGGTGGCGGCCAGCCAACCTTCGGTGCCGGCCGCGCCCTCCACGCTGGATGAGCCCGCACCGCTGGCCTGAGCGCTTGATCTGGCGCAAACCTTGCGCCAAGCCCTCCGAGCGTTGAACCCGAGGGGCTTGAAACCGGCAGGAGCCCCCCCATCTCCCTGGCATGAATGCTGGCGGCATCAACCCGGCCAGCGACCCAAGGAGCCCCCATGCGTCTCGACAAGCTGACCAGCAAATTCCAGGAAGCCCTGACGGAAGCCCAGAGCATCGCCGTCACCCGCGACAACCCCTACATCGAGCCGGCCCACATCCTGCTGGCCATGCTGCGGCAGGACGATGGCCCCAAGGCCCTGGTCGAGCGCGCAGGCGTCAAGGTACAGGCCTTGTCTGCCGCACTGGAAAAGCAGATCGACAAGTTGCCCCAGGTGCAGGGCGCCGATCAGGTGCAGGCGGGCCGCGACACCGTGAGCCTGCTGCAAGGCGCCGAGAAAGAAGCCCACAAGGCTGGTGACCCCTACATCGCCAGCGAGATGTTCCTGCTGGCCCTGTGCGACCACAAGGGCGACACGGCCGTGACCGCCCGCGATTTCGGCCTGACCCGCAAATCGCTCGAGACCGCGATCAAGGCCGTGCGCGGCGACCAGAAGGTCGACAGCCCCGAAGCCGAAGGCCAGCGCGAATCGCTCAAAAAGTTCACGCTCGACCTCACCGAGCGCGCTCGTCAGGGCAAGCTTGACCCGGTCATCGGCCGCGACGAAGAGATCCGCCGCGCCATCCAGGTGCTGCAGCGCCGCTCCAAGAACAACCCCGTGTTGATCGGTGAGCCCGGCGTGGGCAAGACCGCCATCGTCGAAGGCCTGGCCCAGCGCATCGTGGCCGGCGAGGTGCCCGATTCGCTCAAGAACAAGCGCGTGCTGGTGCTCGACATGGCCGCCTTGCTGGCCGGTGCCAAGTACCGTGGCGACTTCGAAGAACGCCTGAAGAACGTGCTCAAGGAAGTGGTCAAGGACGAAGGCCAGACCATCCTCTTCATCGACGAAATCCACACCATGGTGGGCGCCGGCAAGGCCGAAGGCGCCATGGACGCCGGCAACATGCTCAAGCCCGCCCTGGCGCGTGGCGAGCTGCATTGCATTGGCGCGACCACGCTGGATGAATACCGCAAGTACATCGAGAAGGACGCCGCCCTGGAGCGCCGCTTCCAGAAGGTGCTGGTGGACGAGCCCACGGTGGAGGCCACCATCGCCATCCTGCGCGGCCTGCAAGAGAAATACGAGGTGCACCATGGCGTCGAGATCACCGACCCGGCCATCGTGGCTGCGGCCGAGCTCTCGCACCGCTACATCACCGACCGCTTCCTGCCCGACAAGGCCATCGACCTGATCGATGAAGCCGCTGCGCGCATCAAGATCGAGATCGACTCCAAGCCCGAGGCGCTGGACCGGCTGGACCGCCGCCTCATCCAGCTCAAGATCGAGCGCGAGGCCGTCAAGCGCGAGAAGGACGAGGCCTCCATCAAGCGCCTGGGCCTGATCGAAGAAGAGATCACCAAGCTCGAGAAGGAATACGCCGACCTCGAAGACATCTGGAAGGCCGAGAAGGCCCAGGCCCAGGGCTCGGCCACGGTCAAGGAGGAGATAGACCGCATCAAGTTCCAGATCGAGGAACTCAAGCGCAAGGGCGATTTCAACAAGGTGGCCGAGCTGCAGTACGGCAAGCTGCCCGAGCTGGAAAAGCGCCTGAAGGAAGCCCAGGACAAAGAGAGCGCCAAGGGCAAGGCCGGCAAGGCTGGCGAGGGCCGCCCACAGCTGCTGCGCACCCAGGTGGGCGCCGAAGAGATCGCCGAAGTCGTGGCCCGTGCCACGGGCATCCCTGTCAGCAAACTGATGCAAGGCGAGCGCGACAAACTGCTGGCGATGGAAGACAAGCTGCACGACCGTGTGGTGGGGCAAGACGAGGCCATCGTGGCCGTGTCAGACGCCATCCGCCGCTCGCGTGCCGGGCTGTCTGACCCGAACCGTCCCTACGGCTCCTTCCTGTTCCTCGGCCCCACGGGCGTGGGCAA
>JBEEJT010000189.1:0-9992 GCA_041169085.1 Pseudomonadota bacterium | reverse complement strand
GCCGCGACCAGTTCGTCCCACGCCGTGGCGGGGATCTCCGCCAGGTCTTCATGCCAGTGGGCAGTCAACCCCGCTACCATGCTGCCCTGACGCCTGACCTGTTCCTCATTCATGACCCAAGTGCCTTCTCTGGTGCGCCCCACTGCCGAACTGGTGGTGGCGGTGCTGCAATTCAACCCGGTTTTGGGCGATCTGACTGGCAATGTCCGTGCCATCGTCGACGCCGCCCGGCTAGCCTACGCGCAAGGCGCTCGCCTGGTGCTGACGCCGGAAATGGCCCTGTGCGGCTACCCCCCGGAAGACCTGCTGCTGCGCCCGGCCTTCATGGCCGCTTGCGCGTCGTCGGTGCAGGCCATCGCAGACCAGTTGGCCGATCTGCCCGACCTGCACCTCGTCTTGGGTCACCCTCAGGCCTTGCCAGGCGACGACCTGCGCACCCGTTCCTGGTCCATCCCACGTTGCCTCAACGCCGCCAGCCTGATCGCCGGGGGGCAAGTGAAGGCCACCTACGCCAAGCGCGAACTGCCCAACTACCAGGTGTTTGACGAGCGCCGCTACTTCGTCAGCGGGCGCGAAGCCGGGCTGGCCCCCGTGGTGGTCGATGTGCTGGGCTGGCGCCTGGGCTTGCTGGTGTGCGAAGACGCCTGGTTCGACGAACCCGGCCAGTCCGCGCTCGACCAAGGTGCCCAGGCCTTGCTCGTCCTCAACGCGTCGCCCTTCCATGCGGGCAAGCGGCTCGAACGCGAGTCACGCATGGCCGACAAGGCCCGCGCCTGGGGCGTGCCACTGGTCTACGCCCACCTGGTGGGCGGCCAGGACGAGGTGGTGTTCGACGGGGCCTCGTTCGCGGTAGGCGCCGACGGTGTGGTGGGCGCGCGTTCGCCCAGCTTCGATGTGGCCACCACCCTGGTCAGGCTCCAGCCGGATGGCCGGGTGCAGGGCGAGCTGGCCGCCCCCATGAGCGACGAAGCCGAAGTCTGGGCTGCGCTGGTCGCCGGTGTGCGCGACTACGTGGGCAAGAACGGCTTCCCCGGGGCGCTCATCGGTCTGTCGGGTGGCATCGATTCGGCCCTGGTGCTCGCCGTTGCCGTGGACGCGCTGGGTGCCGACAAGGTGCGCACGGTGATGATGCCTTCGCCCTACACCGCCGACATTTCTTGGATCGACGCCCGTGACATGGCCGATCGGCTTGGGGTGCGCCACGACGAAATCGCCATCGCCCCCGAGTTCGACGCCTTCAAAGCCTCTTTGGCGCCGCTGTTCGCCGGGCTCAAGGAAGACACCACCGAGGAAAACATCCAGGCCCGCATCCGCGGCACCCTGCTCATGGCCTTGTCCAACAAGACGGGCGCCATCGTGTTGACTACTGGCAACAAGAGCGAAATGGCCACCGGGTACTGCACCCTGTACGGCGACATGGCCGGTGGCTTTGCCGTCATCAAGGACCTGGCCAAAACCCTGGTCTACCGACTGGCGCGCTGGCGCAATGCGCTGTCGGTGTCGCGAGGCGAAGTGGCGCCCATCCCGGAGCGGATCATCACGCGCCCGCCTTCGGCCGAGTTGCGCCCCGACCAGAAAGACCAGGACAGCCTGCCCGAATACGACGTGCTCGACGCCATCCTGGAGCGCTACATGGAGCACGACCAGTCCATCGAGCAGATCATCGCGGCGGGCTTCGACGCCGCCGACGTGGACAAGGTCACCCGGCTCATCAAGCTCAACGAGTACAAGCGCCGGCAGGCACCCGTGGGCATCCGCATCACCCACCGCGCCTTTGGCCGCGATTGGCGTTACCCCATCACCTCGAAGTTCCGCGCTTGAGCGGGCTCAAATCAGGCCGCAGGGGCCGACAGACGTTGCCGAGAGGCAGCTTGCGGCCCCTCCGCCACAGCTTCAGCCGCTTTTGAGTCCCGTGGGCATGATTAAATAAGCGCATCCGATACCCCCGCATTGTTTTCGCGACCGACTGGAGCCCCCCTCATGAAACAGATCACTGCCGTCATCAAACCCTTCAAGCTCGAAGAGGTGCGTGAAGCGCTGGCCGAGGTGGGGGTCACCGGCTTGACCGTCACGGAAGTCAAGGGCTTTGGTCGCCAGAAGGGCCACACCGAGCTCTACCGTGGCGCGGAATACGTCGTCGACTTCCTGCCCAAGGTGAAGCTGGAAGTGGTCGTCAAGACCGAAGACGTCGATCGCTGCATCGAAGCCATCATCAAGGCCGCCAAGACCGGCAAGATCGGTGACGGCAAGATCTTCGTCACCCCGGTCGAACAAGTGGTGCGCATCCGCACCGGCGAAACCAACGAATCCGCCGTTTGATGGGTGTCGGGGGCCAGGCCCCGACGACCAGGCCGGCTCAGGTGCCGGCAGCCAACCCGCCAGGAGCCGAGTCGGTCTGGCGGGTTTCTTCTTGGCGCAAGGCCACATGGTCTTGCTGGAGTTGGTCCAGCAGGCGGGTGGTGTCGGTGTCGGTGCGCAGCAGCGCCTCGACATCGGGCCACAAGAAGCCGCCATCTCGGGCTTGGCCGATGAACGCCAGCAGCGGGTCGTAATAGCCTGCGACGTTGAGCAGGCCCAGGGCTTTGCGGTGGTAGCCCAGCTGACGCCAAGTCCAGACTTCGAAGATCTCTTCCATGGTGCCGATGCCGCCAGGCAAGGCGAGGAAGGCGTCGGACTGGCGCGCCATGCGCTCCTTGCGCTCGTGCATGGTGTCGACCACCTGGAGTTCGGTGACGCCGCCATGGCCCAGTTCCTTGGCGATCAATCGCTCCGGGATCACGCCCACCACCTGAGCGCCAGCCGACAAGGCCGCATCGGCCACAGCGCCCATGAGGCCGGTGCTGCCGCCCCCGTACACCAGGCGCCAACCTCGTTGACCGATTTGGGTGCCCACTTCACGGGCGACTTGCAGGTGGGCAGGGTCCAGGCCATCGCGCGAACCGCAGTACACGCACAGGGAAAAAACGGGGGTGCTCATGCGCTCCGAGTATCCACCAGCCGAGTACGGCACACGACGTCATGGACAAACTGCTGGCCCGGCGTGATGCGGGTGGCCAGGGCGTAACAGGCCACCCACAAGCCCATGATGGCGCTCAAGTAGGTGGAGCCGTGCCAGTTGGCCAGCCAGGCCAACAGCCAGGGTGGGACGAACCACAGCCACGACAACATGAAGCGGGCCAGGGCTTGCCACAAGGCGACCGGGCCGCCTTGAGACGACACCAGCCTCACGCGCCAGGTTTTCATGGCCAAGGTCTGGCCCCCATGGGTCCAGAACCAGAGGAAATACAGCGACAGCGACAGGAAGAGCACGGCCATCAGGCCATGGCGGCCCTGCAAGGCGTGACGCTGGTTGGTGGCGATGCCATAGACCGCCCCCACGACCATCACGACGCCAAAGAGCAGCACGCCCTCATAGACAAACGCGGCCAGGCGCCGCCGCAGGGCAGGGGTGGGGAGCATCGGACGGGGAAATCAGCGTGTGGTCGGGCTGCTGGCGGCGGGGGCCGTCATGCCCACGCCTTGCGCGCCGCGCTGCGGCAGCAAGGTGACCGGGTCGACAAAGCCTTGTGTGGCCGCGATTTTGGGCAAGCCAGACTGTTGGTGCAGGGGGGGCGTGGGGCGCTGGTTCACCAGTGTGGTGGTGGCGCCTGGGCCGGCCTTCACCACCGTGGGGGCCACCACGGCCGCCGCCGTGGCGTTGCCGTTGGGGGTGGGCACCAGGTTGGTCTTGTGGGCGCCCTGGTCGGCCAGGCTGCGCTTGGCGGTGAACACCTGCTTGGCTTCACGCGGGCCCATGGCGGCGTCGCTCAGGAACACCGGCTTGGAGCGACGCAAAGCCTGCCGCTGCAGGTCGTTGCGGTCTTCGGGGGAGAGGGCCTGGTAGGCCTCCCACTGCTTGTGGCGCTCGTCGGGCGTGAGCTGACGCGATTGCTGGAAGCGCAGGCGCGCTTCGCCTCGCTCGACCGCAGGGATGCCGGACCACTGCGCCATGCGCTCGCGGATGCGCGCCTGTTCGGCTTGCCCAAGGCGCGGGTAGCGGGCCGCCACACCCAGCCACTTGTCGCGGCTGGTGTCGTCCATGGTGGCCCAGCGTTCGTGCAGGGGCGACAGGATCTGTTGTTGGGCCGGCGTCAGTTGGTGCCAGGCGGCTTCGCCACCGGGCTTGGTTGCCAGGGGCCCCGCGGCCTGGGCCTGTGGCAGGCCGGCGTTGGCGTGGGAGGGGCCGTGGTGCAGGAGGCTGCCCATGGCGCCAGCCAGGGCCAGGGTCACCGCGCCCAGCCAGGCAGAGCCGCGGCCCCAACCCGGGCGCTTCGAGGCAGGCTCGGCGTGCAGGGCGTGTGAAGGGCGGGGCGCCGACATGGGCAAGACCAGGGCTGACATCTGGGTGGTGGTGCGTGACTGGCTCAAGGCGTGGCGTCAGCCGGGTCGGTCTCTTCGGTTTGCAGGTCGCCGTCCGGCTCTTCGACTTCGGTGTCGATCGGGCGGGCGGCGGCGTCGGCGCCTGTGCGCAGGAACTCGGCGAAGCCGGGGTCGGCGTAGGCGGACGGGGGGAGTTCGTCAGACAGCAGTTCGACGTCCAGTTCAGACGCGGCCTGCACCTTTTCTGCGCGGAAATAGGCCTGGATGCCCCACAGGCCGCCCAACAAGGCCAGCACCGGCAAGACGGTGGCCAGTCGCCAACCCCAGTTCAGGGGCGACTCGGTGGGGTGGCGGCCATGGTCGCGACCCACGCTGTGGGCGCCTGGCAATTTGATCAATTTGGGCTGTGCCTGGCCAACGCCGGCGGCCACGGGCGTGAGCACGGCCACCGGAACAGGGGGGGCAACAGGGGCCAGCACCGGCGCG
This sequence comes from Pseudomonadota bacterium, assembly GCA_041169085.1. Taxonomy (GTDB): domain Bacteria; phylum Pseudomonadota; class Gammaproteobacteria; order Burkholderiales; family Burkholderiaceae_C; genus Aquabacterium. Next base: position 5,147 of record JBEEJT010000189.1, on the reverse strand, counting down.
GTGGCGGGGCGGGCTGCGCGCACGGCCTGTTCCCGGGCGACCCGCAGGCGCTCGCTGATGTCGTGGGGCAGGGCGGCTGCGCCTTCATGCAGGCGCGCACCCACACGCAGCGCGAAACGGGCCTCTAGGGCTTCGCGCTGCGCGGGCGTCAAGGGGGTGGTGGGCCTGGTGGTCACAATGAAATTCCGCGTGCTGACAGTGCTTTCGACAGGGCCTGGACCGCTCTTGAGCAGTGGGTCTTCACGCTCCCTTCGGAGCAACCCATGGCTTCGGCGGTCTCGGCGACGTCCAGTTCCTCCCAGTAACGCAGCAGGAACGCTTCCCGTTGACGCGCTGGCAACTTCTGGATTTCTTCTTCGATCTGGCCGAGCATTTCTGCACGGCTGGCGGTGTCATCCGCCCCTTCGGTGCCAGTTTCGTCCAACCGAAGCGATTCGAGGAGGTCGAAATCCCCATCCTCGTCGCCCACGGTGGCCTCCAGGTCGCCGATGTTCATGAACACGGCGTTGCGCACCTTTTGCCGCCTGAACCAGTCCAGCGTGGCGTTGGACAAGATGCGCTGGAACAGCATGGGCCACTCGGCGGGCGGGCGGTCGGCGTAGCTTTGTGACAGCCGGATCATCGCGTCTTGCACGATGTCCAGGGCCGCGTCGTCGTTGCGCACGGCGTAAACCGTGCGCTTGAAGGCGCGGCGCTCGACACTTCGGAGGAAGTCGTCGAGGTCTTCGGCGGGCGACGGTTGGGGCAGCGGGCTCAATTCACTTGGGCAGCCAGAAGGGCGGCCTGATGGCATCTTCAGCGGCGCGGATTATGGCATCCCCGGCGCCGGGGGGGCTTGGCGCAAGGGTCGAGGATTGGAAACATCTCAATTGGATGCGATAATCCCAGCTTTTGCGCCATCTCGATCTGGCCTGAATCTGGTGTCCACCGGTATCAGGAGCAGGCCGCGCAGGCTCCAAATCCGTCTCACAAGGACGAGCACACGGCCATCCGTGGTCGCAGTGCTGCCGACGTTTCGCCGCCCGGGCATGTGCCGGGGCAAGTCGCGTCAGGTGTGGAGGGGCACCGATCGTTTTTCGTTAGAGAAAATCTGAAAGGTTCTTTGAACATGGACACGACTTCTGGCCACGCCCAAGGCAGCACGGCCGAAATCCTCAACGGCTCGGACATCCTTGTTCGCAGCCTGCAAGCTGAAAACGTCAAGTACATCTGGGGCTACCCTGGCGGTGCCGTTCTGTACATCTACGACGCGCTCTACAAGCAAGACACCATCGAGCACGTGCTCGTGCGCCACGAACAGGCCGCCGTGCACGCTGCAGACGGCTATGCCCGCGCCACTGGCGACGTGGGCGTGGCCCTGGTCACTTCGGGCCCCGGCGTCACCAATGCCATCACCGGCATCGCGACGGCCTACATGGACTCCATCCCGATGGTGATCATCACGGGTCAGGTGCCCACGCCGGCCATCGGCCTGGACGCTTTCCAGGAATGCGACACCGTCGGCATCACCCGTCCCATCGTCAAGCACAACTTCCTCGTCAAGGACGTGGCCGAGCTGGCCATGACCCTGAAGAAGGCGTTCCACATCGCTCGCACTGGCCGTCCGGGCCCTGTGGTGGTCGACATCCCGAAGGACGTGTCGCTCAAGACCACGGCTTTCCACTACCCTGAGACGGTGGAAATGCGCTCGTACAACCCGGTGCGCAAGGGCCACGGCGGTCAGATCCGCAAGGCCGTGCAACTGCTGTTGAGCGCCAAGCGCCCCTACATCTACACCGGCGGCGGCGTGATCCTGGGTGAAGCCTCGAACGAGCTGCGCGAACTGGTCGGCATGCTGGGCTTCCCCAGCACCAGCACCCTGATGGGCCTGGGCGCCATCCCCGCTTCGGACAAGACTTTCCTGGGCATGCTGGGCATGCACGGCACGTACGAAGCCAACATGACCATGCAGAACGCCGACGTGGTGATCGCCATCGGCGCCCGCTTCGACGACCGCGTGATCGGCAACCCGAAGCACTTCGCCCAGGTCGAGCGCAAGATCATCCACATCGACATCGACCCCTCGTCGATCTCCAAGCGCGTCAAGGTTGACATCCCCATCGTGGGCGATGTGAAGGACGTGCTGCAGGAAATGATCGCCCAGATCAAGGAGTCGCAGGTCAAGCCCGACCAGAATGCCTTGGCCACGTGGTGGAACCAGGTCAACGAGTGGAAGAAGCGTGAGTGCCTGAAGTTCAAGACCTCGAACGAGGTGATCAAGCCTCAGGCCGTGGTCGAGAAGCTGGCTGAACTGACCGCCGGCACCGACTACTACATCACGTCGGACGTGGGCCAGCACCAGATGTTCGCGGCCCAGTACAGCAAGTTCGAAGAGCCGCGTCGCTGGATCAACTCCGGTGGCCTGGGCACCATGGGTGTGGGCCTGCCCTACGCCATGGGCATCAAGCTGGCCAAGCCCGACGCCGATGTGTTCTGCATCACCGGCGAAGGCTCGATCCAGATGTGCATCCAGGAGCTGTCGACCTGCAAGCAGTACAACACGCCGGTGAAGGTCATCGCCCTGAACAACCGCTACCTGGGCATGGTGCGGCAGTGGCAGCAGCTGGACTACGGCGGCCGCTACTCGCACAGCTACATGGACGCGCTGCCTGACTTCGTGAAGCTGGCCGAGGCCTATGGCCACGTGGGCCTGCTGATCGAGCGTCCGTCTGACGTCGAAGGCGCCCTGAAGGAAGCCATCGCCATGAAGGACCGCACGGTGTTCCTGGACATCCGCACTGACCCCACGGAAAACGTGTGGCCGATGGTGCAGGCCGGCAAGGGCATCTCCGAGATGCTGCTGGGTTCCGAGGACCTCTGATCGACCACATTTGCCGCCGGGTTCGCCCAGGCTGTGTCGGGCAGGCGCTTGCCGGCGCCTGACCAGGGCACGGACCGCAGCCCCCGGCTTCATTGAACACCTTCACATCGCACCGCGAGGCCACGGCGCCAGGGTTACCGCCCGGGACGACTCAAGAGCCTTGCTGGGAGATCACCATGAAACACATCATTGCCCTGCTGGTCGAGAACGAAGCCGGCGCCCTGTCTCGCGTGGTGGGCCTGTTTTCGGCCCGCGGCTACAACATCGAGAGCCTGACCGTGGCCACCACGGAAGACCCGTCGCTGTCGCGCATGACCATCGTGACGCACGGCTCCGACGAAGTCATCGAACAGATCACCAAGCACCTCAACCGCCTCATCGAAGTGGTCAAGGTGGTCGATCTGTCCGAAGGCCCCTACACCGAGCGCGAACTCATGCTCATCAAGGTTCGCGCCGTGGGCAAGGAGCGTGAAGAGATGAAGCGCATGGCGGACATCTTCCGCGGCCGCATCATCGACGTCACCGACAAGACCTACACCATCGAACTCACTGGCGACGCTGCCAAGCTCGACGCTTTCATCGAAGCGATCGACCGCGCCGCCATCCTTGAAACCGTGCGCACCGGGACCAGCGGGATCGGGCGCGGCGAGCGCATCCTGCGCGTGTGATGACGCTTGCAGCGTGCGGCACCCGGCAGCGGGGGGCACGCAGTCGTCTGACAATTTCCCGCTAATTTCCCCTCACATTGAACCTGAGCAGGCCTGAGCGACAGGCCGCTCGATAACTGGAGAACCCCATGAAGGTCTACTACGACAAGGACGCCGATCTGAGCCTGATCAAGGGCAAGAACGTCACCATCGTTGGCTACGGCTCGCAAGGCCACGCCCACGCTCAGAACCTGCGCGATTCCGGCGTCAACGTGACCGTTGGCCTGCGCAAGGGTGGTGCTTCCTGGGCCAAGGTGGAAGCCGCTGGCATCAAGGTGGCTGAAGTGAACGACGCCGTGAAGAACGCCGACGTCGTCATGATCCTGCTGCCCGACGAGAACATCCCCGAGGTGTACAAGAACAACGTCGAGCCGAACATCAAGCAAGGCGCCACCCTGGCCTTCGCCCACGGCTTCAACGTGCACTACAACCAAGTCGTGCCCCGCGCTGACCTGGACGTGATCATGGTCGCCCCCAAGGGCCCTGGCCACACCGTGCGTTCGGAATACCTGAAGGGCGGCGGCGTGCCTTCGCTGATTGCTGTGTACCAGGACAAGTCCGGCAAGGCCCGTGACATCGCCCTGTCGTACGCTGCTGCCAACGGCGGCACCAAGGGTGGCGTGATCGAAACCAACTTCCGCGAAGAAACCGAAACCGACCTGTTCGGCGAACAAGCCGTGCTGTGCGGCGGTGCCGTGGAACTGGTGAAGATGGGCTTCGAAACCCTGACCGAAGCTGGCTACGCTCCGGAAATGGCCTACTTCGAGTGCCTGCACGAGCTCAAGCTGATCGTGGACCTCATGTACGAAGGCGGCATCGCCAACATGAACTACTCGATCTCGAACAACGCCGAATACGGCGAGTACGTGACGGGCACGGAAGTGATCAACGAGAAGTCGCGCGAAGCCATGCGCAACGCTCTGAAGCGCATCCAGACCGGCGAATACGCCAAGATGTTCATCCTGGAAGGCAAGACGAACTACCCGAGCATGACCGCTCGCCGTCGTCTGAACGCTGTTCATCCGATCGAGACCGTCGGTGCCGAACTGCGCGGCATGATGCCCTGGATCGCCAAGAACAAGCTGGTCGACCAGTCGAAGAACTGATCGAGGCATGCAGGCGCGGTGCCTTTGGCGCCGTGTCCGCTCGACAAGGGCTGCCGGCAAGGCAGCCCTTTTTCGTTGGGAGGGGGTCTCAGGGCTCCTGATGTATCCTCAGGCCCACTGACCTATGAAAACTCCTCCCATGCACGACGGCTCGACCGGCGCCGATTCCGACTTTCTCCCCGAGGCTGAGGTGGCCGCCAGCGAGCTGCGCTCGCGGCCCCGGCGCACGGGCATCTACATCCTGCCCAACCTGTTCACGCTGGCCGCGCTGTTCGGTGGCTTCTACGCCATCGTCATGGCGATGAACGGTCGATTCGACCTGGCGGCGGCCGGCGTCTTCTGCGCCATGGTGCTCGACAGCCTCGACGGCCGGGTCGCGCGCATGACCAACACCCAGAGCGCCTTCGGCGAGCAGATGGACAGCCTGTCGGACATGGTCAGCTTCGGCGCCGCGCCGGCCCTGATCGTCTACGA
>JBEEJT010000188.1:0-11567 GCA_041169085.1 Pseudomonadota bacterium | reverse complement strand
TTCCATCCAGACGATCGGCGGCGTGCAGGGCGCTCGGGTACACCTGGCGCTGCCCAACCAGAACGGCTTTTTCCGCGAGCAGCAGAAAGCATCTGCTTCCGTGGTGTTGACCTTGCACCCCGGCTTGGTGCTGGACCGCGGCCAGGTGGCGGGCATCATCCACCTGGTGTCGTCGAGCGTGCCGGAGATGTCGCCCAAGGCGGTGAGCGTGGTCGACCAAAATGGCACGCTGTTGTCGCAAACGCCTGAGGGCGGCGACCAAAACGGCCTGGATGCCCAGCAGTTGCAGTATGTGCGCCAGATCGAGGGCAACTACACCCAGCGCGTGCGCGACATCCTGGAGCCGGTGGTGGGCAAGGACAATTTCCGCGCCCAGGTGACGGCCGAGGTGGACTTCTCACAAATCGAGTCGACCGCCGAAGAGTACAAGCCCAACCAGACACCGGGCCAGGCTTCGGTGCGCAGCCAGCAGTCGCTGGAGTCGTCGGGGCAGGGCTCGACCACGCCGACCGGTGTGCCAGGCGCGGCGAGCAACCAACCGCCCGTGCCGGCCACGGCGCCAGTCAATGGCGCTTCCCAGCCGCTGCAAGCTGCGCAGGGGGGCGCCACCGGGGGCACCAGCCGTCGTGAAGCGGTGACGAATTACGAGGTGGACAAGATGGTGCGCGTGACGCGCAACGCCACCGGCAACATCAAGCGGCTGAACGCGGCGGTGGTGTTGAACCACCGGACCACCACCGACGCCAAAGGCAAGTCCAGCACCCAGCCGATTTCCGACGAGGAGCTGGAAAAGCTGACCGCCTTGGTGCGCGAGACCATCGGCATGGACGACAAGCGTGGCGATTCGATCAAGGTGATCACGGCGCCGTTCCAGCAGGTGAAAGAAGAGACGGAAGACATCCCGCTGTGGAAGCGCCCGGAGACCATCGACATCGTGCGCACGCTGGCGGTGCCTGCTGCGCTGACGCTGGCGGCCCTGATCGTGGTGTTTGGCGCCATCAGGCCTGCCATCCAGGCGGCCAAGCCGCCGCCCCCGCCTGAGCCCGATGCGGCCGCCGAGACCGATGTGGCCAAGCTCGACGCGGTGGTGGACGACGACGAAGCCCTGCCGCTGCCCGGCGAAGCCGAGCCCCTCGCCCTGGCCGGGCCGACGGTGGACGATCGCCTGGAGCGCGCCATCCAGCTGTCGAAGGAAAACCCACTCGCGGTGGCCAATGTGCTGCGCGGCTGGATGAATGGCTGAGCCTGAACCGCAAGACGACCAGAGGACCCCATGGACGAAAAAGGTCTCGAAGACGCCGCCATCCTGCTCATGTCGATGGGCGAGGAGGGCGCCGCCGAAGTCTTCAAGCAACTGGAGCCCAAAGAGGTGCAGGCGCTGGGGGAAACCATCGCCAAGCTCAAGACCATCAACAGGGACCGTGTCGGGGTGGTGCTCGACAAGTTCATCGACGAGACCAAGGACATCGAATCGCTGGTGTCCGACACCGATGAGTACGTGAAGTCGGTGTTGCGCAAGGCGCTGGGCGATGACAAGGCCAACATCCTGATCGACCGGATCATCCAGGGCGGTGACACCACGGGCATCGAGAGCCTGAAGTGGATGGACCCGGGTTCGGTGGCCGAGTTGCTGCGCAACGAACACCCGCAGATCGTGGCGGCCATCCTGGCTCACCTGGACGCAGACCAGTCGTCGTCTGTGCTCAAGTGCTTCACGGACCGGCACCGCAATGAGGTCATGGTGCGCCTGGCCACGCTCGACGGCATCCAGCCAGCCGCCTTGAAGGACCTCAACGAGGTGCTGGCGCGCGTCCTGTCGGGTGGGGCACAGATCAAGAAGTCGGCACTGGGTGGCGTCAAGCCGTCGGCCGAAATCATCAACCTCATGGGTTCGGCGCTGGAGACTTCGATCCTGGACTACATCCGCGAAGCGGACGCGGACCTGGCGCAGAAGATCCAGGACAACATGTTCACCTTCGACGACCTCAACAAGCTCGACGACAAGGGCTTCCAGGCGCTGCTCAAGGAAGTGCAGACCGAGTCGCTCATCATCGCGCTCAAGGGGGCTTCGCCCGAGATCCGCGAGAAGGTGTTCAAGAACATGTCGAGCCGCGCCGCCGAAACCCTTCGCGAAGACCTCGATTCGCGCGGTCCGGTCAAGCTCTCCGAAGTCGAAAACGAGCAGAAGGAAATGCTCAAGATCGTGAGACGCCTGGCCGACGAAGGCCAGATCCAGCTGGCCAGCGGAGGCGACGATGAGTACGTCTAAGCCTCAGCAGCCGCCCGCGCCTGCGCCTGCGCCGAGTTCGTACACCCGCTTCATCCCGCGTGAGGAACTGGGCGATTTCGCCGCCTGGAACCCGACCGCTTTCGAGCAGCCACCTGCGGGCCATGCGCCAGCGGACGTGGGCTTGCGCAAGCCGACTTTGTCCGAGCGTGCGGCGGCCGACGTGCAAAGCCGCCGCGCTGCCGCGCAACAGACGGCAGACCTGGGCAAAGCCCTGCGCGATGCCGCTGCCGCCATGGGGGGCGCCAAGCCGGCCGCGCCGCCAGCACCCCCTCGGGCTGCACCTGCGGGCGCTGCCAAGCCAGCCCCGACCAAGCCGGCCCCGGCCGCAGCCAAGCCCGCGCCCAGGCGCCCCGTGATCGGCGGTGTGCCAGGAGAAATGGGCGCCCAGGCGGCGGAAGCGGAGCCTGCCGCCGCCGCCCCGGAGCCCGCCGCGCCGCCGCCCGTGCCCGTGGAGGAGTTGCTGCGGGAAGCCCGTCAGTCGGCTTACCAGGAAGGCTACCGCAACGGCCTGGCAGCCCTGGAGAGCTACAAGCAGACGCAGTCGGCGCAAATGGCCTCTTACATGAGCGACCAGATCGGCATGCTGGCGTCTGACTTTCACCAAAGGCTGGAAGCGCTGGAGCAGCAGCTGGCTGGCCGCATCGCCGGGGTGGCGCTGGAGCTGGCCCGTCAGGTGGTGCGCTCCGAGCTGACCACCAACCCGGAAATGGTCGTCGATGTGGCCGAAGAGGCCTTGGGCACCTTGCTCACCTCGGCGCGCCATGTGGTGCTGCGCCTCAACCCGGACGATCAGGCCATGGCCCAGGCGCAACTGTCGGACGTGCTGGCCGCGCGTGGGGTGCGGGTGGTGGCCGACGCGGCGCTCACCCGAGGCGGCTGTCAGCTGGAGTCGGACATCGCGGTGGTGGACGCGACGGTGGAAGCCCGTTGGGACCGCGCCGCGGCTTGCGTGGGCCACATGGCGCCCTGGAATGGCGGCCACGAGGCCCACCACGACACGACCATCGCTTCGCTCGCGGAGCGCATGGAGGCCGCCGCTGACGCGCAAGCCGAGCGCACGCCGACGGCGGAGGAGGCAGAGGCCGACCTGGCGCCGGAGGACCAGCCATGAACATGCCGATCCGTGCCCGCACCGACCTGGAAATGGACCGCTGGAACCGCTTCCTGGACGACCTGGATGCCTGCGCTGGCACCAAGCTGCCCTTGGAGAACCAGGGCAAGCTGGTGCGTGTCGCAGGCTTGGTGCTGGAAGCCACCGGTTTGCGCCTGCCCGTGGGGGCCGTGTGCGAGATCCATTCGGAAACGCGCCTGGAGTCGACGCCCGTGCTGGCCGAGGTGGTGGGCTTTGCGGGCGACCGCGCCTACCTGATGCCCACGGCCGAGGTGCATGGCCTGGCCAGTGGCGCCCGCGTGGTGCCCCGCACGATCCCGATCAACCCGCCTGTCCTGGGACGGCCGAACCACCCCTGGCGTCGCAGCGAAGACCGCACGCGCCACCTGCCCATCGGCAGCGGCCTGCTGGGCCGGGTGATCAACGCCCAAGGCGAGCCGCTGGACCGCAAGGGCGCGCTGCACCACACCCGCAGCGAGCCGCTGGCCCGGCGTCCCATCAACGCCATGGAGCGTGACCCGGTGCGCATGCCACTGGACACCGGGGTGCGCGCCATCAACGCCATGCTCACGGTGGGACGAGGCCAGCGCATCGGCTTGTTCGCGGGCTCGGGCGTGGGCAAATCGGTGCTGCTGGGCATGATGGCCCGCTACACCCAGGCCGACGTGATCGTGGTGGGCCTGATTGGTGAACGCGGCCGTGAGGTCAAGGAATTCATCGAAGACATCCTGGGCGAAGATGGCCTCAAGCGCTCGGTGGTGGTGGCCGCGCCTGCCGACGCACCGCCCTTGACCCGCATGCAAGGGGCGAGTTACGCCACGGCGATCGCCGAGCATTTCCGCGACCAGGGGCTGCACGTGTTGCTGCTGATGGATTCGCTCACCCGCTATGCCATGGCCCAGCGTGAAATCGCTTTGGCCATTGGCGAGCCGCCGGCCACCAAAGGCTACCCGCCTTCGTGTTTTGCCAAGCTGCCCCAACTGGTGGAGCGCAGCGGCAACGGGCTCAACGGCCATGGCTCGATCACGGCCTTCTACACCGTGCTGTCCGAGGGCGACGACCAGCAGGACCCGATTGCCGATGCGGCGCGCGCCATCCTGGACGGCCACATCGTGTTGTCGCGCGAACTGGCCGAATCAGGTCATTTCCCGGCCATCGACATCGAGCGTTCGGCCAGCCGCGTGATGCACAACGTGGCCGATTTCAACCACATCGACGACGCGCGGCGCTTCCGCCAGTTGTGGTCGAAGTACAGCAAGGCCCGAGACCTGATCCAGCTGGGGGCTTACACCCCCGGGGCCGACCACGAACTGGACATGGCGGTGCGGCTGCACCCGGCCATGGTGGCCATGCTGCAACAGGACATGCACACGCGGGCCCAGCTCGACGATGCCGTCGGCGAGTTGCACCACATCGTGCGGGGATGAGCCCGTGCGGACGACTTTCACCTGCCTTCACCTCTGATCGCCCGTCAAGGGGCGCTGTAGTCTGGCCCTATGAGTGCGAACCCTTCTGCCTTGTTGGTGATGCTGGAACACGCCGAGCGCGAGCGTGACGAAGCTTTGGCTGAACTCCAGCAGGCGCGCCAGATGACGGAAGGGCAGGAGCGCCAGGCGCAGTCGCTGCAAGACTGGCGACGTGACTACCAGTCCCGCTGGCAGGCCCAATTTCAGCAGTCGGGTGGTGTGGAGATCATGCGCTGTTATCAGGACTTCATGCAGCGATTGGGTTCAGCGGTTTCGGATCAGGATGTGAAGGTCGCCCAGGCCCGCGCCCGTCAGGAGCGTTGCCAGGCGGCTTTGCTGGAGCGCGAACGCAAGGTGGCCGCGATCGCGCAGTTGTTGGAACGCCGACAAGCAGAGCGGCAACGTCAACAAGCCCGGCAAGAGCAGAAGGCCACCGACGAGCTGGCCGCTCGTCAACACCGCGCCGCTCCCTGGCACGGCGATCCGAGTGGCCCGCCCACGGTGACTTGACACGTCGCGGCACCGAACAGGCGCCGCATCCCACACTGCCAAACACATCTGCAAAAGGGGCTGCACCATGGCGACTCCCATCAAATCCAACGCGAACCAGGGCCCAGCCGTGTCGCCTATGGCGGCAGAGTTGATGGCTCGAATGCAGGCTCAAAGCCAGGGTGAGAGCGCCAGTGGCGCGTTCAACGCCTGGATGGAGCGCCACGCGATGACCGCGGACAAGCTGCAAGCCACGCCGGAAGCGAACAAGACAGCGGCCACACCTGCCCAGACCGCGGCCACGCCGACCCGGGACAGCCAGTCCACGGCGTCCAGGTTGCTGGAGCAGGCCTTGGCGCGCTCCCGCCAGCAGGCTCAGGCGGCCACGGCGCGTCAGCTGGAGCAAACCGCCGCTCAAGCGGCTGCCGCCAGCCGCCAAGCCAGCCAGCCCAAGGCCCGCACCGAAGGCCCGAACAAGGAAGAGCCTGCCGACAAGCAGGCGCGGGCCGACGAGCCCACGGAAGCCAAATCGCCCGCCAAGGCCACTTCGGAAGAGGCCAACGCCATCGTCGAAGAGTTGACGCCGCCGCCCGAAGTCAAGACCGACGACGCCCAGGCGATGATGGCCTGGTTGGCCAGCTTGACCCACGGGGACGTGGTCCACCCTCACAAGGCCTTGCCCAAGGCGTCGGCCTCAGCCGACAGCTCCGCCAGTTCGAACGCCAGCACGGGCGGCCAGGCCCTGGCCGAGCAGACGGGCCGGCTGGATGCCGCTCAGGCCTCGACGGCCGCCACCGGTGCCAACGCCGCCACAGATCAGCCGCTCTGGCAAGCCATGCAGCCCACGACCGCCGCCCTGCAAGCCGAAGGCGCGCGCTCGTTCAAGGACGAGCTGTCGGCCCAGGGCGGCTCGCGCCAGGTGGACGGCCTGGCGGGCGGCCTGGGGTTGCGCGCGGCCCCCGAATTCAAGGGCGCCGACGTGGCCCGCACCGAAACCGCCACCCTGCAAGCCCCGGTGGGCAGCGACACCTTCGCGCAGGCCTTGAGCGACCAGGTCACCATGTGGGTGCAGAAAATGCCCGACGACGGCGCCATGAGTGCCGAGTTGCACCTCAACCCGGCCGAGTTGGGGCCCATCCACGTGAAGATTTCACTCGAAGGCAAGGATGCTCAGGTGAACTTCGCGGCGGCTGCAGTAGAAACCAGACAGGCCATCGAAGCCAGCATGAACGCGCTGTCGACGGCGTTCAGTGACGTGGGCTTGAACCTGACGGGTGGCGACGTGTCTGCCCAGACCTCGCAGCAAGGCTTCCAGCAGGCCTTCGGGCAGTCTGGTGACGGCAACCCGGCAGGCACCGACGGCGGTCGTCCGCAGGGCCGTGGCGAAGTCGCCGATGGCGTGCCCGTGGGCCGTCCCGTGGCGGCACCACGCCCAGGTCGCGCAGGCGGCCTGGACCTCTACGCCTGAGCCTCGCTGGGCGCTTTCACGGTGCGGGAATCGCGCAGCTTTCACGGCCCTTATCCGTCCATCGCCCGGCAGGCTGACTCCGAATAATGGTTTCATGGCTGGGCTGGTCCTTCGACCGCCCAGACCCTGGGTCACAGGAGATCGCGCATGTCTGCAGCCCCCGCTGCCGCGCCGGCAGAAGGCGAAGCCCCCAAGAAGGGCAACAAGAAGCTGATCATCATCATCGCCGCGGTGGCTGTGTTGCTGCTGGGCGGTGGCGGCGCCGCTTTCTTCATGATGAAGAAGAAGGCGGCAGAGGCCGAAGAGGCCGCCGCAGCCGAAGATGGTGGCGATGACCATGCCAAGCCGGCCAAGGTCGCCAAGAAGCCCGACCACAAGAAGGACGAACACGCCGCGCCGCCTGCCTTCGTGCCGCTCGACCCCTTCGTGGTCAACCTGTCGGACAAGGAAAGCGAACGCTATGCCCAGGTGGGCGTGACCCTGCAAGTCGACGACGCCAAGATGGCCGACGAGATGAAGGTCTACATGCCCGCCATCCGCAACGCCATCTTGCTGATCCTGTCGCACAAGTCTTCAGCCGACCTGCTGACCACGGAAGGCAAGGTCAAGTTGGCCGACGAGATCCGACGCGAAGCCGCCCGGGCCATGGGCTACGAGGTGGAAGACCCGGAAGACGAGGAAGAAGCAGAACACACGCCGAAAAAGAAAAAGAAGAAAAAGCGCCGTGTTGAGCTGTACAACCCGATCGTTCAAGTTCACTACTCCAACTTCATCATTCAGTGACGGGGCCGTTGGCCTTCAAGCATCGGAAGTTCGGCGATCATGAACCAGCAAATCCTCTCCCAGGACGAAGTCGATGCCCTCCTTCAGGGCATCACTGGCGAAAGCCAGAAAATCGAGGAGGAAGAGGCGCCCAAGGGCGGCATCCGCGACTACAACCTGGCTCAGCAAGAGCGCATCGTGCGTGGGCGCATGCCCACGATGGAAATCATCAACGAGCGCTTCGCCCGCAACATCCGCAACGGCCTGTTCAACCTGATCCGCAAGTCGCCCGAGGTGTCGGTGGGCGGCATCAAGGTGCAGAAGTACAGCGCCTTCCTGCGCGAGATCGTGGTGCCCACCAACTTCAACATCATGTCGGTGCGCCCGCTGCGCGGCTCCGGCCTGATCGTGTGCGACCCCACCTTGGTGTTTGCCGTCATCGATGCCTTGTTTGGCGGTGCCGGCAAGTTCCACACCCGCATCGAAGGCCGTGACTTTTCGGCCACCGAGCAGCGCATCATCCTGCGCCTGGTGGAAGTCATCAGCGCCGAATACAAAAAGAGCTGGCATGGCATCTACCCCATCGAGCTGGAGTACCAGCGCTCGGAGATGCAGCCTCAGTTCGCCACCATCGCCACGCCGAGCGAGATCGTGGTGTGCTGCTCCTTCACGCTGGAGATCGGTGACACCAGCGGCTCCATCCACATCTGCGTGCCTTACGCCACGATGGAGCCGATCCGCGACACGCTGTTCTCGTCCATCCATGGCGACGCCGCCGAACCCGACCGCCGTTGGGTCAAGCTGATGACCCAGCAGATCCAGTCGGCCGAAGTGCAACTGGTGGCCGAGCTGGCCCACGCGCCTGCCACGGTCGAGCAGCTGTTGGCGCTCAAGGCCGGTGACTTCATCGAACTGGACCTTGACCCGGTCATCCAGGCCAAGGTCGACGGGGTGCCGGTGTTCGACTGCTATTACGGCACTTCCAACGGCAAGTATTCCTTGCGCATCGATCAGCTCTTGACCGCCGGCAACTCCAGCTGGCTGGGAGACACGAATGTCTGAACCTTCAGCCGACTTCCCGCCAGAAGGCGGCGAGCAAGACGCCATGGCGGCCGAGTGGGAAGCCGCACTGGCCCAACAAGCCAGCTCCGGGAGCAGCGCGGGCGTGGCCGACGACTTTGCCAGCGCAGCCCAGGAACTTGCCGAGCCCGCTTCACAAATGACCCCGGCGGCGTTCGCGAGCTTCTCACCGTCTGCCGCACCGGCCAATGCGGCAGGCAACGACCTGAACATGATCCTGGACATTCCCGTGCAACTCACGGTGGAATTGGGCCGCACGCGCATCCCCATCAAGAACATCCTCCAGCTGGCCCAAGGCTCGGTGGTGGAGTTGGATGCCATGGCCGGCGAGCCGATGGACGTGCTGGTCAACGGCTTCCTGATCGCCCAGGGCGAAGTGGTGGTGGTCAACGACAAGTTCGGCATCCGCCTGACCGACATCGTGACCCCGTCGGAACGCATGCGCCGACTCAGCCGCGGCTGACGCACACAAGGACGCCCCAAGATGCCCAATGCGGGACCGATGCTCATGTGGTTCGTGGCCATCGTGGCCTTGATCCCCCTGTCGCTGTGGTGGCTCAAGCGCAGCGGCCTGGCCCAGGGTGGGGCGGCAGCGCCCGGCAGCCTGATGAAGCCCGTGGCGCAACACGTGCTGGGCCCGGGGCAAAAGCTGGTCACCATGGAGGTGGGCACCGGGGCCGACAAGGTGTGGCTGGTGCTCGGGGTGACGGCGCAACAGATCACGCCTTTGCACACCATGGCACCCCAGGCCTTGCCCGCTTCGGGCGGCCAGACCATGCCCCTGCAAGCTGCCTTTGCCAAGGTGCTGCAAGACCGCCTGGGTGGCGGTGGCAAGCCTGCGGCGGGCGCTGGCGAAGGGGGCGCACCATGAAGGGCCGGTCGCTGATCCGCCTGGGGGCGATGCTGGGTCTTGCGGGCGCCTTGAGCCTGCCCGTCGGGGCCTGGGCACAGGCCGCCGCGTCGCTGGGCCAAGGCTCGGGTGCGACCGCCACGCTGCCCTTGTTGATGGGGCAGGGCGCCGGGGGCAACAGCTATTCGGTGCCCATCCAGACGCTGCTGTTCTTCACGGCCTTGAGCTTCCTGCCGGCCGTGTTGCTCATGATGACGGGCTTCACCCGCATCGTCATCGTGCTCAGCCTGATGCGCCAGGCGCTGGGCACCCAAGCCGCGCCACCCAACCAGGTGGTGGTGGGCCTGAGCCTGTTCCTCACCTTGTTCGTGATGGGCCCGACGCTGGACAAGGTCTACAAAGACGCCTACGAGCCCTTTGCCAACAGCCAGATCAGCTTCAACGAGGCCCTGGACCGTGGGCAAGGGCCCATGCGCCAGTTCATGCTCAAGCAGACCCGCCAGTCCGACCTGGGCTTGTTTGTGAAGCTGGCCAGGCTGGAAGGCGACGTCAAACCCGAAACCGTGCCGTTGCGGGTGTTGGTGCCTGCTTTCGTCACCAGTGAGTTGAAATCAGCCTTTCAGATCGGCTTTCTCATCTTCATCCCTTTCCTGGTGATCGACATGATTGTGGCCAGTGTGCTGATGAGCCTGGGCATGATGATGTTGTCACCCGTGATGGTGGCCTTGCCCTTCAAGCTCATGCTGTTCGTGCTGGCCGATGGCTGGAACCTCTTGCTGGGTTCTCTGGCCGCAAGCTTCGCGCAGTAGCCCGGTCGGGCCAGGCACCGGTGTTGTTCTGAGAGGTGCCTCTGCCATGGATCCGCAACAAGTCCTGACCTTCAGCCGAGACGGCGTGCTCACCTTGCTCGCCGTCTGTGGCCCCATCGTGCTGGTCGTGTTGGCGGTGGGCCTGGTGGTCAGCATCTTGCAGGCGGCCACCCAGATCCACGAACAGACGCTGTCTTTCGTGCCCAAGCTGCTCGCGGCGGTCGCCACCATGGCGGTTGGCGGCCCTTGGATGATCGCCAAGCTCGTGGACTACATCCAACAGGTGTTGCAGGCCATCCCGACGGTGGTGGGCTGAGGGCGCGCCGACCATGGTGTCCTTCAACGAAGCGCAGGTCATGGCGTGGATCACGCCCTGGCTGTGGCCATTCTTCCGCGTCCTCGGCCTCTTCACGGCCGCCCCCGTGCTGTCGATGAAGGTCATCCCCAGGCGGGTGAGGCTCAGCCTGGCCCTGCTCATCGTGGTGTGCGCGCAGCCCAGCCTGCCTGAGATGCCGGCCATCCCGCCCAATGGCGCCCAGGCGCTCATGGTGGCGGGGCAGCAGGTCTTGATCGGCCTGACCATGGGCTTTGCCGCCCGGGTGGTGTTCGCCGGCATCGAGTTCGCGGGCGAACTGGTGGGCCTGCAGATGGGCCTGAACTTCGCCAGCTTCTTTGACCCCACCACGGGCGGCAACGTGACGGCGGTGAGCCGTCTCTACGGCACCACCGCGGCCTGGCTGTTCGTGGTGATGAACGGCCACCTGCTGCTGACCTCGGCCGTTTTGCACAGTTTCAACGCCTTTCCCGTTTCGGATTCGCCCCTGGGCTTCTTGAAGGTGGTGCAACCCGCTGTCTGGGGCACCGAAGTCTTCCGGCTCGGGCTTTGGGTGGCGCTGCCGGTGGTGGCCATGCTCTTGCTGGTCAACATGGTGATGGGCCTGGTGGCCCGCGTGGCGCCCCAGATGAACATTTTTTCAGTGGGCTTCCCCGTCACCCTGGCCGTCGGCATGACCGGTTTGTGGCTGACCCTGCCCATGATGCAGGCCCCCCTGACCATGGCCTTGGAGCGCATGCTGGCCCTGTTCCAGTGAAGAACCGTATCAAAGCGGGGAAACTTGGCATCGGTCGGGATTCATTCCCCGGCCGCCACGACGAAACTGCATCTGGGTGCAACGAAGCATCCGGGCACACTTCCGTGGAGGCCAAACATGAAACTTCGTTCTCAAATCCTCGCCATGGGTG
>JBEEJT010000187.1:0-6903 GCA_041169085.1 Pseudomonadota bacterium | reverse complement strand
TCGGCGGGTTGGTCACTTGCGCGAACAACTGCTTGAAGTAGTTGTACAGCGGCTTGTTCTTGTCCGACAGCACGGCCAGGGGCGAGTCGTTGCCCATGGAGCCGGTGGCTTCTTCGCCGTTTTGGGCCATCGGGGCCATCAGGAACTTGATGTCTTCCTGGGTGAAGCCGAAAGCCTGCTGGCGGTCGAGCAGCGACTCGCTGAACTCACCCACGCCACCCTTGGCGTCGATGGTGTCGAGCTTGATGCGGACGTTCTCGATCCACTGGCGGTAGGGCTTGGCCGAAGCGTACTGGGCCTTGAGCTCTTCGTCTTCGATGATGCGGCCTTGCTCGAAGTCGATCAGCAGCATCTTGCCGGGCTGCAGACGCCACTTCTTGATGATCTTGTTTTCGGGGATGGGCAGCACGCCCGATTCCGAAGCCAGGACCACCAGGTCGTCGTCGGTGATGATGAAGCGGGCGGGACGCAGGCCGTTGCGGTCCAGCGTGGCGCCGATCTGGCGGCCGTCGGTGAACACCATGGCGGCGGGGCCGTCCCACGGCTCCATCATGGCGGCGTGGTACTCGTAGAAGGCGCGGCGGCGCTCGTCCATGGTGGTGTGCTGTTCCCAGGCTTCCGGGATCATCATCATGGCGGCCTGGGCCAGCGGGTAGCCCGACATCACCAGCAGTTCAAGCGCGTTGTCGAACGTGGCGGTGTCCGACTGGCCGTCGAGGCTGATGGGGTACAGCTTCTTCAGGTCATCGCCCAGCACGGGCGACTTCATCACGCCTTCGCGGGCGCGCATCCAGTTGAAGTTGCCCTTGACGGTGTTGATTTCACCGTTGTGGGCGACCATGCGGTACGGGTGAGCCAGCGGCCACTCGGGGAAGGTGTTGGTCGAGAAGCGCTGGTGCACCAGCGCCAGGGCCGAAACGCAGGCCGGGTTCTGCAGGTCGAGGTAGTTCTTGCCGACCTGATCGGCCAGCAGCAGACCCTTGTAGATGATGGTGCGGCACGACATGCTGGGCACGTAGTACTCGCTGCCGTGGGTCAGGTTCAGGCTCTGGATCTTGCTCGAGGCCGTCTTGCGGATGACGTAGAGCTTGCGCTCCAGGGCGTCCGGCACCAGGATGTCCGGGCCGCGGCCGACGAACACTTGGCGGATGACGGGCTCTTTTTCGCGAACCAGCGGCGACATGGGCATGTCGCGGTCCACCGGCACATCACGCCAGCCCAGCAGCACCTGGCCTTCGGCCTTGATGGCGCGTTCCATCTCTTGCTCGCAAGCCTGGCGCGAAGCGCTTTCCTTGGGCAGGAAGATCATGCCGACGCCGTATTCGCCGGGCGGAGGCAGCTCGACGCCCTGCTTGGCCATCTCGGCGCGGTAGAACTCGTCGGGGATCTGGATCAGCAGACCGGCACCGTCACCCATCAGCGGGTCGGCGCCCACGGCGCCACGGTGGTCGATGTTTTCCAGGATCTTCAGACCCTGTTGCACGATGCTGTGCTCTTTTTGGCCCTTGATGTGCGCCACAAAGCCCACGCCGCAAGCGTCGTGTTCGGCGTTGACGTACATGCCGAGTTCGGCAGCGGCCTTGATTTCTTGCTTGGTGGCCGTGACCAGGTGGTCAGCGTGGATGGGGAAAGACTTCCCCGAAGTCGCCTGGGACATGTGGGCGCTCCAGTGGTGAGGGTAATGGAACAACAGGACGCGGAAGGATATACCCGCGCCCCGCAAAGATCAACGGCAATAAATGAGGGTCAGATCACTTTTATACAGCGCACCAGCTCTGCGCACCAACAAATTAGGGACATATCACCAACCATGCGACATGTGCACTCATTCGGTGCCGTTCGGTGGCGGCTCACCGTTGGCCACGGTTTTACGGGGACGCCCTCGCGGACGCGGCTGCACCCGCCGGCCGGACAGTTTTTCCAGCGGCGCGACCGACTCCGGGGGCACCAAGGCCCACCCTTTGAGCGCGGCCTGGGTCAGCGCCTGCGACGTCGCCGCAGGCAGGCCCTGCTCCAGGCGCTGCCGCCAGGCGATTTCACGGTCAAAGGGGGTGTTGCCCAAGGCCCAGAAGGCCGGGGCCGCGCTCACGAGCGCGTCGCTGCCCGCGCCCAGGTGGTGCGCGAGGCTGCAGGTCCGAGCCGGTGCCGCGGCGACCAGCGGCCAGGCCGGCTGTTCGACCCACTGGATGGCATCCAGCAAATACCGTGCCGGGTCAAGCACGGTGGAGCGGAACCGCCCGGCCCACAAGCTGCCCTGGCGGGCGTGGCGCCGGTTGTAGCCCGCCACGTACCGGCGACCGACCGCCTGCATGAACAGGCCCAAGGCCTCGTCGCTCGCGGGCGTGACCACCAACGCCAGACCTTGGGCGTCAGCTTCGCTGCTGCCCTCGGCTCCAGCTGCGCCAGC
Source organism: Pseudomonadota bacterium (assembly GCA_041169085.1). Lineage (GTDB taxonomy): Bacteria > Pseudomonadota > Gammaproteobacteria > Burkholderiales > Burkholderiaceae_C > Aquabacterium. The sequence continues at coordinate 4,496 of JBEEJT010000187.1, read as the reverse complement.
GGGTGCGCCACTCAAGCGGTAGGCGTGCACGGCCACGCTGTGCAGGCGGGCCGCCTCGACCAAGGCCTGGTGCAAAGCGGCGGCATCTTGCGCGTCGCGCCACAGGGCTTGGCCCTGTTGCACGGGCTGAACCACGAGGTGGGGCCACCCGCCCACCCCCAGACGCGCCAACCTGGCCATGGGTCACCTTCGCTGTTGATGTGTCCCCATTATGTTCGACCGACCCGGTGTGGTGCAAACACCATAGCAACACCACCTGATCGGGTTAGGAGACAGCCGTCAGCACAGCTGTGCAGATTCAGGGATACCCCCCATTCAAGGGGCGGATTTCCTCCTGCAAGGAGTTCCCCCGTTGTTGACCTGCCGCAGAGGTCGATAACCTGACACCCGAACAATACGACTTCTATTACACAGGCCCCGTCGCGCGGGATTGCCCGCCCGGCCTGATCGCGCCGATTTCTGGAGAATTTTCGATGGCCGTTTCGTCCGCTGCGCCTGAGCAAGCCGGCACCACCGCCAAGCTGGCAGGCTGGCTGAACCACCTGGGCGTGAGCCCCGCCGCGTTCGACGACACGGTCAGCCTGTTCAACCCGCTGCTGACGGTCAACCGTTTGCACGCCAAAGTGGTGGAACGCATCCAGGAAACGCCATCGGCGCTGACCCTGGTGCTGCAAACCGGCCCCGCCTTCCGTGGCGTGCAGCCGGGCCAGTTCATGATGATCGACATCGTGATCCGTGGCGTGCGTCACCGTCGCGCCTATTCGCCCCGAGCCGTGGCCGGCCACCCCGACCGCGTGGCCATCACCGTCCAGCGTCAGCCGGGCGGCCTGGTGTCGGGCCACATCCACGACAGCGTGCGCGTGGGCCAGATCGTCGAAGTCGAGCAGCCGGGCGGCGATTTCACCCTGCCCGCCCAGTTGCCCGAGCAACTGCTGCTGATCGCTGGCGGCAGCGGCATCACGCCGAGCATGGCCATGATCCAGCACCTGCAGGCCACCCAGGCCCGCACCCGCGTGACGCTGGTGTATTTCGCCCGCAGCGCGCAGGACCGCATCTTCGCCCAACAGCTGGACGCCATCGCCAAGGGCTGGCCTCAACTGCGCTATGTGCCGCTCGACAGCGTGGCCAACACCAGCGAAGAACCGGGTCGCCATGGCAGCAGCGCAGCGGCAGCCCAGGCGGCTGTGCTCGACCGCACGCTGCTGGACGCCCAGTTGCCCAACTGGCAGCAGGCCGAAGCCTATTGCTGCGGCCCCGCGCCTTTGATGGACGCGGCCCGCGCCTTGTGGGCCGAAGCCGGCGCCACCGCCCGCCTGCACCTGGAAGCCTTTGCCGCTCCGCGCCCCAATGGCGACCCGAACGCTCGCCATGCCATCCGCATCCAGCGCGAAGGCCAGACCACCAGCTTTGAAGCCGCAGGCAACCTGACGCTGCTCGTGGCGGGTGAACAGGCTGGCAAGGCCATCCGCCACGGCTGCCGCCAGGGCATCTGCAACGAATGCAGCTGCCGGCTCCACGAAGGCGCCGTCAAGGACCACATCTCCGGCGAAACCGTGCTCGCCGAAGGTCAGCTCATCCGTCTGTGCGTGTGTTCGGCCCTGAGCCCGCTCAGCCTGGAATCGCTGACCTGACCCCCGTTTGTTTGAAGTCCCCTCCCCCGTTCCCTTCAACGGACCACACCATGAACACCAAAACCATCACCGTCGGCCCCCGATCCATGGAGGAAATGGCCGCATTCGAGCGCGAAATGGACGCCATCCGTGAAGAGGTGTGGCGCAAGGTGGGCGACGAGGACGCCCGCTACATCAAGCGCATCTTGTGGACGGTGCGCGCGCTGGAGACGGCCGGCCGCGCCCTGATGATGTTCGGCTGGTTTCCGCCGACTTGGCTGCTGGGTGCCTTTTTGCTGGGTTGCGCCAAGATCATCGACAACATGGAGTTGGGCCACAACGTGATGCACGGCCAGTTCAACTTCATGAACGACCCACGCTTCCAAGGCGAAACCTTCGAGTGGGACAACACCTGCCCCCGTGAAGGCTGGCGCCATGTGCACAACTACGTGCACCACCAGTTCACCAATGTGATCGGCAAGGACCGCGACTTTGGCTACGGCATGCTGCGCCTCTCGAGCGACCTGCGCTGGCGCTGGTTCTACCACCCGATCCAGTTCTTCTACATGCTGCTGCTGATGGTCTTGTTCGAGGTCTTCGTGGCCCTGCACGAGATCCAGACCGACAAGCTGTTCGCCGGCAAGATCAAGCTGTCCGACATGCAGAAGCAGTGGGACCAGATCAAGTCCAAGATGTGGCGCCAGGTGCGCAAGGACTACGTCGTGTGGCCGCTGGTCGCCGCCGCCGTGGCCCTGCCCTTCGGTCTGCAACAAGCCACCGACCTGGGCCTGGCTGTGCTGGCGGGCAACGCCGTCGCCAACCTGATCCGCAACGTGTGGGCTGCCGCCATCATCTTCTGTGGCCACTTCACCGACGACATCTACACCTTCGACAAGAAGTGCCTGGAGAACGAGACCAAGGGCCAGTGGTACCTGCGTCAAGTGCTGGGTTCGAGCAACATCACGGGCGGCAAGCTGCTGCACCTGATGAGCGGCAACCTGAGCCACCAGGTCGAACACCACCTGTTCCCCGAGATGCCCGCCAACCGTTATTCGGAAGTGGCACCGAAGGTGCGCGCCGTTTGCGCCAAGTACAACATCCCCTACAACACTGGCCGTTTCATTCCGCAACTGCTGACGGTGTTCAAGCGCGTGCTCCGCTACAGCTTCCCGGGTGGCTCGCAAAAGGCCATGGCCATCCAGGTCGACACCATGCTGCCGGAACACGCCTGAGCTCCAGCGTGTCCCCCTGCCAAGGCGCCTTCGGGCGCCTTTTTTCATGGTGCAAACGCCAAACAAACAGATGGCCCGAGCCAAGCAATTGACTGGCCGTGCGAAATCTCTCACTTGGGCCCACCAAGCGCCGTTTGTCAGGTTTTTTCTGACACGAACCTCAGCCTGACCCCGACGCGCCTTACAGCACGGTGCCTATTCAGCGAAACAGAGGGTGGTTTCAGAATTTGATCCATGCCGACGACACAAGTCGACCTCTTCAAACCGCTACTCAAGGACACCGATATGAACGCCGACCAAATCCTCACGGAAATCCGCGAAACCAATCTGTCGTACCTGATGCTGGCCCAGAGCCTGGTGCGCGCCGACCGTGAGCAAGCCCTGTTCCGCCTGGGCATCTCTGAAGAGACGGCCACCCTGCTGGCCACGCTGACCCCGGCCCAGATCATGAAGATCGCTTCGAGCAACACCCTGCTGTGCCGCATGCGCGTCGACGACGACCTGGTGTGGAGCCTGCTGACCAACCACGGCAAGAGCAACAACGACAGCGTGACCCGCCTGCACGCCAACATCCTGATGGCCGGTCGCCATCAAGAAGCCGCATGAGCGCGCTGCCTCAAGCCCAGCGTCGTCCCATCACCCCCTTCGGAAAGCCACACCATGCGCAACAAGAGCCTGTTGAGCGAAGCCAAGCAGATCGACCGGGCCGTCACCCTGATCAACCTGGGTGCCCGTCTGCAAGTGCTGGAAAGCGAAACTGACCTGTCGTATGAACGTCTGCTGCGCCTGTACAAGGAAGTGGCCGGCAAGTCGCCTTCCAAGGGCCAGCTGCCGTTCTCGACCGATTGGTTCATGACCTGGCAGCCCAACATCCACGCCTCGCTGTTCCTCAACATCCACGAGTACCTGAACAAGGCCGCCGAGATCGACGAGATCGACACGGTGATCAAGGCCTACCAGCTGTACCTGGAGCAAACCCAGACCGAAGGGTTGGAGCCGCTGCTGTCCGTCACCCGCGCCTGGCGCCTGGTGAAGTTCATCGACAACGGCATGCTCACCCTGACCGCCTGCTCGCATTGCGGTGGCCACTTCGTGACCCACCCCCATGAGATCGCCCGCCACTTCGTGTGTGGCTTGTGCAACCCGCCGGCCCGGGCCGGCAAGGGCAAGGCCGCTGGCGCCCTGCACATGCACTGACCCCATTTGACGAACGACGCCAGCGTGGCTGTCGTTCGAGCCCCAACGCAAGGCCCTGATCGTGACTGGCGTCACGCCCCAACGATCAGCGCCACGCCCGCCGGAGGTTCCGGCCTCAAGTTCGGCCGCCGATTGCCGAAACCTTCGGTGAGCGGTTTGCCTTCAGATCGTTCTTGCTTGTCTCCTCCTAGCACTGTGTGCTTTATCGCGGACCCCGCAAGGGTCCGCGTTTTTTTGTCCGCTCGCCGCGATGTGGAAAAAGGCCGCTCCCTGCCGCGCTGTTCATGGCTTCGGGTCGGCCATGAGTGAGCAAGATGCACCCATGTGACCTGAACTGAATTGGCTCCACCATGTTCGTCGCGATTGGTTATGTCGTTTGCCTGGGCTGCATCTTTGGCGCCTACATCATCCACGGTGGCAACATGAGCGTGATCATCCACGCCATGCCCACGGAAAT
>JBEEJT010000186.1:0-37239 GCA_041169085.1 Pseudomonadota bacterium | reverse complement strand
GCGAGGTGTGGGCGTGGGCCATGGGCGGCTCCTGGAAAGCGGTGAACAACGGGGAAGGAAGGCTCAGAACTGCGCCACGAAGCGGGCCTGCAAGCGGGGGTGGTGACGCTGCGAGTAGCTCGACACTTCCTTCAGCGGCCAGGCCACACTCATGTCGCCACTCAGGTGCTTGCCCTGTGTGAAGTTCAAGGCCAGGCCATAAGACGCCAACGACTTGACCGGTGGCACACCCGGCTGCGGCTGCGAGACGTGGGCACGGGCCTGGTCCCGGAAGGCCTGCACACGCACCTCGCTGAACCAGCCGTCCTTGGCGGAAACCAGGTTGGGCGTTTGCAAGGCAAGCGAGGCCAGCCAGGCGCGGTCACCCGTCACTTCCGAGTCGAGGTAGCCGCGCACGGTGTCGACCCCGCCCAAAGCGAATTGCTCGTTGGACACGAGTGGCTGGCTGCTCAACTGCCCGCCCACACGCCACAGGCCTTGCCAACGCTCCCACAAGGACTCGCGGTGGCGCCAATCCAGGCGCAGGTGGGCAAAGCTGCCATCGGCATGGGGGTTCTTGCAAGCAAACTGGTCCATCGGCGCGTCGTAGCCCGGGCAGTCCACTTGCCTTGCCAGCAGGTCGCGCGAGGCGGCCGTGACCGTGGCCGACACCGTGTCGTTGCGGCGCTCACGCTCATGGCTGCCGTTGTAGGCCAGCGAGAAGGGCAGGTACACCAGCGGCGTGGTGGGGCTGCTGTCGTCGCTGCCGATGCGCTCCCGGAAGGCCTTGCGGTCCACCCCCACCGAGATCGAATGGTTCAAGCCCTCGAGCCCGGGCATGGGCCACACGTGTCGCACCCCCAACACCGAGCCCGAGCCGAACACGGTGGCCGCGCCGATGGGTGTGGTGCGGCTGTTGGAGCGCACCGCGTACAGCGCCCAGGTGCCCCCGGTGGACGAGGGCAGCGTGTAACTCAACACCCCCACCTTGACCTGCTTGGGCTCTTGTGGCGCGGTGATGTAGACCAAGGACGCACTGTGGTCGGCCTGGAACAGGTTGTCGTAACGCACCGTGGCCACCATGCGCATGGGGCGGGTCTCCGGGGCCTGGCGGTTGTTGAGTTCGAGGTTGAAGCTCAATGGCAGTTCGTCACTGACCTTGAGTTCGGTCTCCACCGTGCCAGGCGTGCGCCCCGGGCGCATGATCGGCTGCACCCGCCGGGCGTCGCCACGCGACACGCCCATCAACTGCTGCTGCACGTCGTTGAAGTTGGGCACCTCGCCTTCCTTGAGTGCGGGCACACGGGTGCGCACGTAGTCGGGCGACAGGTACTGCGAGCCCGACACCTTGAGCCGCGCCAGCTTGCCTTCGAGCACGTTCAAGCGCAGCACGCCTTGCTCATGGGCCACAGGGTCGAGGTCCACCACCACGGTGATGTAGCCCGCCCGCTGGTAGGTTTCTTCCAGGGTCGCCCGGGCCTTTTCCAGGTCTTGCAGGGTCTTGCCTGGCCCCGCAAAGGGTGCCATCACTTTTTCGATCAAGGCCGGCGGCAAGACGGTGTTGCCCGCCACCTCGACCAGGCTCACATCCACCTGCAGGGGTGCGGGCGGCTGCGGCCGAACAGGGGGCGGCGGTGGGGCGAGGTCGGCCGCCGCCGCGACCGGCGAAGGCTGGGCTGCGATGGCGGCCTGGCCCACAGGTGTGGCGTGCACCAGCGCACCCAACAACAGGCCGCAACCCAGGCCACTGGCGGCCCGCAGGCCTTTCGGATCAACGATGTTCATGGTGCGCGCAGTGTCCAGAGCGGCCATGAAGTGGGCATGAGCCCCCATGATCCAAACGGCCCATGTCACCCCGAAGCCGGGGGGAGCGGCGTCACGGCCCATGCACCGACCGGCGGGGGCAGCAACCCAAAGCAAACAGCCCCCCGAGCACCAGGCGCGGGGGGCCGACGCCCGCCTGACGGCGGACCTTCAAGTCTTCAAGGGATCAAGCGATCACTGGAAGTACTTCAGGGGGTTGCGGCTGTCGCCACGGCGGGTGACGTTGGCCAGGCCGGCGGGGTACACGGCGGACTGCAGGTCAGCGCTCAGCGAGCTCAGCACGGCAGGCGTGTTCATGGCGGCGTAGAAGGCGTTGACCAGGGCCAGCGGGGTGCCGCTCAGGGTCTTCTTGTAGTTGATGGTGCTTTCGAAGGCGTAGGCGTAGCGGCCGTTCAGAGCGTTGCTGATGTCGGCGGTCACGCCGTCGAGCTTCACGAACTTCCAGGTGTCGCTGCTGCCCGGCTTGTTCTCGTAGCCCACCCAGCCCAGGGCATAGTTGCCAGCGCCGGTGACGTTGTTCAGGCAGGTCTTGACGTTGCCGGTCGAGCCGCCTTCGGTGACGGTCACGAAGGAGCCGTCGTCGTCTTCAGCGTGGTTCATCGGCGTTTCACCGTACGGCGAGAACAGCAGTTGGGCGCCAGCTTGCGTGCCCGAACCCGGAGCGCGGCGGCAGATGTTGACGGTGCTGCCGTCGGTGTTGCCCAGCAGCGTGCCCCAGGTGATGGCGGCGCCACCCAGGCCACCCTTGTTCACCAGCGACTGGATCCAGGCGGTGGGGATGGAGGGCACGGCCGCACCGGTCAGGCCTTGGGCGGTCTGCAGGTCGGCGTACAGGCTGGCGTTGACAGCGACGCCGAAGGTTTGCAGCAGGGCGGTCTTGACGTTCAGGGTACCCAGCTGGGTGGCGGTCAGGGCGGAGGTGCCAGCGACCAGGTTCAGGGGCTCTTGCAGCAAGGCGGGTTCGACGTCAGAGGCGCCCATCTGGGGCACGACCATGTTGGTCTGTGCGCCCGTCTTGGTGGCGGTGTCGATGGTGGCGGCATCCAGGAAGCCGACGGCGGTGTTGGTGGCAATCGGGTTCACACCCATGGCCGAGCCGCCAGCGTCACGCTTGAAGACGGCGATGTTGGGGGTGGCGGTGTTGTTGCCGGAGATGGCCTTGGCCAAACCCGAGCCGGCCTTCAGCGTGCAGGTGAACAGGAAGTTGCTCTTGCCGTCGGCGTTGTCGGCGTAGGTGGTGTAGCCGGTGGCGTTGCAGTTGGCGCCGAGCACGCCCTTGATGACCGGGGTCAGGGCCGACGAACCGCCGATGTAGAACTGGGTGTAGCCGGTCAGGGACAGAGCGGCCTGGGCTTGGGCGCCAGCGGCCAGAGCCAGGGTGGCCAGAGCGAGGGTGCGGATCTTCATGATGGTGCCTTTGGAAGAATGGAGACAGGGACAACAGAGACGAGTTCACCCGAGGCGCCTGCCGCATGGCAGGCGCCCAAGTCAACTCAGGTCAGTGGAAGTGGCGGCCGCTCAGGCAGCGCGGCGACGGGCGACAGCGCCAGCCACCAGCACGCCCACCAGGGCCAGGCCGTAGGTTTCGGGTTCCGGCACCGACGGGGTCACGACGGGAGCGGCGAAGCTCAGGGTCGAGCCGTTGAACGAGAACTGGCCTTGGAAGGTGCTGGTGGTGAACACGTTCGCCGTGCCCTTGCCGCCAGTGTTGGTGATGTCCAGGAAGGCCGACGAAGCGCCGATGGCGTTGTACGACAGGAAGTCAGGCGAAATGGTGTTGTTCAGCTTCCAGTTCATGCGCATGCCAACGTCGCCCACGAAGGCGATGTCAGCGCCCTTGACGCCCACGAAGGAGGCGGCGCCTTGCGACTTGGTGTTGATGTCGGCGGCAACCAGGGACAGGTTGGAAGCCGTCGCGCCCACTTGCGAAGCGCCACGACCGGCGATGTCAGACACGTTGGTGTCGACGTTGACGGTGGTCAGCAGGTGGTTGGCGTTGGCGGTCGTGGACGAACCCGTCTTGCTGGCGAACACGCTCCACACGTAGTTGGCCGAATTGCCGGCGTTGTAGAACGACGTCCAGTTGGCATCGTTCACGGCCCAGCTGGCGGCGGTCGTGGTGGTGGCGCTGTTGCCAGCGATGAAGTTGGCGTAGGTGGAGTTCAGGTCCAGGTCGTACGACGTGTTGTTGACCGTGTCGGTCACGACCAGGTAGAAGCCAGCGCCACCAGTGACGTTGATGTTGGCAGCGAAAGAGCTGGTGGCAACCAGGGTGGCGGCCACGGCGATGATGTTCTTGACTTGCATGCTTGTTTCTCCGAAAGAGTTGTCTTGCCTGTGTTCAGGCGAATGAAGTGGATAGACGGAGACCCCCCTTATTGGCCTTGCTGTCCGTGGCATCCAGTCCTGCTGGGTGCTGCGCGTGACGCAAAGCCTGGTCGATCTGCCCAAGAGCGATTTCGGGTTCCGCTTGGAGCGGCCTGGGAGCATTCTCAAGACCGGCCATGACAAGGCTTCGCGGCCATGCGGGTGAGCACGTGGTCTCTTCGGACCACGGCCCATGAAGTGTTCAGTCCTGCGGCGCAGGTTCCCCCCCAGCCTGGGGGGCGCGCAGCGCGATGGTGCTGCGCGTGGGGCTGGCCGACAACGGCGTGTTGAACACGTTCATCATCAAGGCCTTGGCCACAGCCTGGGCCCGGTTCGAGGCGCCCAGCTTGCGCAAGATCTTCTGCACGTGGTTCTTCACCGTCAAGGCGCTGATGCCCAGCTCGTCGGAGATGGCCTGGTTGCTCTTGCCGTCTCGCACCCAGCGCAGGATCTCGCGCTCGCGCTCGGTGAGGTTCATCACGGCGTGGCCGCGCTCGCCAGCCACCTGGCCAGGGAAGCGGGCCATGCGACCAGGCGAAGCCAGTTCGCATTCGTTGGCGAACACCCGGGTGTAGGTGCAATGCAAATAGGGCAGAAACAGGTGCAACGCGTGGGCGGCCAGCGGCTCTTGTTCGGCGTTCGGCGAACCGAACATGAAAAAGCTCTCGAGCTCATGCGGGCGTCCGGGTCGGGTCACGGCGTGCAGCAACAACCAGGTGTAGCCACTGTCCACCAGGCCCTGGGCACTGGCGTCGCTGAGCGCGAGCTTGCGCACGTCCACCCAGATCGGCTGCCCCTGGCCCTTGATCCACTCGCCCACCAGGGTGCTCACCACCGGCGAACGGGCGTCGGTGAGTGTGGCCACCACGGCAGGCGCCAGCGGGATGCTGTTGAGCACGTCGAACGCCAACTCGCGCTGAGACAGGTCGTAGGCGGCACAGGCAGCGAGCTTGTGAGGCACCAGCCGCTGCAAGTCGCCCTGCGTCCACAGGTAGAACTGGTAGCGTCGCTTGACGTCGACGGAAGATTCCAGCAAACGGATCAGCGATTCGACCTGGGCGGGGGTGAAGGTGTGGGTGCTCATGAACAGAGCACTCTAGAAAAGAACGGTGAAGCTTTGTTGACGGTCCAGCTCATGGTCCGTTTGGCTCTGTGCTGGCCTCGAACCGCCACTCAACATAGGCATGGATGCCTTGTGGCGCACGGATCGGCACGCCTGACGCACGGCTGAACACGCCGTGGATGCCCCCTTCGGCAGGCCGGCCGCTGGCTTCGCCTTCGCGAATCAGGCCCCAGTCGGCCCGCCCGGTCAACGGGTCGGTCCAGAGCCTGCGCAAGTGGTGGACCACCACCGGGCCGCGGCGGTCTGCCACCAGGTCTTCCAGCGCCACCGGCCACGCCGCAGGCTGCCCCCCCACCACGCGCCGGTGGTAGGACGCCAGGGCCGACTGGATCTCTTGCGCCCGCGCCACCATGTCGATCTCGCGCTCCCGGCGTCGTTCAAATCGCCAGTTCTGGCTCAAGGCCACCAGCATCACGCCGCTCAAGGCCACCCACCACAGCAGCATGAAATAGGTGAAGCCACCTTGAGCGGGGGCGCCTTGTTTGCGCATCGGCGCTCACCAGCTGTTGTAAGGCGTGCCGTCCACGCCACGCCCCGACGCACCGCTGCGCACATCGGCCACGCGGCCCTTCAGCGGCGAATTGGCCGGTGCAGGCAGCATTTGCCAGCTGTCGCGCTGCCCCGTGAGCGGGTCTTCCGGCACCTGCCGCAGGTAGCCCAGGGCCACGATTTCGTCCAGCGACTCGGGGTAGCGGTCGCGGTCGGCCGCGAACTTGTCGATGGCGTCTCGCACCACGTTGAGCGTGGTCTTGAGGCTGGCGTCTCGGGCCCGATCGACCGTGTGGTGGTAGCGCGGGGCCACGATGCTCACCAACAAGGCGATGATGGCCAGCACCACGATCAATTCGATGAGCGTGAAGCCTCGGGCAGAGCGGCGCGGCGCTGGCGGGGTGTGCATGGGAGAACTCATGTCGAAGCGGCCGCGCTCACCATTCGCGGTAGGCCGAGCCATCCAACCCCACGCCTTCCGCTTGTGAATGCACATCGAACACGTCGGCCCCTCTGGCCGGCGCGTCGGGCGGCGTGTTGTAGGCTCGCAGCCCCCAGGTGAGCGCATTGGGCACCGAAGCCGGCGCAAACGGGTCACGGGGCAAGCGGCGCAGGAAGTAGATCACGTCGCCCTGGGGGCTTTGCGCGTCTTTCACGCCCTGCACCAGCGCCTCCAGGTTGGGCGGGTAGCCGCTGGCGTCGGCCCGAGGCTCAATGCGCCCACGGTCATAGGCCAGCTTGTACGCGTCGATGGCCTGGCGCAGCGTGCGCAAGGCCTGACGCAACTCGCTTTCCTTGGCCCGCTGGCGGTGCAGCGTGGCCAGCGGCATGGCGGCACTCGCCAGGATGCCCACGATGAGCACCACGACCACCATCTCGATGAGGGTGAAGCCCCGGTGCCGGGTGACGGTGCCCATCGCGCGCACGCTCATGGCCGCTCGTCAGTCGAGGCGGCTGCCGGCTTCACACGGATCGACAGCGGTGCGGCCCCGTTGTCCACCGCCACCGTGGCCGTGGCTTCGCTGACCACAGGCAAGGCCTGCAAAGTGACCTGCACCTGCCCCTGGGGCGGCAGGGTGATGGCCATGCGGCTCTGGCCCGCGCTCGCGCCATCGAAGCTCAGCAGCTGGTCGTCGATGTCGAGGTTGATCACCAGCTTGCGGTCTTCGGGGTTGCGCACCGTCACGATGAAGGTGGCCCCCGGCATCACCTCTTCCGGGCCGCTCAAGGCGCTGGCCTGCGCGGGCTGACCACGCGAGGCCCTCGCCCGCCCAGGCTGGCCCGGGCCTGCGGCCTGCCCGCCGAAGCCGGAGGTGCTGGCTTCGTCGCGCAAGGTCATGGGTGCGGCACCGGGCTGCGATTCGGTGCCCGACGGCACCCCCGTGCCAGACACCGTGGGCGTGACCACGTTGCGCACGATGTGCGGCGTCAGCAGCATCACGATCTCCGTCTTCTTGGACTCGTCGGTGGTGACGCCGAACAAGCGGCCGACCAGCGGCGCATCGTGCAGGTAAGGCAGCCCTGCGGTCGCCCTAGACTCGCTGTCCTTGATCAGCCCGGCCAGGACCTGGGTTTCGCCGTCGCGCAAGCGCAGCGTGGTGTTGGCCTGCCTCAAGCCCACCTGGTAAGCGGTGGACGTGCCAGACGGGTCTTTGACGGTGTTCGTGATGCTGCTGACTTCCAGCGCCACCTTGATGCTGACGTCGTCGTCCAGTTGCACCTGCGGCTCCAGGTCGACCTTGAGGCCCACGTCCACATAAGACACCGACACGGCGTTGGACACCCCGGCCACCACCGCGGTGGACGTGGTCGAGAACACCGGCACCTTTTCGGCCAGCACCACCTTGGCCTTTTCGCGGTTGCGTGCACGGATCTTCGGGTTGGCCAGGATCTTGGTGTTCGCCCCGGTGGCTTGCAAGGTGGCCACGGCCAGGGGGTTGGCCACGAAGGCGCGCAGGCCGCTGGCGCCTTGCACCAGTTGCTTGCTGCCATCGGTCAGGCCATAGCTCACCGTGGTGGGCCAGCTCAAGCCCAGCGACTCGAACGCCGAGCGGGAGACTTCCATCACCTCCACTTCCATCATCACTTCGGGGTCAGCGATGTCGACGCTGCGCACCAGCCGCTCCACCAGACGGATGACTTCCGGCGTGTCGCGCACCACCACCAGGTTGAGGCGCTCGTCCACATAGACATCGCGAGACTTGGCCACCGTGCGGATCAGGGACTGCACCTGCTTGGGCTCGGCGTTCGTGAGGTAGAAGGTGCGGGTGACGGTGTCGAGCAGGTCACGCTGCTTTTGCTGCGTGGCGGGGTAGACCAACACCGTGTTCACGTTGAGCAGCTTGTAGGCCAGCTGTTGCGTGTTGAGGATCACGCGCATGGCCTCTTCCACCGTGGTGCCCTTGAGGAACAGCGTGACCTTGGTGTCCCCGCGCACGTCCTTGTCGAACACGAAGTTGACCTCGGCGGCACGCGCGAGGGCTTCGAACACCGTGCGCAAGCTGGCTTCACGGAACTCCAGCGTCACGGGCTTGTCGGACATCGCAAGCTGCAAGGTGGCCTGACGACGGGTTTGCGCTTCGCGCATCTCTTCGATGCGGCTGAGCTGCTGACGCGCACGGCCGTGGCCGGGGTCTTCGCTGGCCACCGCTCGGTAAGCGACTTCCGCCTTGTCATAGGCCTGGGCCGCCATGGCGGCATCGCCTTCGGCCACCAGGCGCTCGTGCCGGTCGGCACGGGCCAGCTCGGTGCGCAGCCAGGCCACACGCGGGTGGTTCGGCGCTGCGACCGCCAGGCGCCCCATCACCTCGTTGAGCGCCTGGCGGTCACCGGCCGCTCGCCGGGCATCGGCTTGCGCCAACAGGTCGGCCACCGTCAGGTCTCGCTGCTGGGTCAGGGCCACCCGCAGCTCGCGGTCGCCCGGGTTCGCTTGCGCCGCTTGCGACAGCGTCTGCAAGGCGGCCTCCTGGTGGCCCTTGGCCGACAGCCGCTGGGCTTGCTCGATGGCCGGGTGGGCGCAAGCCGTCAAGCCCAGCAACCCTGCCACGCACAAGAGCCAGGCCAGGGACACCGCAGCACGACGACATGGAGAAATGAACTTCATCGCATCACAACTTGTTGAATCTGGTTCAAAGGCAGGTAAGTCAGGCTCATGCGGCGGTCGGAGAGTTGCTCCACCCGCCATTGCCCTTCGATCACGTCGCCCGCGTGGACCACCCAGGTGGCTTCAGGCCCGCTGAGCACGGCCCCGTCGTTGACGCGGCCCACCCACTTGTGCGGAAACGCCGGGGCCTTGGGCTCTGGCGGCGCCACCACGATGACTTCGGCAGGCGCAGGTGGCCGCAACGCCACGCTCGCTGGCGACACCACCGGCGCCCAGGCCGAAGGCGTGGCGAGGCCCATCCGCCCCCCCGAGCCTGCGGAAGGCTGTGCCGTGCCGGCACGTTGACGCCAGGCGTGCCAACCCTGCACCAGGGCCTCGGCGGCCCACGGGTCGATCGCTGCGGCTGCGCGACCTGGGCCGCCTCGTGTCGGCACGCCCTGTGTCGGCCCGGCGGGCAGGCTGCGCGAGCCCGCAGCCACAGCCGGTCGGCCTCGGTCGGGTGCGGCCAACAGGGCGTCGTCATCGTCCTGCGCTTGCAGGTAGACCACGGCACCCACCACCACGGCCAGGGACAGCAGCAGCCCTCGGTTCATCGCCGGGCCTCCGAAGGCTGGCGCCACCACAGCGACACGCTGACTTGCGCCGACACGGTGCCGCTTTGGACGCTGTCGCGTTGGATGCTGAGGGCATCGACGCTCAGCGCCGGCTCGCGCAACATGTCTTCCACCCAGGCCTGGACGGCGACGTAAGGTCCCTGCACAGGCATGACCATGCGTTCGCGCCACAAGCTGGTCCCACCCTGACTGGCCCAAGCCTGCAGTTGCCCCTGGTACTGCACCGTCGGCATCTGCAGGCCACGCGAGCGCGCGGCTTGCAACACCGCCGCTTGCAGCGCAGGGCGGCTCTCCGCCTGCGGCAGCGCCGCCCACAGGGCCCGCCACGCTGGCTCGGGCTGCTCGATGGCCGCCGAGGGCGCTTGTTCGAACAGGCGCGCGTCGGCTTGCAGGGCATGACGCAGGCCACGCGCCTGGGACGCCAGGCTGGCGGCGTCTTGCAGGCGTTGGGGCACCTTGTGCCATTGGCCCCATGCGCTCGCACACAAGAGCGCCAGGCCCGCCCAGCCCACCAGGCCCAGCCGCCCCACGCCAAGGCGCAGGCGGGCGATCCACTGGCCCACGTTGCCCATCGGGCCCAGGGCCCACGGCCCCACCGTCGATCCGCTGTTCATGGCTGCGCTCCAGGCCAGGTCAACTCTGCGCGCGCCGCCAAGTTGCCCAGGGCGCTGTCGACCGGCGCCCCCAGTCGCTCCCGGCTGAGGAGGTGCGCTTGTGGACCCAAGGCTTGTGCCCACCGCAGGGCCGCAGCGTCGTCTTGCACGGCCGCACTCATGCGGACCCAGGCCAAGTTCTGGGGCTGGCCATTCCACGCCTGCAAGTCCAGGCTGAAGCCCAACATCTGCACATGGGCCCGCACGGCCGCCTCGTCGGCCTCGCGCAGGGTCGCCACCCAGGGGTAGGTCAGCCAGCGCAGCAGCTGGGCCGCGTGGGCCGCGCCATCGGCGCTCAAGGGCGACATGGCCCCGCCGGCTTCGCCGCCACGCGCCGGCACTTGATCTCGGGCCTGCAGCGCCAGCCCTTGCTGGTGGCGCGCGCGCTGCAAGCGCTGGACATCGGCCTGCGCCTGCTGCCATTCGCCTTCGGCCTGCTCGGCCGCCAGCCCCACCCAGGTGGCGGTGGTCAGCCCCGCCAGCAGCAGCACCCATGCCCAGCTGGCGGTGCGCGCGCGGGGGCCGGCCAGGTTGAGCGGCTCGACCCAATGCGGCACCCGGGCCGCAGGCCAAAGCCCCCGCGCCCAGCGAAGTGCGCTCATGGACATGGGCCACCCCACATGGGCGCGCGCCCCTGAAGCACCCCCAAGTCCACGGACACGCAAGCCGCTTGACCGCCCGTCGCGCCGGGCGCCTCCAGCGCCAGACGCGCCAGCGTGCCGGGCCGGCCGGCCGCGCCGTTGAGGGCCCGCCCGCCATCCACCCCCAGGTGCAGCAAGGTCCAGGCGGTCGGCGCGCGACGCAACCAAGTACCGGCCCGCGCCGTTGGTGGCTGCACGCGTGCACGCCAAGTCCAGCCCGGCTCCACGAGCAACACATCGGCTTCAGGCGCGGCACCGGCTTGCGCCAGCCAGCGCGCCAGGCCGCGTGCCCACCAGGGCCCCATCCAGTCCACCCGCACACCATGGGCTTGCGCCACGGCCATCAGGCCTTCGGTCAGCGCCAATGGCGTGGCGGCCAGCACCGTTGAGCCGGGGCCCTGTGCCTCTTGCAAGTGCCAGCCCGCCAGGCGCTCGGGCTCGCGCAGGTCGACGTCGAGGTAATGCGCCCAATGCGCGAAGGCCTGGTCCCAGGCTTGTTGCAGGTCTGCCACCCCTGCGCTGGCCATGGGCGCCACCTGCCACAGCGTGGCCGCAGCCCCCAAGGCGAGCTCACAGCGCTCGCCGGCGTGGGCCGTGCACCAGGCATCGAAGCAGGCCTGGGCCTCTTGCAGGGCCTCGGTGTCATCGGCCTGAACAGTCCAGTGCGCGGGCAAGGCCAGGTACACGCCCAGCGCTGCGCGCCAGGGTTGCCAGCGCCAGCGCTGCGCCCGCAAGGTTTGAAGGGTCTGCACGCTCATTCCACCAAGGTCACGCGGTTGAGCTCATCGAGCGTGGACTCGCCACGCAACACGCAAGCCTGGGCCGCCTCGCGCAGCAAGCGCGTGCCGCTGCTGCGGGCATGGGCCTTGATTCGGGTCAGGGGGGCGCGGGTCACGATCAGGTCGCGCAAGGTGTCGTCCATCAGCAAGATCTCGGTGACGGCCTTGCGGCCTCGGTAGCCCGTGTCACGGCAATGGACACACCCCACCGCGCGGTGGAAGCGAGGCGCCCCCAGGTGGCGGGTGGCTTGCGTGTCCAGCGGCCATTGGGCGGCGTGGAGATCGCTCGCCGAAGGCTGCCAGGGCTGGGCGCAATGGGCACACAGCTGACGCATCAGGCGCTGAGCCACCACGCCATTGAGGGCCGACACCATGTTGTAGAGGTCCACGCCCATGTGCATGAAGCGGCCCACCACGTCGAAGACGTTGTTGGCGTGGATGGTGGACAGCACCAGGTGCCCCGTCAGCGCGGCTTGCGACGCGATCTGCGCGGTCTCGGCGTCGCGGATCTCGCCCACCATCACGCGATCGGGGTCGTGGCGCAAGATGCTGCGCAAGCCCCGGGCAAAGCTCAGCCCCTTCTTGTCGTTGACCGGGATCTGCACCACCCCCGGCAACTGGTATTCGACCGGGTCTTCGATCGTGATGATCTTGTCCTGCCCGTCGTTGATCTCTTGCACCACGGCGTACAAGGTGGTCGTCTTGCCGCTGCCCGTGGGGCCCGTGACCAGCAACATGCCATAGGGCTTGCGCGCCAGCCTTCGCACGGTGGCGGCGTCATCGGCCTCCAGGCCCAGGCCTTCGAGGCTCAAGGCCTGCGACGCCTCGGACAAGCGGCTGCGGTCGAGGATGCGCAGCACGGCGTCTTCCCCAAAGCTGCTGGGCATGATGGAGACGCGGAAGTCCACGTCACGCGGCGAGGCCTCCGCGCCCGCCTGCACGCTCAGCTTGAAGCGGCCGTCTTGCGGCAAGCGCCGCTCACCAATGTCCAGCTCCGCCAGCACCTTCAGCCGCGACACCAGTTGTTCGGCCACCTCGCGCGAGCCCACCTCGCCCACCGCCAACATCACGCCGTCCAGGCGGTGCCGGATCACCATGCCACTGGCGGTGGACTCCAGGTGCAAGTCGCTGGCCTGGGCCTTGAGCGCATCGAACAGGGTGGCGTCCAGCAGCTTGACCACCGGGCTGCTCTGGCGGCTGATGGCTTCCAGTGACAAGGCGTGGTCGGCGCGCGTCTCCACCGCAGGGCGCCCGGTCTCCTCAAGGCGGAGCGCACCCCGCGCCTCGACCGCTTGTTCGCCTTGAGCGATCCACAGCTGCAAGGTGTCGGGGTCCACCGCCTGCCACACCACCGCCCGGTGCACCGCCCGCACCACGGCTTCACGCAGCAAGGCGTCGTCGGGCGTGGGGGTCAAGGCGAACAGGGTGTCGTCATCGGGCCGGCAGGCCAGCACCACGCGCAGACGCGCCGCCCGCACCACCGGCCACACGGCCCACTGCGGACGCCAGTGCCAGGCGGGCTCGGCCACCTCAGACGCGTCCCGTGCATCAGGCCACTGCAGTTGGGCGCTCATTGGATCTGCTCCGCCACCTGGAAGATGGGCAGGTACATGAGCACCACGATGCCGCCGATCAACACGCCCATCACCAGCATGAGCGCGGGGCTGATGACCTTGCCCACCCACTCGGTGAAGCGCGCCAGCTCTTCGTCGTAGAAGCTCGCCGCCCGCTCCAGCATCGGGCCCAGCTCGCCGCTTTGCTCGCCCACCCGCATCATGCGCAACGACACCGGTGTGCCCAGGCTTTCCGCCTGCAGGCTGTCGGACAGGCGTTGGCCTTCACGCACACGCGCCGAAGCACGGTGCACGGCGGGCCTCAGCGACGGGCTCACCAGTTCCGCCGACGCCGCCATGGCGGGCACCACGGCCACACCGGCCTGCAACAGCAGCCCCAGGGTGCGGTAGAGCGCAGCCAGCTCGATCAGGCGCAAACGTGGCCCCACCACGGGCATCTGCCAGGCGCGAGCCGCCACCGCCGCACGCACGGCCGGCGAGCGCCAGGCCGCCCAGGCCAGCGCCACCATGGCCCCGAGCGCCAGCAAGGCGGCCACGGGGTGCCCCCCCACCGCCTGCCCCGTGCGCAACAGCAAGGCCGACAGCCAAGGCAGCTCGCCCCCCAGGCCTTCGTACAAGTCGGCAAAGCGGGGCACCACGAAGACCGTGAGGAAGCCCATCACCAGGCCACTCGCGCCGATCAGGATGGCCGGGTAGATGGCGGCGCTCACGAGCTTGTCGCGCAAGCCCCCCAGCCAAGCCAGGTAGGCGGCGTGTTGCTTCAAGGCCTGCGCCGTGTGGCCTGTGCGCTGGCTCGCCTCGATGGACGCCACCAGCAAAGTCGAGAACGCCTGCGGCTGTGAGCGCATGGCCTGGGCCAGGGTCTGGCCTTGCGAGAGGGCTTGCGTCAAGTGCCCCAACACCGCCGCCACCCCAGGCGCAGACTCTTTCTCGCGCAAGGTGTGGAGCGCTTCGAACAAGGGGATGCCCGCCTCCAGCAGCACCGCCAGTTCCTGACAGAAGAGCCGCAAGGGAAAGGGCCCTGCCGCCGCAACGGCCGCGGCGCCCGTCGCCATGTGGGCAGGCTGGGCTGCGGCCGACGCCCCCATGCCACGCCCTCGCAGAGAGGGCGGCAAGGCCACGGGGCGGCGTGTGGTGGGCAACAAATCGCGTCGGTGCACGTCGGCCCCCTCACCAATTGGTGACGTCCTGGTTTTCGCCATCGCCACCTTCGCGGCCGTCCTTGCCCAGCGACGACAAGTCGAAGTCACCATGGTCGCCCGGTGCCTTGTAGAGGTAGGCCCTGCCCCAGGGGTCTTTGGGCGGCGCCTTGCGCAGGTAAGGCCCCCACCAGCGGGCCTCGTCCCCAGGCTTGTTGAACAAGGCGTCTAGGCCTTGTTCGCTGCTGGGGTAGTGGCCGGTGTCCAGCCGGTATTGGTCGAGCGCCTTGCCCAGCGCGTCGAGCTGGGCTGCAGCCGTCTTCACTTCCGACTTGCCGATCTGGGCAAAGAACTTCGGCCCCACATAGCCCGCGAGCAAGCCGATGATGACCAGCACCACCAGCAGTTCCAGCAAGGTGAAGCCCCGCTGCGCAACGCGCCAGGCTGGGGTCCAGACGTGAGAAGGCCGCACCCCGGCTCGGGGCGCCTGACGCGTGTACATGGGGGAGATCCTTCCGCCGCCGGTCTGACGCGACCTGTGCAGCGGGAGTGATCCTATTGGCCTATTGCTGACAGCTTGATGACAGCCGGGCCCAGAAGGCTCAGCGTGCGGGCACCGCGTAAGACCGGGCGTCGAAGCCCGCGCGGCTGGTGATGCCTGAGGTGTCCACGAACTCGAAATCCGACATC
Organism: Pseudomonadota bacterium; assembly: GCA_041169085.1. Taxonomy (GTDB): domain Bacteria; phylum Pseudomonadota; class Gammaproteobacteria; order Burkholderiales; family Burkholderiaceae_C; genus Aquabacterium. The sequence goes on along the minus strand of JBEEJT010000186.1, from coordinate 22,264 downwards.
TTCAGCGTCTTGAGCTGAGCGATGAGGTTCGGGTCCCAGCGCACGCTGGGCTCACCTTGCACATAAAGGTTGGAGCCGTTGTCGGCCACATAGAGCCCGTAGCGCTGCATGGCCACCGCGATGGCCTTGGCCTGGGTCCCCCAGTTGTCCGGGATCGTCACACCAGCTTTGAGTCGCAACAAGGCACCAAAGGGAATGTTGCCTGAACCATCGTTGCCCGCGTAATGCGACGCGGGCCACACATACGCCCGGTCAGCCATCAAAGGGTTGCGGAACGTGACCCGCAAGGCGTGCTTGATCTCGCCTGAGGCCGCCTCATCCGCCTTGACCAGCAAGGGCAGCAAAGGCAAGCCGGCCGCGTCAGCGGACGTCCAGCCTGCCGGGCGCATCGTGTTGGCGTTCAGGTCCCACATGGCGATGTCACCCACCTGCCAGCTGCCATCGGCCTGCTTGTAAGCATTGCCCGTTTCCCACAAGCGGCAAGCGCCGGTTTCGACCACCAGCACATGGCGGTCGCCATCGTTGCTGTCCTTGTAGCCGCCCTCGATCTTCCAGCCGGTCTTGGGGAAGGGGAAGCGCGCCTGGTCGGTGACGGCGCTGCAATCCTGGCGCACGCCCATGCTGCCGTCGCCCTGGCGGATGCCGCAATTGGACTCGTCGGGCCACCACATGGCCGTCAGCGGCCAATCGGTCGTGGCAGCGGTGCCATCGACCAGGTTCCAGGGGATGCCGTAGTAATCGTCGGCGTAGGCGTCCTCGGTGTCACCCCAATCAGGATGGAAAGCCACCGCGCCCCCCACGTCACTGACCCACTGGGTGGAGTTGCTGTGGACGGGCAAATCATCGATGCGGGTGTTGAAAATCGCATTGGCCGGGAACAACTGGCACTGCCCCAAAGTCGGCACGCCTGTGGCCGTTGTGTCCCCACCTGAAGAGCCCCCACCGCTGCCCTCTGTCGTCGTGCCGGAAGCGCCTTGAGACCCGGTGTTGGCCGTGTCGCCAGTGCTGGCTGGCGTGTTGCCACCGCCACCGCCGCCACACCCCCACAAGCCCCCCAGGGACATGCACAGGGCCAGCCCGAGCGCCCTCGCCCATGGCGTATGCACCCATGCCACATCGTTGCGCGCTGTCTTGCTGTCCATGCTGTTCACAATCGTTCGCCTCACTGCCACTTGACACCCCGTGCACCGGCCTTGGCTCGGTGCGCAGCGGCTTCACAGTGTGTCAGCTTACGATGACCAGCCCCTGGTGACCGTTTCCTGGTGCAACCGGGCGTCGCAGGCCAAGCTGAGGCCCAGGCTGCCACCCCCCCCCCATGCGCACCACACACCCAGGCGGCCGCCTCGCCCGCTGCGAGGCCATGCCGCCCTGTGCAAAACCGCACGGCCATTATGCAAAGGCTGCCACGCAAGCCATTGATGTCGCTCAGCAGGTCTGAACGCCGCCCACCAGCGACCGGCGCTGCGCCCAGGCCCCGCACCGCCAGGTCAAAGACCTTGCCAAAGCCGGGCAGGCGGTCTGGCCAAGGTTCGGTGCAGGCCTTGGTTGCCTTACACCCGGAAACAGATGCCCCAAAAGAGCCGCGCCCATCGGGACGCTGCCCCGACAACTTTTTCACGGCCGGCCGCCCGTCGTGGGCTCAGCGCGCGGGCACCGCGTAAGACCGGGCGTCGAAGCCCGCGCGGCTGGTGATGCCCGACGTGTCCACGAACTCGAAATCCGACATCTTCAGCGTCTTGAGCTGCGCGATGAGGTTCGGGTCCCAGCGCACGCTGGGTTCACCTTGCACATAAAGGTTGGAGCCGTTGTCGGCCACATAGAGCCCGTAGCGCTGCATGGCCACGGCGATGGCCTTGGCCTGGGTCCCCCAGTTGGCAGGGATCGTCACACCAGCTTTGAGCCGCAGCAAGGCGCCAAAGGGGATGGTGCCCGTGCCGTCGTTGCCGGCGTGGTGAGAAGCGGGCCAGACGTGCACCTTGTCGGCCATCAGGGGGTTGCGGAAAGTGACCCGCAAGGCATGCTTGATCTCGCCCGAAGCGGCTTCGTCCACCTTGAGCAGCAGCGGCAACATGGGCAGGCCCGCCGCGTCGGCCGACGTCCAGTTGTCTGGCCGCATGGCGTTCGAAGCGAGGTTCCACATAGCCGCCCCACCGGCCTCCCATTGGCCATTGGCCTGCGGGTAGGCATAGCCGGTTTCCCACAAGCGGCACACGCCTGCTTCCACCAGCAACACATGGCGATCGCCTTCGTTGGTGGCCAGGTAACCCCCTTCGATCTTCCAGCCCGACTTCGGGAAGGGGAAGCGGGCCTGGTCCGCGACGGCCCCGCAATCTTGCTGCACAGCGATGCTGCCGTTGGCCTGCTTCAAGCCGCAGTTGGACTCGTCGGGCCACCACAGCGAAGTCAAGGGCCAATCTGTGGTGCTGGCCTTGCCGTCCAACACGTTCCAGGGGATGCCGTAGTAATCGTCGGCATAGGCGTCTTCGGTCGTGCCCCAGTCGGGGTGGAAAGGCACGGACGCACCGATGGCGCCGACCCACTGGCTCGACTGGCCGTGAGCGGGCAAGTCGTCGATGCGCGTGTTGAAGACCGCATTGACCGGGAACATCGGGCAGCCCGCCAGGACAGGGCCGCTGACCACCTGGGTGGCGGCCTGCGCTTCGGCGCTGGGCGCCTCGGCCGCGGCGGGCTCGCTGGCCACCGACGCGGCAGGCTCAGGGGCTGACGCAGCGGAAGCCGGGCTCAGCGGCGCGACCTCCGTCACCGGGGTAGAGGCCGCACTCGCCACCGGCGTGGCCGAGCCGTCACCCGCCGCGGGGTCGGTGGTGCCCGTCTCTTCGCAGCCACTCAGGCCCATCAAGCCCACACTGACCCCCAAGGCTGCCACCCAGGCGCGGGGCGCGTGCCACTTCTTGCTCCACACTTGCTTCATGCTGTTGTCGCCCACCGGGCGTCCTCACCAACCACTGAGACCATGCGCACGTCCGCCCCCACCCACCTGATCTACCTGCACGGCTTTCGCTCGTCGCCGCGCTCGTTCAAAGCGCGGCAACTGGCTGAAGCGGTCTCGGCCCTGCCCGAAGGGATGCGCCCCGTCTGGGCCTGCCCCCAACTGCCGCCTTCACCGGCGGCTGCCTGGCGCACCATCGACGAGCTCACCCGCGACTGGCCCGCAGAAAGCATGGCCGTGGTGGGCTCTTCACTGGGTGGCTTTTACGCGACCGTGCTGGCTGAACGACGAGGCTGCAGGGCAGCTGTGATCAACCCCGCCGTGGCCCCTGCACGAGACCTGGCGGCTTACATTGGGGAGCAGCATACGTATGACGACCCAGCCGACCGTTTCTTTGTGCAACCAGGTTTCATGGCCGAATTCGAGGCCTTGGCGCCCTACCCCATCACCCGGCCCGAGCGCTATTGGGCGCTGGTGGCCCAAGGTGACGAGGTGCTGGACTGGCGCGAGATGGCAGCGGCCTACGCTGGCACGCAACTGTCCATCCTGCCGGGCGGCGACCACGCCGTCAGCGATTTCGCGCAACACCAGCCAGCACTGATGCGCTGGCTGGGATGGGGCGTTTGAAGTGCGATGTGCGCCAGTCAGCCGACGCGGCGACGGCTGCGGACCGTTACACCCAGACACAGCAGCCCGAGGCCCATCGTCGCCCAGTTGGCCGCTTCAGGCACCGCGCTGCGCACCATGAAGTAGCCGTGCGCGCCATCGAGGGCCCCTGTCCACAGGGTGTTGCCAGGAAAGCAGCCCCCGGCACGGCAAGCCAGACCCGTACCATCCAGCACCCGGCTTTGGGGCAGCATGTAACCCAGAGGCCCGGGATCCACGACGTCGGCGAACAGACTCTGCTCACCCACAAACAGGTGGTTGTTGAAGTAGCTGGGTGTCTTCGAGGCGGAAAGCGTCGAGTAGGGCCCATCTTGTGAATAGCCAGCCAGCAGGATCTGCCCATTGGCGCCCTGCACCCGGCCATAGGAAACGGCGTACTTCACGGCGGTGGTGTCGCCGATCATCCAGGCACCCGTACGGTCCACCCCCAAGGCGTAGATCCCGGCGCCATACGTCTGACCGGCATAGTCCAAGCCAGCCGCCTCAGCCTCGGTGGCCAAACGGTAGCCCAGCGCGGCACCATCTTGCGAGTTGGCGACCTTGATCCAGGCCAGCCCCGTCGCCGAGTCCAGCAGGTCGTTTTCAGGCGTGTCTGCCACCGGCTGCAATGCCGCGTGTGCGGTGCCCGCAACGAAAAACGCCAAGCCCATGGCCCATGCCACCGATGAACGGTTCATGCCATTCTCCCTGTTGAGTTGTGTGGCTTCAGCCTACCGCCAAGCCGCAGCGTGTGCAATCGGCAAATGTGCAGGGTGGTACCTGCCATGGCGTGATCTGCACAGCACCACAAAATGGGAGAATGCCGGGTTCTGAACGCGACGCCCCACCTGACCCATGTACGCCCTGTTTGACGACGCCGGCAAATTCCAAGCCGGCCGTGTGATGTCCGAAGCCGACAGCTCGATGCAGATCGAACTGGATTCGGGCAAGCGCGTCAAGGTCAAGACCGCCAACGTCCTGATCCGTTTCGCCAAGCCTGCCCCAGCCGAATTGCTGGCCCAGGCCCAAGCCCAGGCGACCGACATCGACGTGGACCTGGTGTGGGAAGTGGCCCCGGACGAAGACTTCGGCTTCGACGACCTGGCCCGCGAGTACTTCAGCGCCAACGCCGACGCCATCCAGCAAGCCGCCATGCTGATGCGCCTGTTCGACACCCCGCATTACTTCCACCGCCGGGGCAAGGGCCGCTTCAAGAAGGCGCCGGAAGACATCCTCAAGCAGGCCCTGGTGGCCATCGAGCGCAAGAAGCAGCAGGCCCTGCAAATCGCCTCGTGGGCGCAAGAACTCGCCGCCGGCGCCTGCCCGGCCGCGATCAAGGAACAGCTCTACAAGATCCTGTTCAAGCCCGACAAGAATGGCCCCGAATACAAGGCCGTGGTCGAAGCCGCCAAGACGGCCCAACGTGCGCCGCTGGACTTGCTCAAGGGCGCGGGCGCCATCGACAGCCCTTACCAGTTCCACTACAAGCGCTTCCTGTTCGAGCACTTCCCCAAGGGCCCGGGCTTTGCGCCCATCGACGCGCCCGCGATCAAGGACGACTTGCCCCTGGCCACGGCCCAGGCCTTCTCGATCGACGACTCGATGACCACCGAGATCGACGACGCCTTGTCGGTGCAGGGCCTGGGCTCGGGCACCGTCACCTTCGGCGTGCACATCGCCGCGCCTGGCCTGGCCATCCAGCCGGGCTCGCCGGTCGACCAACTGGGGCGCGGCCGCATGTCCACGGTCTACATGCCGGGCCACAAGATCACCATGCTGCCCGACAGCGTGGTGCAGACCTACACGCTGATCGAGGGCCGCGACTGCCCCGCCGTGTCGCTGTACGTGACCCTGGACGAAGCCACCCTGGCCGTGACCGCCAGCGAGACCAAGCTGGAACGCGTGCCCATCGTGGCCAACCTGCGCCACGACAAGCTCGAAGGCGTGATCACCAACGCCACCTTGACCGGCGAAGCACCGGCCGACTACGCCTTTGCGCCTGAACTGGCCTTCGCCTTCCGTCTGGCCAAACACCTCAAGGCCCAGCGTGAAGTGGTGCGTGGCAAGCCCGAGACCTTCAACCGCCCGGATTACTCGTTCAAGCTCATCGGCGCCAACGGCGAGAACACGATGAGCGACGGCATCGAGCCGCAAGGCCAGGAACAGGTCGTGATTGGCACGCGCCAGCGCGGCTCGGCCCTCGACTTGATCGTGGCCGAAGCCATGATCCTGGCCAACAGCACCTGGGGTGGCTGGCTGGCTGAACTCGGCGTGCCCGGCATCTACCGCAGCCAGGCCAGCCTGGCTCCGGGCATCAAGGTGCGCATGGGCACCAAGGCCCTGCCGCACGCCGGCATGGGCGTGGCGCAGTACACCTGGGCCACCTCGCCGCTGCGCCGTTATGTGGACCTGGTCAACCAGTGGCAGATCATCGCCTGCGCCAAGAACGGCCGCACCGCTGCCCTGGCCGCGCCCTTCAAGCCGAAAGATGCCGAGCTGTTCGCCGTCATCTCCAACTTCGACAACGCCTACAGCGCCTACAACGGCTTCCAGTCGAGCATGGAGCGCTACTGGACCATCCAGTACCTGGGCCAGCAAAGCCTCACCGAACTCGATTGCGCCGTGATGATCAACGGCCTGGTGCGCGCCGACACGCTGCCGCTGGTGTTCAAGGCCCTGGGCGCCGATGGCCTGCCGCGCCACGCCAAGGTGCGGGTGCGCATCACGGGTGTGGACCTGCTCACGCTCGACGTGCACGCCAATGTCGTGGCCCGACTCGACGACACCCCTGAAGCCGCAGACGACGAAGCCGGGGAAGACGACGAAGCGCTGGACAACGCCGGCCCGCTGACGCTGGCCATCGACGTGGCCGATGCCGACGCGCCCGCAGAAGGCGCCGCGCCAGCGGCCTGAGGCCCTGCCACCCCCCACACCCACAGAGGAGCCCGGCACCACCATGGCCAACAAGCTGATCACCTGGTTCAGGCAGCTGACGCTGCTGCAGATCTGCCTGGGGGTGTCGGTGCTGCTGCATGGCGGGTTGCTGAGCTTCCGCCTGGTGGACCCGGAAGGCTTCGAGCGCACCTTCAAAGACACACCGCTCGACGTCATCCTGGTCAACGGTGGCAGCGACCAGAAGCCGGAGAAGGCCCAGGCCCTGGCCCAGCTCAACCTCAATGGCGGCGGCGAGACCACGGGGCGCGCCACCTCGCCCCTGCCGCCTTCGCCCAACGAAGCCACTGGCGACTCGCTGGAACAAACCACGCGCATGATCGAGCAGATGCAGCAGGAGCAGCAGCAGCTGATCACGCAACTGCGCAACGAGCTGGCGGCCTTGCCCCCGCCGCAACCACACAACAAGGCAGACACCTCGCAGCAGCGCGCCGAAGAAGAGCGCCGCAAGCACCTCACCCGCTTGCTGGCCGAGATCGAAAAGCGCATCCGCGACGAGAACTCCAAGCCCAAGAAGCGCTACATCAGCCCGGCCACCATGAAGGCCACGGACGCGCTGTATTACAGCCAGTTCCGCAACCTCATCGAGCGCGCCGGCACCGAACACTTCCCCGTGGACAGCCATGGCAAGAAGCTCTACGGTGACCTGGTGATGGAAGTCTGGCTCGACCGCAATGGCCAGGTCGTCGACGCCATCGTCACCCGCCCCTCCAAGAGCAAGGGGCTGGACAAGCGCGCACGCGCCATCGTCATGGGGGCGGGCCCGTTTGGCACCGTGCCCGCGGAAGTGATCGCGGGCAAAGACCTGTTGTTGATCTCGTCGCGCTTCAAGTTCACGCGTGACATGGGCCTGCAGACCACCACGCAAGCCAGCCCGGGCGAAGCCACGGCCGCAGGCGCCGCGCCGTGATGCGCCGCCCGATGCCAGGCCTGACTCGCCTCCAGCCCCGCCCTTTTCATCGCCCCTGAGTTGTCGCCCCGATGAACGCCCCAGCCGACCTCTACGCCGTTGCCGGCAACCCCGTGGCCCACAGCCGCTCGCCGGCCATCCATGCCGCGTTCGCGGCACAAACCGGCCAGGCCCTGCGCTATGAACGCCTGTTGTGCCCGCTGGACGGCTTCAACGCCGAGGTGCTCGCCTTTGCACAAGGCGGTGCGCGCGGCTGCAACGTCACGGTGCCGTTCAAGTTCGAAGCGTTCGCGCTGGCTGGCCACCGCACGCCCCGCGCCGAGCTGGCCCAGGCGTCGAACACGCTGCGATTTGACAGCACCGACCCGGCCACCTGGCTGGCCGACAACACCGACGGCCTGGGCTTGGTGCGCGACATCGCCGTCAACGCGGGCGTGGCGCTGGCCGGGCGCCGCGTGCTGTTGCTGGGCGCAGGCGGCGCCAGCGCTGGCGTGCTGGGCCCGCTGATCGAAGCCCGCCCTGCCGAGATCGTCATGGCCAACCGCACGGTCGACAAGGCCGAAGCCATCGTGGCAAGACACCAGGCCTTGGCCCAAGCCCATGGCGTGGCGCTCCGTGCCAGCAGCCTGGCCCAGCCCGGCACCGCCTTCGACGTGTTCATCAACGGCACCGCCGCCAGCCTGGGCGGCCAGGGCGTGCCGGTGGACGCCAGCGTGCTCAAGCCCGGCACCCTGGCGCTGGACATGATGTACGGTGCGGCCGCCCGGCCCTTCCTCGATTGGGCCCAAGCCCACGGGGCCGTGGGCCGAGACGGCCTGGGCATGCTGGTCGAGCAGGCGGCAGCCGCCTTCGAGTTGTGGCGTGGCGTGCGCCCCGACACGGCGCCCGTGCTGGCGGCCCTGCGCGCCGAAGTAGACGCCAAGGTGGCCGCATGAGCCGCCCCGGCGTGTGGGGCCAGGCCTGGCGCCTGATCGCGCTGCTGGTGCTCAGCGGCCTGTGCCTGCAGTTGTACTTCGTGGCCCGCATCGCGCTGATGACCGTGGTCGACCCGCAATCCACGACCTTCCAGCGCAGCGAGATGGCCCGGCTGCTGCGCGAGCAAGGCCGCATCACCTGGTCACAGCAATGGGTGTCGGGCGACGAGATCACCGACCACTTGCGCCGCGCCGTGATCGCCTCTGAAGACGGCGGTTTCGTGGACCACAACGGCGTGGAGTGGGACGCGCTGCAAGCGGCCTGGGCCAAGAACAAGCTGGCCAAGGCCCGCGCCGACAAGCAGGCGCAGGCCCAGCAAGCCCGCTATGAACGCGCGGTGGCCCGCGCCCAGGCCCGCGGCCGCACACCGCCGCCGCCGCCGAGTGCCAACCCGCCGACGGCCAAGGTCATCGGGGGCTCGACCATCACGCAGCAACTGGCCAAGAACCTGTTCTTGAGCAGCGAGCGCAACTTCGTGCGCAAAGGCCAGGAGTTCGTGATCACCTTCATGCTCGAGGCCTTGTTGAGCAAGGACCGCATCCTCAACATCTACCTCAACAACGTGGAGTGGGGCGAAGGTGTGTTCGGCGCCCAGGCCGCGGCGCGGCACTACTTCCGCGTGGACGCGGCCCGCCTGGCGCCCGGTCAGGCCGCGCGCCTGGCCGTGATGTTGCCCGCCCCCAAGCGCTTCGAGAAGCAACCCGGCTCGTCTTACATCGTGGGGCGCTCCGGCGTGATCGTGGCCCGCATGGGCGGCGCCGAGCTGCCTTGACGTCGCCCCTTTCGTGGCATCCTCTTCGGCCATGGACAGCCTGAGCCTCATCCTCGACGACATGCACTTCGAAGGGGTGCGTTTCGTCTTCTCGGTCAACACCTCGCCGTGGGCCTGGCGCCTGGCCACCCCGGGCGTGGCTTGCGCCCATCAGCTGGTGCAAGGCGAAGCCTGGCTGGTGCGCGAAGACGAAGAGCCGCTGCACCTGCAAGCCGGCGACCTGGTGATGCTGCCGGCCGGCACGGCCCACCGCATCCAGGACCACCCGCAGTCGCTGGCCAAGGCTCAGGACATGTTGCCCCTGATGAGCGACGACGCCCAGGCGCCCACGGGCATGCAAAACGCCGCGCCCCACGCCTGCCAGATCATCAGCACCCACGCGCGCTTCGACGTCAACCTGGCGGCGCCGCTCATCCGTGCGCTGCCGCCGCTGCTGCATGTGCGTGGCCACGGCGCCTCGCCGCCGGCCTGGCTGAGCGTGGGCACCCACTTCCTGGCTTTGCAGGTGGCCATGCAGACGCCCGGTCAGCAGGCCATCCTCAACCGCATCGGCGACATCTTGTTCATGCAGGTGATCCGCGACCACGTCGCCACCGTGCCCGAGGGCTCGGGCACCTGGCTGTCGGCGTTGAAGGACAAGGCGCTGTCGGCGGCTCTGGCCTGCATCCACCAGCACCCGAGCCGCAACTGGACGGTGCCGGAGTTGGCCCAACAGGCTTGCCTGTCGCGCTCAGCGTTCGCGGAGCGCTTCACCCAGACCATGGGCGAGCCGCCCTTGACCTACCTGACCCGCCACCGCATGCGGCTGGCGGCGCGCCACCTGAGCAGCTCGGCGCTGCCCGTCAGCAAGGTGGCCGACCTGGTGGGCTACGCCTCAGAGGCTGCGTTCAGCCAGGCCTTCAAGCGCGAGTTCGGGGCCTCGCCCACGCTGTGGCGGCAAAGCCGTCAGCCAGAGGCCGCAGCCCCTGGCGCACTCAGCGGCGCGAACCCGCTGTCCCCGAGCCACCCAACAGCGTAGCGACCTTGCGCTTGGGCTTGATGAAGCGCGACAGGCTGCCACCCGCGGCGGGTGCGGCAGCGGCGTCCTTCTTGTCCCACGAAGCCGGCTCGGCGCTGGCCTGCGGCTCGTAAGGCTTGTCGAAGAAGGGGTCTGCCGGGGCGCGGCGCACCGGGGCACGCGGGGCCGCCTCGCGCACGAACTCACGGCCGCCTTCACGGGCACCTTCGCGGCCACCTTCGCGCGCGCCCTCACCGTCGCCACGGCTGTAGCGGCTGGGGCGGCGGTCGTCGCCTTCTTCGCCACGGCTGTAGCGCGGGCGACGTGCGCGGTCGTCTTCCAGCTCGAAGGGCTCGACTTCGGGCTTCTTCTTGATCAGCTTTTCGATGTCGGCCATCAGGCGGGCGTCGGCGCCCGTCACGAGCGACACGGCCAGGCCCGAAGCGCCTGCGCGACCCGTGCGGCCAATGCGGTGCACGTAGTCTTCGGCGTTGAAGGGGATGTCGTAGTTGAACACCGCCGGCAGGGCCGCGATGTCGATGCCGCGCGCCGCCACGTCGGTGGCCACGAGCAGATCGACGTCGCCACGCTTGAAGGCGTCGAGCGACTTGATCCGTTCGTCTTGCGACTTGTCGCCGTGCAGGGCGGCCGTGCGCAGGCCGTCGCGCTCGAAGGTGCGCGCCAGGCGGGCACAGCCCAGCTTGGAGTTCACGAAGACGATGGACTGCTTGATGTCGCGGTCGCGCAAGATCTGGCGGATCACGTGGCGCTTGTTGTCGTCGTCGACCTTGTAGAAGCGCTGCTCGACGGTGTTGGCCGTCTGGTTCGGGCGGGCCACTTCGACCAGCACCGGGTCTTGCAGGTAGCTCTGCGCCAGCTTCTTGATCTCAGGCGAGAAGGTCGCCGAGAACAGCAGGGTCTGGCGCTGCTTGGGCAGGTAGCTCAGGATGCGCTGCAGATCGGGCAGGAAGCCGATGTCGAGCATGCGGTCGGCTTCGTCGAGCACCACGTATTCAACCTGCGAGAGGTTGCAGTTCTTGGCCTCGATGTGGTCGATCAGGCGGCCAGGGGTGGCGATCAGCACCTCGACGCCAGACTTCAGCTCGACCGTCTGTTCCTTCATGTTCATGCCGCCAAACACCACGGCCGAGCGCAGGTTGCACTTGCTGGCGTAGGTCTTGACGTTGTCGGCCACCTGGATGGCCAGCTCGCGCGTGGGCGCCAGCACGATGGCGCGCACCGGGTGGCGGGCGGGCGACATGCTGGCGTTCTCGTGCTTCATCATCTTCTGAAGCAGCGGGATCGAGAAGGCCGCCGTCTTGCCCGTGCCGGTCTGCGCGGCACCCATGACGTCGCGGCCCGCCAGCACCAGCGGGATGGCCTTGGCCTGGATCGGCGTCATCGTCGGGTAGGTGATGGCGCTCAGGATCTTGGGATCCAGCGGCAGGGTGTCGAAACGTGCGGGGGCGGCAGCCGCCTCTGCTTGCGGCGCGGCGGCGTCCACAGTGGATTCGCCGGAAGTGGTTTGGTCAGTCATCGGGGCCGCATTATCCGCCGATTGCCCGGATTTGCTGCATTTTTGCGCAGGGAAATGGGGGCAAAAGCCCCCCTGAACCGGCCCCCGACCCCGAAATCCCCTTGATCAAGCGATCGGGACGCCGATCAGAAGGTGTAACCCACCTGGGTTTGCGCCCCGCCGTGGGCGCTTTCAGCCTGTTCCAGCAAGCGCAGCAGGAAGCCCAGACCCTGGTAGCGGGCGCACACGCGGTGGGCGTAGGCCCAGACGCGGGGGATGTCGCCTAGGTACTGCTGTTTGCCGTCGCGGATGGCCAGCCGCGCGAAGATGCCCAGCACCTTGAGGTGGCGCTGCAGGCCCATCCATTCGAAGTCGCGCCAGAAGGTGCCGAAGTCGTCGGGCACGGGCAGGCCGGCCTTGCGGGCCTTTTCCCAGAAGCGCACGCCGTAGTCCAGCTGCACGTCTTCGTCCCACGTCACGTAGGCGTCGCGCAGCAGGCTGACCAGGTCGTAGGTGACCGGGCCCCACACGGCGTCCTGGAAGTCGATCACGCCCAGGCGGGCGTCGGGCGCGGCCGGGTCGGCCATGAGGTTGCGCGAGTGGTAGTCGCGGTGCACCAGCACCGTGGCCTGTTGCAGCACATTGGACTGGATGAGGCCAAATGTGGCCTGCAGCTGCTCTTGCTGTTTGGCGTCCAAAGTCAAACCGCGCAGGCGACCCAGGTACCACTCGGGGAAGAGGTCCATCTCGCGCTGCAACAGCGCGGCGTCGTAGGGCGGCAAGGCCGGGTCGGGCTGGGCCACGGCCTGGATGCGCACCAGCTCTTCCAGCGCCTGGTTGTAGCGGGCGCGGTTGCCGGCGTCGAAGGGCGCGTCCACCGCCAGGGCAGACAGGAAGGTCGTCGAGCCCAGGTCGGACAGCAGCATGAAGCCCTGCGCTTCGTCCCAGGCCAGGACTTCGGGCACGCCCACGCCGCCCGCAGCCAGGAGCTTCGCCACGCGCACGAAGGGGCGGCAGTCTTCCTTGTCGGGCGGGGCGTCCATCACGATCAGGCTGGCGCGGGGGTGGCCAGGCTGGGCGTCGACCCGGAAGTAGCGGCGGAAGCTGGCGTCGGAGCTGGCCGAGCGCACGGTGTCGGGCAACAGGCCATGGGTGGGCGCCAGGGCGGCCAGCCAGGTTTGGAACGCGTGTTGGCGGGCGGGGTCTGCCCAGGCGATGGGCGGCACGGTGGGTGCAGTCATGGAGGCGGCGCGGCAAAGCCGGGCATGAAATAATGGCCGGATTTTAGGCAAGGCCGGCCCCCTTCAGACGACGGTCGCCACTCTTTGACCGTTGTGAACTGGACCGACGCGCCCCCGCATGGCCTGCGCCTGCTGCCCCATGCCCTCGCTGCCGCAGGGCTGTGGACGGCCACGACCCTCGCCTTTGCCGCCCCCCCGGCCCCGGTGTCGCCCGCCTCGGAGCCGGTCCCGGCCGCCCGCGTGGCCCGCGACCCGCTGCCGCTGTTTTTCGAGGCCGACCGCATCGAAGGCGAAGCGGGCACCACCACCCGCGCCACGGGCAAGGTGCGCGTGATCCGTGGCGACATGCAGATGCGCGCCCAATCCGTCACCCACCAGGCGACCACCAACACGGCCGAAGCCCAGGGCCAGGTGCGCATCCTCACGGGTGGCAACGTGTTCACCGGGCCGTCGCTCAAGCTCCAACTCGACACCGAGGTGGGCGAGTTCACCGAGCCACGCTTCTGGTTGACGCGCATGAACGCCGGGGGCAGCGCGCAGCGCATCGAGTTTCTGGGCCACAACCGCCTGCAGGCCTACTGGACGAGCTACAGCAGTTGCACCCCGGCCAACACGGCCGACGGGCAGCCCGGCGAGCCTGCCTGGTCGCTCAAGACCAGCAAAGTGTGGCTGGACCTCGACCGCAGCGAAGGCCGCGCCGAAGACGCCGTGGTGTGGTTCAAGGGCGTGCCCTTGCTGGCCGCGCCCAAATTGAGCTTCCCGCTGGACGACCGCCGCAAGAGCGGCTGGTTGCCCCCCAGCATCGCCTACGACAGCACCAGCGGCTTCGAGTTCTCCGACCCGTATTACTGGAACATCGCGCCCAACCTCGACATGACGCTGGCGCCCAAATACGCGGCGCGACGCGGCCTGTCGCTCGACACCGAGTTCCGCTACCTGCAACCCCAGGACCGTGGCACCTGGCGCGTGGTGGTGCTGCCCGACGACCGCGTGCGCTTGCGCACCCGTGCCCTGGGTGACTTCGGCCACCTGGGCAGCCTGTCGGGCACGGGCGGCGCCGACAGCCGCACCGACTACGACCTGCGCTGGCGCCGGGTCTCGGACGACGACTACTGGAAAGACTTCCGCCACAACCTGCCCTCGCTCACGCCCCGGCTGTGGGACAGCCACGCGCGCTTCGAGCACAACCTCAACGCCCGCAACTGGGGCCTGGGCGACAGCCAGACCACGGCCTATGGTGGCGTGCAGACCTGGCAGACGCTGCAAGACCTCAACGGCAGCTCCGACGCCGCGCAACAGGCCCTGGCGCGCATCACCTCGCCTTACCGCCGCACGCCTCAATTGGGCCTGCGCAGCCGCAATGGGCAGGACACCGGGGTGCTTTGGGCCAGCTCGCTGGAGTTCAACCGCTTCACCAACGCCGACGCCACCCAGGTGAGCGGCAACCGGCTGCAGGCGCAGGGACAGATGTCGCGCCCCTTCGACGTGAGCGGCATGACGCTCACGCCCAAGGTGGCCTTGCGCAGCACCAGCTACGACCTCGACCAGGCCCTGGACAACGGGCGCCGCAGCGCCACGCGCACCATCCCGACCTTCAGCCTGGACGCCACCACCCAGCTGGAACGCCCGGTGGGCTGGTTTGGCCGCGAGCTCACGCAAACGCTGGAGCCCCGGGTGCAATACGTGCGCACGGCCTACCGCGACCAAAGTGGCCTGCCCCTGTTCGACACCGCGCCGCGCGACTTCAACCAGTACGCGATCTACAACGAGAACGCGTTCACCGGCGGTGACCGGGTCAACGACGCCAACCAGGTCACGCTCGGCCTGACCACCCGCCTGTTGGACCAGCGCAGCGGCGCGGAAGCCATGCGCCTGGGCGTGGTCCAGCGCGTGCTGCTGGCCGACCAGCGGCTCAACCCCGATGGCGACGAGCCGGTCACGCAGCGCCTCTCCGACTTGCTGGTGCTGGCATCGACCTCGGTGGTGCCGAACTGGACCATCGACAACTCCACGCAGTTCAGTGCGCAGTCGCACGCCGTGCAGCGCAGCCTCGTGAGCCTGCGCTACAGCCCGGGGCCCTGGCGCACCCTGAACTTCAACTACCGCTACACCCGCGAGGCCAGCGAACAGCTGGAGCTGGGCTGGCAGTGGCCCATCTTTGGCACCACGCCGCGCGGCGCCGCGCCCACGCTGCTGAGCACGATGCTGGGCCAGAACGCCGCCCCCACCCCGCCAGACACCGGCGCCCAGGACCCGCTCAACCTGTCCGGGCAGCGCCAGGGAGGCAGCGACTGCCAGGGCACCTGGTACAGCGTGGGCCGACTGAGCTACAGCGCCCGCGACCGCCGCATGGCCGACGCCCTGGCGGGTGTGGAATACGACGCCGGCTGCTGGATCGGCCGCGTGGTGGGGCAACGGATCTCGGTGGGCAGCACCCAGGCCACCACCCGCATCATGTTCCAGCTGGAGTTGATCGGCCTGTCGAAGATCAGCCTGGGCAGCAACCCGCTCAAGGCCTTGAAGGACAATATCCCCGGCTACCGCCTGCTGCGTGACGACACGCCCGCGGCCACGACTGAAGGCACATCGCCCCTGCTTGACAATGAATGAACGATTTCGCCCCTTGCGACTGCGCTTCGCGCTGACCGCCTTGTCGGTGCTGCTGGCCAGCGCCGCCAGCGCCCAGTCGCCCCTGCGGCGCGATGTCGCGCCCCCCTTGGTGAGCGCACGCCAGCCTGAGCCGCCCAAGATGGCCGACGCCATCGCCCGCGACGCGGCCAAAACCACGGTGGACTACATCGTCGCGGTGGTCAACCAGGAGCCCGTGACCCACACCGACATCAACAAGCGGGTGGCGCGCTTGCGCGAGCAGCTGGCGGGCCAGTCGGGCGCGCGCATGCCCTCCGGGGCAGAACTGCGCCAGCAGGTGCTCGACAGCCTGATCGACGAACGCGTGCAGGTGTCTTACGCCAAGGCCTCCGGCGTGGACGTGAGCGAGGCCGAGCTCGACAACACGATCGAAGGCATCGCGGCACAAAACCAGCTGACCATGGTCGAGCTGCGCCAGCGCATGGTCGAAGAAGGCATGGACTATGGCCGCTACCGCACCACGCTGCGCGAGCAACTGGTGCTGCAGCGCCTGCGTGAACGCGAAGTCAACGCCCGCATCCAGATCAGCGAAAGCGACATCGACAACTTCCTCAAGAACGACCCTTCTGCCGGGGCCGAGCCGCAGGTCAACCTCGCCCACATCCTGGTGGCCGTACCGGAGAACGCCAACGCCATGGAGATCCAGGCGCTGCGCGGCAAGGCGCTGGACATCCAGCAGCAGGCCGCCAAAGGTGGCGACTTCGCGCAACTGGCCAGCGAGTTCTCCGACGACTCGCGCACCCGCAAGCAAGGCGGGGCCTTTGGCCTGCGCCCGATCAGCCGTTTGCCCGAGCTGTTCCTCAATGCGGCCAACGGCATGAAGGTGGGCCAGGTGTCGCAGGTCTTGCGCACCAACGCGGGCTTCCACATCCTCAAGCTGGTGGACCGGCAGCAAGGTGGCGAGCCCACTTACACCCAACAGCACGCACGCCACATCTTGTTGCGCCTGGCCGCCAACCAATCGCCTGACGAAGCGCTGGCCAAGCTCAAGAAGGTGCGCGACCAGATCGTGGGCGGCGCCAGCTTCGAGCAGATGGCCCGTCAGTATTCGGAAGACGGCAGCGCCCCCAAGGGCGGCGACCTGGGCTGGGCTTCGCCGGGCCAGTTCGTGCCCGAGTTCGAAAAGACCATGTCCGGCCTGCAGCCCGGCGAGGTGTCGCAGCCCATGGTGTCGCGCTTCGGGGTGCACCTCATCCAGCTCGTCGAGCGGCGTGAAGTCAAACTGAGCGACGCGCAAAAGCGCGAAGCCGCACGCAACGTGCTCAAGGAACGCCGCTTCGAGTCGGCTTACGAAGAATGGGCCCGCGAGTTGCGCGGTGCCGCCTGGATCGAGGTCCGCGAAGCCCCATGAACAAGCCCCAGCACAAGCCCGCTCGCCCGTCGGGCCGCCCATCGGCCGTCAAGGGCGGCGGTGGCCACGTGGCGCGCAAGCGCTTCGGCCAGCACTTCCTGTCCGACCCCGGGGTGATCGACGACATCGTGCGCGCCATCGGGCCGCAGCCCGGACAGCCGCTGGTGGAGATCGGCCCCGGCCTGGGCGCCATGACCAACCCGGTCGTCGAGCGCTGCAAGCAGCTCACCGTGATCGAGCTCGACCGCGACCTGGCGGCCCGGCTGCGCAAGCGCCCCGAGCTCAACGTCATCGAAAGCGACGTGCTCAAGGTCAACTTTGGCGACGTGGCGCAGCAGCTGGGCACCACCAAGCTGCGCGTGATCGGCAACCTGCCGTACAACATCTCCAGCCCCATCCTGTTCCACCTGCTGCCCTGGGCCCCCATCGTGGAAGACCAGCACTTCATGCTGCAAAAGGAAGTGGTGGACCGCATGGTGGCCGCGCCCGGCAGCAAGGACTACAGCCGCCTGAGCGTGATGCTGCAATGGCGCTACGACATGGAAAACGTGGTCGACGTGCCGCCCGAGGCGTTCGACCCGCCGCCCAAGGTCGATTCGGCCGTGGTGCGCATGGTGCCCTGGGCCCAGCCTGCGATGGTGGACCCGGCCGTGCTGGAGCAGATGGTGGCGGTGGCGTTCTCGCAGCGGCGCAAGATCTTGCGCCACACGCTGGGCGCCTGGATCACCGAGCGCGGCATCGACACCGACTTCGACTTGCAACGCCGCGCTGAAGAAGTGCCGGTGGCCGAATACGTGGCGCTGGCCACGCTGGCCACCCGCTGAAGCCCCTCACCCCACCGCCCAGGAAGCACCATGGCCCCTCACCAACCCGCTTCCCAGGCCGAGGTGGCCGCCTTCATCGCCAGCGAGTTCCCGCAGACGCCTTGCGTGGTCCAGCACGTGGCCCCCATGACGTCCACGGTGTTGCACCCCATCGGCCATGGCGACTTGCGCCCAGGTGGCTCGGTGTCGGGCCCCACGCTGATGGGCGTGGCCGATGTGGCCTTGTATGTGGCCATCCTGGGCACCATCGGCATCCAGCCCATGGCGGTGACCACCAGCCTGAACATCAATTTCCTGCGGCGCCCGCGGGGCGATTTGCCGGTGGTCGGCGAGTGTCGGCTCATCAAGGTGGGCAAGACGCTGGCGGTGGGCGAAGTCACGCTCTATTCCCAAGGCTGGCCGGAACCGGTGGCCCATGCGGTTGGCACCTATGCCCTGCCACCCGGCTGAGCGCTAGCATGGCGTGAACGGGCAGCGTGCGACGCCACCCGATTCAGCAGCCACCACAGCGGAGTCCCCATGTTGTCCTTTCGCCGCCCTCACCTGCCTCGCCTGGCGCTGGGTCTGGCCCTCGCCGCCCTGACGTCGGCCGCCGGGGCCCAGACCAGCTTCACCCAGACCACCCTGTCGCCGCCCAGCCTGGGCCGCCTGATCCCCGGGGCCCCCATGGGGTTCGACGAAACGGGCGCCGTGCTGGGCGACGCCGGCTATTTCGCCGGCTACCGCTTCGGTTCGACCGGGCTCGGCTTCGAGGTGGACATCCAGCAGTCGCCCTCGCGCTGGGCCGCCACCACGGCCAAGAGCACCACGCCCACGCGCCTGGCCACCGGCAACAACACCTGGCTGGCGGCCTCCCCGCGCGGCCAATGGGTGCTGTACGGCAACACGCAGATGCTGGTGAGCACGCGCGACAAGTTCACCGTGCCCCGGGACGCCCCGGGCAGCAACGCCGGCCTGCCGCGCTACCTGACAGGCGCCATGGACGACGGCCGCGTGTTGTGGACCGTCTATGGCGACAACCGCGCCCACGACAAGGCCGGCACCTGGCACCGTGACACCGGCTGGCAGACGCTGCCCACGGGCAACTGGCCTGGCGCCGTGGTGCTGACCGCCAACGCCAACAGCGACTTCGGCGGCGCCCTGACCGACTACACCACCTACGCCCAGGCCGCCACCATTTGGCGCGCTGGCCAGCCCGCCGTGCTGGACACGCGTGAGCGCCCCCTGAGCACCGTGGAGTCGCTCAACAACCAGGGCCAGGCCCTGGTGCGCTACTGGCCCGACGTGACCGTGACCGCCGACAACCACCTGCTGAAGAACACCGGCACCGAAGACGTGCGCCTGTGGAACGGCCAGGCCCTGGTGCGCCTGCTGCCTGCGGGCGACTTGCGCCAGGTCTCCAAGGCGCTGCTCAACAACACGGGCACCGTGGTCTACCGCGCCGGCCGCTGCGGCGGCTGCACGCTGCAGCCCAGCGAAGTGCAGTTCTACATCTGGCGTGACGGCCAGAGCCAGGAGCTCGTGTCGTGGCTGAAGGGCAAAGGCGTGAGCCTGGCCACGGGCAGCGTCATCGGCAACGTGTCCGCGCTCAGCGACAGCGGCAGCCTGGTGATCGAAGTGCGCGCCAGCAGCAACAAGACCACCTGGCTGCGGCTGACGGCCAAACCCTGAACCCCAGACCATGTCCCCCATGAAGCATCGCCGCCCCCGACTGATCGGCCCCCTTGTGTTCCTGGCCTGCGGCCTCTCGGGCACGCTGCACGCCCAAGAGTCGCTGGACGCCCCCGCGCCTGACCAGGCCCGGCTGATCCTCGACAGCAATGGCCCGGCCCGGGTCTATTGGTCGGCCCAGCCCGATTGCAGCGAGCAAAGCCAGCCCCTGGTGCGCCTGCACCCGACCGAAGGCGAGCGGTTGCGTGGCTCGGCCAAGAACGTGCGCCCCGCCCCTTCGGCCTGGCTGCGCTTTCGCACCCAAAGGCCCGATGGCCTGGCCAATTGCGACCTCGGCGGCAGCCTGAAGGTCGAAGGCGGGCGCAACTACATCGCCATGTTCCGCGCCGACGGGGAAGCCAACGAATGCATGCTGCAAGTCATGCAGCAGATGCCCGACGGCAGCATCGAACTCGCCCCCGGCTTCCAGGCCTTCCAGGTGTGCACGGCCGCAGGTGCGGCGCAAGGCCTCAAGTCAAAGCCGGTGCCCCGCTGACGGCGCGGCGTGGGCGGCACGCGCCTGCAGACGCTGGCGCACCAACTCGATGTGGGCCCGCAGGTTGTAGAGGTTTTCCGAGAAGGCCAGCGGCGTGCGGATCTGGGTGACGCCCTCGTCGATCTCGTCGAAGCGCTGCCAGGCCGCTTCGCGGTCCAGCGTCGGGCCGGCCAGGTCGAGCTCGCGCTCCAAGTCCTTGAGCTTGCCGTACCAGCGGTAGACGCGCGACTTCACCCGCCACGCGTAAGCGGCCGGCGCCAGGCGCAACATCGGCACCAACACCGCCAGCAAGGGGATCAGCAGCACCAGCAGCCTGTCGGCCCACACGGCAAAATTGAAAGGCAGGTGCCGGTGCAGGAAGGAGGGGCCGTTCTTCATGTAGCGCTCGGCGTCGAGGCTCAACGGGATGTCCACGCCCTTGGGCGAGGGGAACTCGCCCTCGTGGCGCAACAGGCCCGCGTCGCCCACGATGTCGGTGGCCGCGTCCATCAGCAGGTCGATCAAGGCCGGGTGGATGTCGTCGCGCACCACCAGGTTGGCGGTGGGGGCCACCAGCTGCACGTCTTGCTCAGGGATGTTGCGCCCCAGGTCAAAGCTGCCCTTGGGCAAGGTGATGGGCAGCAAGAAGGGGTAATGGCGGGCATACGCCTCGGCCTGGTCAAAGCCCATCAGCTGCACGCTGGGCTCGCGCATGAGCCGGCCGATCATCTGCGCCTCCGGCGCGCTGACCACCACGATGGCGTCGAGCTGGCGCAGCACCAGCAAGTCCGCCGCACCTTCTGACGAGAAGTCCGCCAGGCGGGTGTTGCCGTCGTCCAGGCCATTGGCCTTCAACATGGCGCGCGCCAGGGTGTGCACCCCGCTGCCTTCCGGGCCGATGTTCACGCGCAACCCCTTGAGCGCACTCAGCCGCGCCACCTTCAGGCCCTTGCGGTAGAAGACCCACACGGGCTCCCGGTACAGCGAGGCCAGGCTCATGAGGTTCTCGCCGTCGGCTTCAGACGCCGCGCCACCTTGCACCACGGCGGCCACCACACCTGAGGCCGGGTCATTGAGCAGGGCCAGGTCTTCCTTGGCGCCATGGGTTTCTCGCAGCACCAACTTGATGCCGTTCTGCCCCAGGGCCAGTTGCATCTCCCTGGCCAGCTCTTCGTAAGCCCCGCCTTCGGCACCGACCGTCATCACGATCTGCTTCGGGGGGGCCGGCGCGATGTAGCGACTGGCCAGCCAGAAGGCGCCACCAATGAGGCCCAAGGCCCCCAGCAGGATGACCCAGAAATCCAACGTGCCCCAACGGGACCTCATCCAACGTGCCATGTGCCTGTGTGTGACCAGCGATGCGACAGCGGCCATCTTAACGACCCGCCCAACCCGGCCAGCGCGCCTAAACTGTTTGCTGCGCACCTGGTCGGATGAGACGCGCACATGAGGTGCGCTGATTCAGGGGAAGTGGGATGGACGGACACGCCTGGACAACAACAGACAAGCAGCGCTGGTTTGAACAAGACCTGCGCCAGGACGACGCACAAGGTGCGCTGGCGCCTTGGCTGGCGTTGTCGCAATGCCCGGTCCAGGCCTGCGAAGCCGCTTACCAGGGCGCGCTGAGCTGCCCTGACCCCGATGCCCCCGCCGCGGTGATCCTGGCTGCGGTCAACACGATCTGGGATCGCGGTCGCCATTTCGAAGGCCTGGGCATCTGGCTGGCGCGGGCCCAGGCCCTGCGCACCACCTCCCCCGCGCCGTCGTTGCTCGCACAGGCCTCCGTGGCCGTGTTTGCCTTGATTGGCGAGTTGCTCTGGCAGGCCCGCTTGCCTGCCTTGCGCCTGGCCTTGCCCGAAGTCCGGGCGTGCGTGGAACGCGCCGACTCCGATCCCTTGCGGATCTTCCTGGCCACCTGCGAGGCCTACATGCTGCTCATGGCGGGCGAACTGCATGCCGCGCAGCAAGTGCTGCAAGATGCCGCCCACTTTGCGCCCCAGCCAGAGCAGGCCCAGGTGGCCAAGCTGCACCGGGCCGCCTGCGCCGCGCTGCTGGAAGGGGTGATGGGCCGCGCCGGGCAAGGTGAAAGCACCCTGCGCCAGATCATGGCCTCGCCGGGCTTCGAGCATTGGCCAGCAGCCTTGCAGGTGATGGCCACCGCGCACCACCTGTACTGTCTGGTCCAGACGGCCGAGTTGGACGAGGTGATGCCCGACATCGAGCGCGTGCGCGCCGCCGTCGTGCCGGGCAACCGGGCCTTCCACCGCTCCTACATGCATTTTTCACTGGGCCAGGCG
>JBEEJT010000185.1:0-6265 GCA_041169085.1 Pseudomonadota bacterium | reverse complement strand
TTTGGCCCGCCAGGTAGGCCTCAGGCGCAGACGCACCCGGTGCGGGCTGGCTCGGGGCTTCGGCCACGGCCGTGGGGGCCGAAGCGGGCGGCTCGGGCGAGTTGGGCGTGACGGGCGCGCTGGCCACCTCTTCCGGCGCCGAAGCAGCCGAGGCCGCTTGCGCCACGGCCTGGGGCTTGGGCTTCGCCTTGGGTCGTGGTTTGGGGGCGCCGGCAGGGGCAGGCGCCGTGGCTGCGCGCGCCACGGGTGGGCGCGTCAGGCGCATCTCGGTCACGTAGGCGGCCTTGATCTTCTTGATCGTGGGCTCTTTGGAGGCGCCCAGCATCGCCTGCCCGATGAACGAGGTCACCAGCAAATGCACCAGCGTGACCAGCACGACCACGGCGGCCAGGGCCAAGGGCAGGGCCCGCCCCGACGGGCGGCGCGGCCTCAGAAGGTTCACAGGCACAACCAGCGACGTCGGTTGGTGGCTGCGACCTCAGCCGCCGAGGCGTCGCGCTGCAACACCACGATTTGGCCGCCGATGCCCGCCTGCCAGTGGGCTGGCTTGGCGATCTTCTCCAGGCGCTGGTCACGGCAAACGAGCAGCGACTGCGCCCGGTCGGTGCGTTGCCAGGTGGCCAAGTCTTCGGCCTTGCGCAGGCGCCAGTCGTCCAGGGCCAGCAACTCGTCGCCCACGCACAGGCCCCATTGCTCGGCCAGGCCGCCACGCATCACCGCTTGCACCTTGGGGGGGCTGGGCGTGTCTTGCAGCTTCACGCCCCACAGTTGCGCCAATGGGCCAGCCTTGGTCAGCCAGGCCACGCCATGCTGGCGCAACAGGGCAGTCAAGGGCAGTTCAGCGCAGGTTTCCGTCCAGCGGTGCAACACCTGCGCCCAGGCTTGAGCGGGCGTCATGCCGCGCCAGTCGGGCTCGCCGTCCAGCGGCTTGGGCAACTGGCCTGCCACGTCGGCCAGGGCCTGGGCCACATCGGCCTCGTCGATCGCTCGGCCGAGTTGCCACAGGCGCAACATCACCTGGTCGAGCGAGGGCGGGGTGTCGCCCGCCGCGGGCAACTGGCGCAGGCTCAGGTCCAGCGCCATCGCGATCAGCGCACCCTTGGTGTAGTAATTGACCGTCGCGTTGGCGGTGTTCTCGTCGGGGCGGTAGTAACGCGTCCAGGCGTCGAAGCTGGCCTGGCCGGCGCTGTATTGCAGGCGCCCGGGCGTGGCTTGCACCAGGTTCACCGTCTTGGTCAACAGCTTGAGGTAAGTGTCGGCGTCGATCAGGCCCGTACGCAGCAGGAACTGGTCGTCGTAGTACGACGTGAAGCCCTCAAAGAACCACAGCATGCGGGTGTGGTTCTCTCGGGTGTAGTCGTAAGGGGCGAAGGCCCGAGGCTTCAGGCGTTTGACGTTCCAGGTGTGGAAGTACTCGTGGCTGATCAAGCCCAGCAAGGTGGTGTAGCTGTCGGCATTGGGTGTTCGGCCCACGCGGGGCAAGTCCTTGCGGCTGCAGATCAGCGCCGTGCTTTGGCGGTGTTCCAGTCCACCGTAGCCGTCTTCCACCGTGTTGAGCATGAACACGTAATGGCCGAAGGGCGCTTTGCGGCGGCCGTGCCAGAAGCTCAACTGCGCTTCGCAGATGGTGCGCGTGTCGGCCAGCAGCTTGTCGCCATCGAAGTCATCGGGGGCGCCGGCCACCACGAACTCGTGGCGCACGCCCTTGCAAGTGAATTCGCCGTGCCAAGGCGTGCCCAGCTCCACCGGGTGGTCGGCCAGGGTGTCGTAGTCGGGCGCCTCGTAATCGCCCCAGCCCTGCGCATTGACGGCCACGGTTGGCAACGCGGTGTGCACGCGCCAGCCCTTGGGCAGGCCGGCGATGCGCACGGCCTGGGCTTCGTCTTCCCGGCCCGCGACGCGCATGAACACGCTGGTGCCGTTGAAAAAGCCGCGGCGCGTGTCCAGGAAGGCCGCACGCACCGAGGTGTCGAATGCATAGACCTCGTAGCTTACCTCCAGGGCTGCGCGGCCCTCACAGGCGATTTCCCACGTGCACTTGTCGATTTGCTTGACTGCCCGCGTCTGCTTGCCCTGGCGGGCTTGCAGGGGCGAGAGGTGACGGGCGAACTCACGCACCAGGTAACTGCCCGGGATCCAGACCGGCAGGCTGAGGCGCTGAAGGGGGGCGGGGGCGTCGATGCGCAGGCTGACCTTGAACAGGTGCGCATGCAACTGCGCGATCTCGATGCGGTGCTGGATCATGGCGGGTGCGGGCGTAGGGCCGGTTTCAGAGTTGTGCTGCGGCGAAGAAGCAGCTCAGGCTGGCCACCACCGTGAGGCGGAAGCGCATCGTGAGCCAGCCCGAGGCGTCCAGCTCCGGGTAGCGCTTGCGGTCCAACGCGTAACAGACGATGAGCAGCCCGCCCAGCCAGGCCAGGCCCGCGTGCGGCGGCATCAAGACGCCCACCCACGCGGCCAGCGAATAGCCGATGCCGCCCCATAGTGCGCGGGTGACGGTGGTGTCGGCGTCTTGGTCGGCTGCGGGAGCCGTTCGCATCACCAGGCCCCAGGGGATGCCGCCCAGGAAGGACACGATCAGCGCGGCATAAGTGCTCAGCGCGCGAACCACAAAGATGAAGGGTTCGGCGTCTTCGCGGTCGGCCAGCAGCCACAGCAGCAAGGCGCAGCCCACAAAGGGGATCAAGCCTGCGTAGCCCAGTTTGCGGGCCAGGTCGTTGGGTTCGGTGTGCATGAAGGGTCAAAGAGGTGGGCCGTGGCCCCTCAACAGAGCGGCCTGCGCGAAGGCTCCATTGTCGCCAAACTCGTGGGCCCTGGCGCCGACAGGTTCATGCGGCCAGCCACGCGAAGACGGTGGGCACATCCGCAGGCAGCGACAGGCCGGCTTGGCGCCATGCCGCCACGCTCAATGTGCGGTTGAAACCTTGCGGCAAGGTCAAGCCGCAGCTCACGTGCAGGCGGGTGTCGGGCTGCAAGGTTTGCAGCAGGGCATCGGCCAGGGCCTGGTTGCGGTAAGGCGTTTCGATCACCAGCTGCGTTTGGTGCCCTTTGCGCGACGCGGCTTCCAGCTGACGGATCTGGGCGCTGCGCTGGCCGCTGTCTGTCGGCAAATAGCCCACGAACGCGAAGCTCTGGCCGTGCAAGCCACTGGCCGCCAGGGCCAACAGCAAGGAGCTGGGGCCCGACAAGGGCATCACCGTCACGCCTTGGGCGTGGGCCTGGCGCACCAGCAGGGCGCCGGGGTCGGCCACGGCGGGCAGCCCGGCTTCCGACAGCAAGCCCAAGTCCTGGCCGGCCAGCGCAGGTGAAAGCAGGGTGCGCCATTCGGCGTCCTGCTGTTTGGCGTCTGCGGCGCCGCCTTTGGGCGGGCGTGGCATCACCTGGATGTCCAGCGCCTGCAGGGGTTGGGCCAGAGGGTGGATGGCATCCACCCGCTTGAGGAAGGCGCGCGCCGTCTTGGCGTTCTCGACCACCCAATGGCTCAGTTGAGCGGCTTGGCGCAAGACGGCGTCGGGCAAGACTTCACGCAAGTCGGGCACAGGCTGGTCTGGCGCCACGCACCCCAGGTCCAGGGTGTTGGGCATCAGGAACAGGCGGCCTTTGGGGCCGGAGGCGGCAGGTTGGCTCATGGGGCGGTGAGGTGGGCCAGGCTGGGCAGCACCGGCAGGCCGGCCGCAGCCAGCATCTGGCAGGTGGCGATCAGGGGCAGGCCGACCAAGGCGGTGGGGTCGTCGCTGTGCACGGCGTCGAGCAGGCTGATCCCCAGGGCTTCGACCTTGGCGCTGCCGGCGCAATCAAAGGGTTGTTCGTGGCGCAGGTAGGTGTCGATGTCCGCCGCGCTCAGCGTGCGCACGGCCACCGTCACGTCCACCACGCGCACGGCCACATGGCCAGTTCTCGGGCGCTGCACGCTCAAGGCCGTGTGGAAGACCAGCGTCTGGCCGCTCATGGCCTGCAGTTGCGCCTGGGCGCCTGCGCGGTGGCCGGGCTTGCCCAGGCATTGCCCGTGCAAGTTGGCCACCTGGTCGGAGCCGATCACCACCACGTCGTCGTCGAACAGGTCGGCCACCGCGCGCGCCTTGGCCAGCGCCAGGCGCTCAGCCAGCGCACGCGGCGCTTCGCCCGGCAAGGGGCCCTCGTCCACCTGTGGGCTGCACACCTCAAACGGCAGTTTCAGGCGCGAGAGCAGTTCGCGGCGATAGACCGAGGTCGAGCCCAACACCAGGCGAGGCGAGGGTGCCGGCATGTGAAAAACGGGCTGCGGTTCGGGCAGTGGGGAGGGCTGATCCATGGTCGGCGCGATGATGCCACGCCCCCACCTGACTTAGACTCGCGGCATGCGTGCACGTGCCCCTTTTCTGCCCCACAAACTGGATGTCCAGGCTTTCATCGAATCTGGCGAAACCTTGAGCGGTCAAGCCGACCTGGCCGGCTGGCCCCGCGTTGCCGAGGCGCTGGCCGAAGGCGTGGACCCGGCCACCGTGCCCCCGCTGACCTGGACGGCCACTGGCCGTGAGGTGCCCCGTCGCGTGGGTGGCCCTGAGCGGTGGCTGGATCTCTCCGTTCAGGGCGAGGTGCCCTTGACTTGCCAACGCTGTCTGCAGCCGGTGAGCTGGCACATCGATTTGACGCACACCATCCGCTTCGAGGGGGACGAGGCCGCCGCCGCGCAACTCGACGCCGATTCGGAAGACGATGTCCTGCCGATGGCCCGCAGCTTCAATTTGCTGGAGTTGCTGGAAGACGAAGTCATCATGGACAGCCCCCTGGTGCCGCGCCACGACGTCTGCCCTGAAGACGTGGACGCCTGGATGAGCGACGACGCCGAGGTCACGCCGGATGGCCAACTGGTGGCGCCAGAGGATGCCGCTGCAGAGGCCAAGCCCAACCCCTTCGCCGCCCTGGCCGCCCTGAAGAAAAAAGATTGACAGGCCGCCGGATTTGATTGATGGGCCATTCACGTGCTAGAATGGCTGGTTTTCGGGATCACGGCTGGCTGTTCACGCCCGGCGCTTTGATGAGCGCTGTTGCTTGCAAGGGGCAACCCAAGCGACGCTTTCGGTGTGTCATTGAGCCCAAGTCCTTATTTTCAAACACTTTTTCTTGCGCTTGAAAGTGATTCGCCAATTTGAAGGCGATGCAACGCAAGCGGCCCGGGCCAGGTGCCAGGCTCTTTCACGAGTCGGGTGCTTCGGGCTGATGCCGAGCGCAAGTGCTTCCAACCGGAGTTCAACATGGCCGTCCAGCAAAACAAAAAGTCGCCCTCGAAGCGTGGCATGCACCGTTCGCACAATGCCCTGAATACCCCGGGCACCGCCGTCGAAAGCACCACTGGCGAAGTGCACCTGCGTCACCACATCAGCCCCACCGGCTTCTACCGTGGCCGCAAGGTCCTGAAGACCAAGGCTGACGCCTGATCCAGGCCCCAGGCCCGGCCCCTTGAGGGTGGCGGGCCTTTGAAACAGCACCCACAGGGCTGAGCCAACCGAACGCACCGCGTCGGTTCGCCAGCCCTTGTTTTTTGGCTGGGTGCTTCCCTGTTCTTCTATCCCGCCCGCCCATGAGCGTCACGCCTGTTCCCACCGCTTCGACCGCTGGTTTGCTGTCTCCCGTCCGCATCGTTGTGGACGTCATGGGGGGTGACCACGGCCCGTCCATCACCATCCCGGCGGCCAAGCACTTCCTGGATGCGCACCCTGAGGCCGAGCTGATCCTGGTGGGCCTGGCGGATGCCTTGGCGCCTGCCCAGGCCTGGCCCCGGACCACGCTGGTGACCTGCACTGAAGTGGTCACGATGGACGACCCGGTTGAGCTGGCCTTGCGCCGCAAGAAGGATTCGTCCATGCGTGTAGCCATCAGCCAGCTCAAGGCTTCGGCCGACAAGCCGGCTTTGGGGCACGCTTGTGTGTCGGCGGGCAACACCGGTGCCCTGATGGGCCTGGCGCGCTACCTGCTGAAGACGGTGGATGGCATCGACCGCCCGGCACTGGCTTCCGTGATGCCCAACGCCAAAGATGGCTTCACCACCGTGCTGGACCTGGGTGCCAACGTCGACTGCACCGCCGAACACTTGCTGCAATTCGCCGTCATGGGCTCCGCCCTGGTGTCTGCCGTGGAAGGCAAGGACAGCCCCACAGTGGGCTTGCTCAACATCGGCGAAGAGATGATCAAGGGCAGCGAAGTCATCAAAAAAGCGGGTGACCTGCTGCGCACGGCCAACGATCGTGGCCTGCTGAACTTCTACGGCAACGTCGAAGGCAACGAT
>JBEEJT010000184.1:0-22741 GCA_041169085.1 Pseudomonadota bacterium | reverse complement strand
GGATGTCCCAGAACGCCTGGTACTCGGCGCTTTGGCGGTAGGCCTCGTCGACCAGGCGAGCGTGCTTCTTGCCTCTGAGCTCAGGCAGCGTGTAGCCCATCAGCGACAGGAAGGCGGGGTTGGCGTCCAGGATGGTGCCGTCCATGGCGAACTCGATGGTGGCGTGGGAGGCCTGGATGGCTTGCAGCTTGGCTCGGCTTTCGGCTTCGGCCTCCTTGCGAGTCGTGATGTCATGGGCCAACTTGATCACGCGCTGCACCCGCCCCAGGCTGTCCACCACGGGGGCATAGGTGGCTTGCAGCCAGCGCACCTCGCCGCCCTTGGTCAACCTGGGGAACTCTGCGCTTTGGGCCTCGCCCTTTTGCAAGGCTTGCCAGAAGGCCGGGTAAGTGGGGCTGTTGACGATGTCGGCCTGCACGAACAGGCGATGGTGACGTCCCTTCACCTCGTCGAGGTGGTAACCCATCAGGCTCAGGAACAAGGCATTGGCGTCCAGGATCTGCCCATCCGGGCTGAACTCGATCCAGGGTTGGGAGGACTGGATCGCCTTCAGGGTGCGAAGCACGGCCAGTGGGTTCATGTCTTCCGGGGTGCAAGGTGGGAGTTGACGAGGCCATGATGCCCGGCCCACCTTGGCCGTGCCATGCATCCCTTCATGCTTAGGGCGCGAAAAACATGAAAAAAGCCGGGAAGCGTGGCGTCTTCCCGGCTGGTTTGGCGACAGAGCTGCGTCAGGTCACTTCATGAGCAGGTTCGGCAGCCACAGCGACAGCGGCGGGTAGTAGGTGACCAGCACCAGGAAGCCCAGCATGGTCAGCAGCCACGGCCACACGGCCACGGTCAACTCGGTGATGCCCATCTTGGTGATGCCCGAGGCCACGTACAGGTTCAGGCCCACCGGCGGGTGGCACATGCCCACCTCCATGTTCACCACGATCAGGATGCCGAAGTGCACCGGGTCGATGCCCAGCTTGACGGCCACCGGGAACAGGATGGGCGCCATGATCAGCACGATCGACGAGGGCTCCATGAAGTTGCCGGCCACCAGCAGCAGGATGTTGACCACCAGCAGGAAGGCAATGGGCCCCAAGCCCATGCCCACCAGCCAGTCGGCCAACTGCTGCGGGATGTTCTCGTTGGCGAGCACGAAGCTGAACAGCACCGCGTTGGTGATGATGTACAGCAGCATGGCGCTCATGTTGGCCGAGTTCAGCAGCACGCGCGGCACGTCTTTGAGGCCCATGTCCTTGTAGACGAACACGGCGATGATGAAGGCGTAGACGGCGCTCATGGCGGCGGCTTCGGTCGGCGTGAAGAAGCCCGTGTAGATGCCGCCCATCACGATGACGATCAGCATGAGTCCCCAGAACGATTCACGGAGGGCCTTCATGCGCTCGCCAAAGGTGGCCTTGGGCAGGCGCGGGTAGCCGAACTTGCGGGCGCGCCACCACGAGGTGAAACCCAGCAGGAAGGCCAGCATCAGGCCCGGGACCACGCCGGCCATGAACAATGCGCCCACGGAGGTGTTGGTCGACACCGAATACATCACCATCACGATCGACGGCGGGATCAGGATGCCCAAGGCGCCCGAGGTGGTGATGATGCCGGCGCCGAAGTTCTTCGGGAAGCCTGCCTTCACCATGGCCGGCAGCAGGATCGAGCCGATCGCCACCACCGTGGCCGGCGACGAACCCGACACGGCCGCGAACAGCGCACAGGCCAACACGCCCGCCAAGCCGAGGCCGCCGTGCAGGTGGCCCACCATGCTGGTGGCGAAGTTGATCATGCGCTTGGCCACCCCGCCGTGGGTGAGGAAGTTGCCAGCCAGGATGAAGAACGGGATCGCCATGATCTCGAACTTCTCGATGCCGGTGAACAGCTTCAGGGCCACCGATTCCACGGGCACGTTCGTGAACCCGAAGATGAAGGTGAGCACCGTGAGGCCCAGGGAGATGGAGATGGGCATGCCGGTGAGCATGAGCACCAGCAACAGCCCGAAAATGATGAGTCCGCTCATGGGGTGTCCTTTCAGGCCTTGGCTGCGGCGGTTTCTTCTTCCAGGCCGTCAACGTGGCCGTGGTCGTGGTGAGGCAACTCGCCAGTCTTGGCGAAGGTCCAGGCCACTTGCAGGAAGCGGAAACACATCAGGGACGAACCCAGGGGGATGGCGCAATAGATGATCCAGGTTGGCCATTCGAGGTCAGGCGTGGTGGGCCCTTCGATCAGTTGCGACACGTCCATGCCGAACTTGTTGAAGAACCAGTAGTGCGCGCCGTTTTCCCACACGAAGGTGGCGCCCATGGTGGCGATGGCACCGGTGAACAGCGCGCCGGCCATCAGGCCAAACAGCACGAACTTCTTGCGGTTGGCGGGGTTGAGCTGGTTGATCAGCACGTCCACGCCGACGTGGATGCCCGTGCGCACGCCATAGGCGGCGCCAAATTTGGCCATCCAGACGAACAGGTAGATGGTGGCTTCCTGGGCCCAGGCGAAGTCCAGGGTCAGCAGCCAATCCTGCATCGGGCTTTGGACGCCCACCAGGTATCGGTGCATCACCGACAGGAAGATGATGAGGGTGGCCGCGCCCATGAAGGTGGCGATCAGCGTTTCCTCGAGACGGTCGAGCCATTTCATGGCGTGTCTCCTCTTGTTGTGGTCAAACTCGAAAAAAAGCCCACGGTGTGGCGTGGGCTGCTGTTCAGTGCGTCAGGCGCACTTCACAGCTTGCTGGGGTCGAAGTTGGTTTCCTTGTAGATCGCGTCCAGCGTCTCCTGGCCGATCCGTGAAGCCATTTGCTTGTGCACCGGCACCAGCGCCTTCTTCAGCAAGAAGCGCTCGGCCAGGCTGGCCTTGTAGATGGCCGTCTTGCCCGAGGCGGCCACCTTGGCCAGGGCGTCTTCGTTTTCCTGCTTGGCGATGTCGTTGGCCACCTTGGTGGACTCGGTCATGGCCTTGGTCAGCTGGGTGCGGATGTCGGCTGGCAGGCCGTCCCAGAACTTCTTGTTGACCACGACGGCGTAGCCCAGGTAGCCGTGGTTGGTGACCGTGAGGTGCTTTTGCACCTCGTGCATCTTTTGCGTGAACAAGTTGGACGGCGGGTTCTCGGTGCCATCGACCACGCCGGTCTGCAGGGCCTGGTAGGTTTCCGAGAAGGCCAGCACCTGGGGCAGAGCGCCCAAGGCGCGCATCTGAGCGTCCAGCACCTTGGACGACTGGATGCGCATCTTCAGGCCTTTGTAGTCCTCGACGTTCTTGAGCGGCTTGTTGGCCGACATGACCTTGAAGCCGTTGTCCCAGAAGGCCAGGCCGGTGATGCCGCGCGATTCCAGCTTCTTGAGCAAGCCCTGGCCCACGGCACCTTGCGTGACGTTGTGCAGGTCGGTGTAGTCGTCAAAGATGAAGGGCAGGTCGAAAACCTCGAATTCCTTCACGCCCAACGGGGCAAACTTCGACAGAGAGGGGGCCAGCATCTGGACCGAGCCCAGCTGCAAGGCTTCCATCTCTTCCTTGTCCTTGTAGAGCTGGCTGTTGGGGTAGACCTCGACCTTCACCTTGCCTTTGGTCAGTTCGGCGGCGCGCTTCGCGAAGAACTCCGCAGCCTTGCCCTTGGGGGTGTCCACGGCCACAACGTGGCTGAACTTGATCACGATGGGGCCGTCTGCATGAGCGCTGCCCATGAGGCCCATCAGGGCCAGGCCAGCACCGATGGCTGTGGCCAACACTTGGCGGCGCAGGGAGGTGGTCGAAATCATGTGGTGTCTCCAGAATGTCGGTGATGACATTGTTCAGACGAGCCACCGTTGCCGAAATTGTGGAGTTCCACATCCGTCGCGCCCAAGGCGGGCATTAATCTGCACTTCCAACATGAACCCTGTGCCCAACCCGAGCGGGGCGTCGACGATGACGCCCCCACAGCGACCGGCGGTGGCCGTGCCGCCGCGCGCGCACACGCGCTGGTGGGGCGTGCGGCTGCACGGTCGGCTGGCGTTGTGGGCTTGGCCCCTGGCGCTGAGCCTGGTGATGGTCCTGGGGGTGTTGGTCTGGATGAAGGCGCAAGACGCCGCCGATCGGGAATCTGCTCGGGGCGACATGATCACCGACGCCTTGTCGCTGGAGGCTCAGATCAGCTCGCGTCTGGAAGCCGAACAAGCCAAGTTGCGGGCGCTGGCCGACGACCTGGGCAAGGGGCAGGTGGCGCCCAGTGCCTTTGCCACCCACCCTCTGGTGCTCGACGGGCTGCGGCGCTTCTGGGTGAGCGTCAGCTGGATCGGCGCCGACGGTCAGTTGATCTCTGCCGCCCCGAGCGATCAATTGCCGCCGAACGACCAGCGGCGGGTGGCTCAGGAAGACGCTGGCATGGCGGGCCACTTGTCCGTGCCATGGCGACATGCCGGAGACCGGGCGGACCTGCCGTCGGGCTTGCTGGTGGCCCGTTACGGGGCCGCCGTGCTGCTGAGGCAGAAAGTGCCCTGGTGGCTCGCCAGCCGCTACGACATCCGCCTGGTGGACCAGTCTGACGTGGTGCTGGCCTCCACCGCCGAAGGGCCGCGCCAGCCCTGGCAGGCCTGGTACCGCGTCCCCATGGGGCCCAGCATGCCGCAGGCCTGGCTGGAGCTCAGCTCGCGCGAGCGCCACGCGCCTTGGTGGCGCCGCTGGCCCGTGGCGCTCATGTTGGCCTTCGTGGGCTTGTTGTCGGTCACCAGCCTGATGCTGCGCCGCCAGATGTTGGGCGTGGAGCGGGCCGAGGCCGCCTGGCGCACCGAGGCCGCCTGGCGCAAGGCCATCGAAGACTCGGTGGTGGTGGGCATCCGGGCGCGCGACCTCGATGGGCGCCTCGTCTACGTCAACCGGGCCATGGCCGACATGGTGGGCTACCGGCAGGACGAACTGGTCGGCCTGCTGCCGCCCATGCCTTATTGGGCGCCCGACGAGATCGAACTCGCCTGGCAGCGCCACCGCCGCAACATGGCCGGCCTGGCGCCACGCGAGGGCTATGAGTCACGCTGGCGCCACCGCGATGGCACCCCGCTGGACGTCATGGTGTTCGAGGCGCCGTTCGTGGACGCCAAGGGCCAGCAGATCGGCTGGATGGCCTCCATCCTCAACATCACCGAGCGCAAACGGCTCGAAGAGCGAGAGCGGCGCCAGACGGAAACCATGGCTCACCATGCGCGCTTGACGATGTTGGGCGAGGTGGCGTCCACCCTGGCCCACGAGCTGAACCAGCCCCTGTCGGCCATCGCCAGCTACAACGCCGGCCTGCAAAACGCCTTGGCAGGCCGGGACGACTTGCCCGAGCGTATCCAGACCGCGCTGTCGCGCCAAGGTGAACAAGCCGCCCAGGCGGGGCGCATCGTGCGGCGCATTCGTGAGTTCCTCACGCGGCGCGAGCCTCAGCGTGAACCTTGCCAGGTGTCCGACATCGTGCACTCTGGTGTGCACCTGCTGCGACGCGACCTGGCCCGCCATGGCGTGACCCTGCAACTGGCGCTGGACGCCGGCTTGCCCGAGGTCGAAGCCGACCCCATCCTCATCGAGCAGGTGGTGGTCAACCTGATCCGCAACGCCAGCGACGCCTTGCAGGCCAGGCCTGCAGGTGCGGTGCGGCGCATCGACGTCCAGGCCCACCTGGCTGGCGCTGGCTTTGTGGTGATCGCCGTTCACGACAATGGCCCCGGCCTGCACGGCCAGGGCATCGAGACGCTGTGTGCGCCCTTTCACACCACCAAGCCGGAAGGCATGGGCATGGGGCTGGCGATCTGTCGCTCCATCGTGGAATTGCACTACGGTGCCATGGACGCAGGCGATTCGCCCCTGGGCGGCGCCGTGGTCAGCTTCACGCTGCCCGTGGCGATCCTATCCATCCAAGAGGACAACTCATGACGATTGCCAACGCACGCCGCGTGGACGCGGGCGTGGTCTACCTGGTTGACGATGACCCCGTGGTGCGCGACGCGCTGAGCTTCTTGCTGGGCTCGCGGGGCCTGGGGGTGATGACCTTTGACGGTGGCCCCGCCTTCCTGTCGCACCTGCAGCAAAGCGCCAGCCCCTTGCGCGGCGTGTTGCTGCTGGACGTGCGCATGGAGCCCATGTCTGGCCTGCAACTGCACGAAGCCTTGATTGCACAAGGCGTGCGCAACCCGGTGTTGTTCCTCAGTGGCCACGGCGACATCCCGATGGTCGTTGAGGCACTCAAGCGTGGCGCGTTTGATTTCCTGGAGAAGCCTTACAGCGACAACACCTTGGTCGACCGGGTTGAGCAGGCCCTGGCGGTGGAGTCGGCCATGCATGCCCAGGACGCCAAAGCCCAGGAGCGTACAGCCCGTCTGGACAGCCTGAGCGACCGCGAACGCGAAGTGATGGCCCGCGTGGCCGCCGGCAAGCTCAACAAGGTGATCGCCGACGAGCTGCACGTGGCCGTGCGCACGGTGGAAGTCCACCGGGCCAGGGTGTTTGCCAAGCTGGGCGTCAAATCGGCGGCTGAGCTGGCCGGGTGGCTGGCCAGTGGCAGCGCCTGAGGGGGGCGGTCAACGACGCAGCTTGTCGGCTTGACGCGTCAGCACGCGCTCCACCACGTCCACCAGCACCTGGGTTTGCTGCTCAACCTCGATGTTGAGCCGGTCGCCCACCTTGTACTGGAACAGGCCGGTGACGCGGATGGTTTCGGGGATCAGGTTGACGCGGCAGGTGCCGGCGTCGCTGTCGGCGTCTGCCAGCGTCAGGCTGCAGCCGTTGATCGACAGGAAGCCACGCGGGAAGATGTAGCGCGCCCAGGGCTCGCGCACCTTGAGCTCGATGTGGGCGCGCGGGCCGTCCAGCGCCATGGAGCTGATGCGGGCGGTGTCTGACACGTGGCCGTAAATGGCGTGGCCCCCGTTTTCGTCGCCCTGACGGGCCGAGCGTTCGATGTTCACCACCTCGCCGACCCGGCGGTCGCCCAGGTTGGTGCGCTCCAACGTGGCGTGGATCGCGTCGAAAGACACCAGGTCACCCTCAATGGTCACGACGCTCAGACAAATGCCGTCGACCGACACGCTGGCGCCGATCTGGATGTCGCGCAGCAACGCAGGCGGGATGCGCAACTGGATGTGGACCCCACTGACGGTGGGGATCATGGCGACGACGCGGCCCAGGCCTTGAACGATACCGGTGTACATGGATGGCAATCAGCTGAACGAGGCCCCATTGGCCCCGCCCGCGATTATCCGCGCCCGGGGCGTCCGCTGCCGACTCAGGGCTTGTCGCAGTCCAGGCCGTAAGAGTTCTTGAGCAGCTCGCGCTCAGCGGCGCTGCCGCGACGCAGCATCACACAGGTGGTGTAGTTGCCCTTGAGGCGGCGCTCGTGCAGGTCGGTGTAGGCCCAGTCGACGATGTCATCGCGGGTGAAGGTGATGTTGTCGCCGGTGGCCACTTTGCGCACCTTGTGGGGCACGTCGTTCACCGTGCCCATGAAGCGCTGGTCCTTGTCGACCGGGTGGAAGGGCGTCACCCAGATGAATTCGCGCAACTTGCCCTCGCGCACCTCCACCTTGACCGCCACGTTGGTGGCCAGCGCATTGGACGTGGACGTGGCTTTGAAGAACTTGCCCAGGCTGGCGCGAGCTTGCGCCACGGCTTGCTGGATCTCGGGGTCGTCCGGGTTGTATTCCACCGTTTCCACGCCCGTGGCGCCTTCGCTGGCTTGGGTGGCGGTGGGGGCTGGGGCCGCTGGGTGGTCTCCGCCCGCCCAGGCGGGGGTGAGGCTGGCGACGCACAGCGCCGACAAGGCGACGACATTCAACAACGGGCGCAACATGGCTTTGGGCTCAAGGGCAAATGAAACGGCTGAAAAAACGGGGGTCCCACAGCCGACGCGTGCGCCGACCGCAGCGGAGTCTAGCAACCGCGCGGCCAACTGGCCCCCTGGGGAGAATCCGGTGTTCGGCTGGCCGAAGATGACAATTCGAGTAAGGTGTCGCCATGGTTGAAAATTGGATGGCCGGCCGCAGCCTGAGGGCCAAGGGATTGATGTGCGCGGCATTGGGGGCCGTCGCGTTTTCGGGCAAGGCCATCGTGGCCAAGCTCATGTACAAGCTCGGCGCCGACCCCATCACCACGGTGGGGATGCGCATGGCCCTGGCCTTCCCCTTGTTCGCCTGGATGGCTTGGCGGTCAGGGCGGCAAGACGACGAAGGCGAGCCCTTGCCCTGGTGGTCTTTGGCCGGGCTGGGCATGTGTGGCTATTACCTGGCCAGCACCCTGGACTTCATGGGGCTGCGCTACATCAGCGCCAGCTTGGAGCGGGCCATTCTGTACCTGAACCCGACGCTGGTGTTGCTGTTGAGCGCCTGGCGCTTTGGCCATCGCCTCAAGCCTGCTCAGATGGGGGCGTTGGGGGTGTCCTATGGGGGGCTGTGCGTGGTGTGGGGGCACGATTGGTTCCAGGCGCCCCTGGTGCAGTCGGGCGCAGGCGACGCCCAATGGGCCCTGGTGTTGGGCAGCGTGCTGGTCTTCCTGAGTGCGCTGTCTTACGCCATCTACCTCATGGCCAGCGGCCAGCTGGTTCAGAAGCTGGGCAGCATGCGGCTGGTGGGCTGGGCTTCCTGCTTCGCTTGCGGCATGTGCCTGGCGCAGTGGTGGGGCGTGCACGCCTGGACGGCGGGGGCATGGGGAGGGGTGTCGCACCTGCCTTGGCAGGCCTGGGCCTTGTCGGCGATCAACGCCACGGTTTGCACCGTGTTGCCCGTTTGGCTGGTGATGAAGGGGGTGCAATGGGTGGGCGCTTCGACGGCCTCTCAAGTGGGCATGATCGGCCCGCTGTCGACCCTGTGGATGGCCGCCGCCTGGTTGGGTGAGCCTGTCACGCCGCAGTTGCTTTTCGGCACGGCCCTGGTGTTGTGTGGGGTGGTGTGGCTGGGGCGCATGAAGAGCGACCGCTGAACCGCAGCCGCGCGCAGCCCACGGCTCAGTGGCCCGTGGACGCCGCCTGCAGCATGGCCACCAGCGCGTCGGCCTGGCGAACGATGGCGTCGGGGCAAGGGGCCTTTCCCGCCATCACCGACTGGATGTAAGCCGCGGTGCTGGGCGCATCGCAGGTGGCTGGCAGGTCTGGCAGTTGGGTCAGCACGCCCTCCTGCGGGGCCAGGGACAGCGCGGGCTCCTTCTGGCCGGCGATGTAGGCGTCGCACTTGGGCTGGCGGCGGGCATCGGCGACAGGTTCGCCTTCGGTGCCGCGCATCAACATGGCCGTTGCACGGGTGTCTGCCAAAAAGGTGGCCAGGGACACGGCGTATTCCGGGTGGGTGTGGTTGACCACTCGCACCCGTGGCAGCGATGCCGGGGCCTCTGCGAGCGGGTCCAGCAGCTTGGCCACGGTGTGGCCCGGGTTGCGCAAGCCCAGCTCCCAGCGCATGGCCAGCAAAGTGCACAGCGCCGGGTTGAGTCGCGAGACGTCGATGTAAGCCGGCTGTGCGGCTTGCCATGCTGCCGCCACGTCGCCATCGCCTTGGGCCATGGGCAGCCCGCAGGCTTCAAACACCGACAGCGTGGTCACCCGCGTGGGGTCGCTGCCCAGGCCATGCACCAGCACGGCACAGCCACGCTGCGCCAGTTGCCAGGCCAGCAGCGCTGTGAGGTTGGGCAATTTGCGTGCGCCGTTGTAAGAGGGCAGGAGCACGACGCCAGCGCCGCCGCGCGCGGTCAAGGCATGAGCCGCCGCCATGGCCTGGGGCAAGGGCAGGGCGTGGGCCTGGGTGGCCTGCATGAAGCCCTGCAATTCTTCCGAGGTCTCGCCCTTGATGCGCATGGCCACACAAAAGGCGCCCACCTGCGCCGGCGTGGCTTGCCCGCCGAGCACCTGGTGGAAGAGGTCGCGGGCCTGATCCGGGCCCAGAGGGCGGGCGCCGTCTTTGCCGCGGCCAATTTCCTTGATGTAGGGGGCGATGCTCATGCCGACATGGTAGCGCCCACCCTTCAGGCCAACCGGCTGTACTGCGCGGTGATACGGTCCATCAACAGCAGGATGTGTTCGCTGCTGGTGAACACTTCCTTCGCGTGAAGCAAGTCCATGGCGCCAGAGCCACCTTTGGCCAGGGCGTTGTCGAAGAAGACCCACTGTTGTTGCACCAGTTCCAGCTCATCGCGGATGGCGGGCGTGGTGTCCGGGGCGTTGGTCAGCAGGGCCAGCGCGTCGGCAAACTCACGGCGGGCCAGCTTGAGGTCCATCAACTGTTGGTCCGTGGCCGTGCCCCACACCCGTGCCAGGTGAATCTTGGCGGCGCGTTGCGACAGCATCCGCTGGCGACCCGACACGTTGACCAGGCGGGCCGTGGCCTTGCCGGCGTGGGCCTCCAGTTGCATGGTGCCTTCATGGGCCAGCTTGAGCACTTTGGCGTCCAGCCCCTGGACTTCCTCGGCCTGCGCACGATTGGGTGCGCCCTGAAGCAGTGCGCGCTTGTAGCTGCGCCAGACCGGGTCAAGGGCCACATAAGTGGCGAGGATGGCCGGCGTGGGGGCAAAGGCCTTGAGTTCGTCGAGCTGGCGGTCAAAGAGGGCGATCGAGTCTTTCAACACGCTTTGCGCCTGGGTGGTGTTCACGCCCTGGCCCACCGCCAGCCACGCCTTGGCCATGCGCTGAGACAGCATGCGCTGGCGGCCAGCGCGGTTGATGGCCTCGTGCACGTTGGGGATGGCGGCTGCGGCATGGCCCGGTGCCCAGGGCAGGGTGGTGGCCAGCACCAAGCCGCCCAAGGTCTGGAGGTGGCGTCGGCGCGCAGGGCTGGTCGCGCGGTCAGAAGCAAACATGGTGAAAAGGTGGGGTGAGCCGCCGGTGGTCATGACGCCGGATCCTTCAGCGGAGGGGTTGAAATGCCCTGCAGCTGCACGCAAGATTCAGGCCAGATTCGCATGCCCATGCTGGGGCAAAGGGCGCGAGTTCGCGCACAATCTCGGCTGTCACGCCCCTGTCTACACGCACACACCCATGACCATCAAGTCCGACCGCTGGATCCGCCGCATGGCAGAAGAACACGGCATGATCGAGCCGTTCGAGCCCGGCCAGATCCGCCAGTCGCCCACAGGCCAGAAGATCGTCAGCTACGGCACGTCGAGCTACGGCTACGATATCCGCTGCGCCCCGGAGTTCAAGGTCTTCACCAACATCCACTCGACGGTGGTGGACCCAAAGAACTTTGACGAGAAAAGCTTCGTCGACATCCACAGCGACGTCTGCATCATCCCGCCCAACAGCTTCGCCCTGGCGCGTACCGTTGAATATTTCCGCATACCCCGCAACGTGCTGACCATCTGCCTGGGCAAGAGCACGTATGCGCGTTGCGGCATCATCGTCAACGTCACGCCGTTCGAGCCTGAGTGGGAGGGTTACGTCACCCTGGAATTCAGCAACACCACCCCCCTGCCGGCCAAGATTTACGCGGGTGAAGGTTGTGCCCAAGTGCTGTTCTTTGAAAGCGACGAAGTCTGCGAAACGAGTTACCGTGACCGAGGTGGCAAATATCAAGGCCAGACCGGGGTCACCTTGCCTAAGACATGAACATGGGGTACCGATAAAAACGGTACCCGCCCAAACTCGGGGGAGGCCCCCGAGACGGTAGAGCATGACCTGTACGGCCCGTTACAATCAACGCAGAACAGCCTGCGCTTTCGAGCGTGACTGACTGCGTTGCGGCATACGCCAGGGGGTAACCTGGCAAAGCAAGAACAACAAGCCGCTTGAGTGTGCGTGGTCAGCCGGTTGGAATGCACGGAAGCTTCTGCTTCGGGAGGGGGTGCTTTCTGACCATGTTCGAATGAAACCAAAGCAGTACCCACCCTCATGCGCCGACCGCTCCAATCCCCCGCGTTGATCAACGCGTTCTACGACAGCCTCCGGCCCGAACAGCGCGACACCGCGCAGGCCATGCACAAGGCCATCCTCGCTGCAGCGCCCCACCTGCGGCCCGAAGTCAAATGGGGCAACCTTTGCTTCATGAACGATGGCGACAACGTCATGGCCATCGTGTTGCACAAAATGCACGCGCACCTGCAGGTGTTCAACGGCGTCTTGCTGGTTGGCGAGTTCCCTGAACTGGACGGTGCCGGCAAAGGCATGCGTCACATCAAGGTCCGCTACCGCCAGCCGGTGGACGAGCAGCTGGTTCGCGAGTTGACGCTGGCGAGCCTGCAGGCTTGGGGTTCCGCCCTGCGCCGCATGCCCAGCTCCCACTGGAACTGATTTCGCTGCTGCCGGCAGGGCTTTCACAAGGTGGTTAGCATCTCCAACATGCACCTGATGAACGCTGACCTGCACTGCCATTCCAATGTGTCCGACGGCACGCTCACGCCCGAAGCGGTGGCCGAGCGTGCGCGG
The DNA here is from genome assembly GCA_041169085.1 of Pseudomonadota bacterium. GTDB lineage: Bacteria > Pseudomonadota > Gammaproteobacteria > Burkholderiales > Burkholderiaceae_C > Aquabacterium. Next base: position 10,395 of record JBEEJT010000184.1, on the reverse strand, counting down.
CACAACGGCGTCGAGTTGTGGGCGCTGACCGACCACGACGAGATTGGTGGGCAGCACCGCGCACGCGATGCGGCCCTGTCGCTGGGCATGTCTTACCTGCCGGGCGTCGAGATCTCGGTCACCTTTGCCCACAAGACGGTCCACATCGTTGGCTTGGGTTTCGACATCGATGACCCCCGCATGGCCGAGGGCCTTGCCGACACCCGAGGCGGTCGCGAGCGTCGTGCGCGCGACATGGCCGCCGACCTCGCTCGCGTGGGCATCCCCGGGGCGTTTGAGGGGGCCCTGAAATACGTGGGCAACCCGGACCTGATTTCGCGCACCCACTTTGCGCGTTACCTGGTCGAGTTGGGCGTGTGCGCCGACCCCCACGATGTCTTCAAGCGCTACCTCACCGAGGGCAAGCCTGGCTACGTCGAGCACCGCTGGGCCTCGTTGTCTGACGCGGTGAAGTGGATCCGTGACGCGGGTGGGGTGGCGGTCATCGCTCACCCTGGCCGCTATGACTTCACGCCCAACGAAGAGTTCGCCTTCTTCACCGATTTCAAGAGCCACGGTGGCCAAGGCGTCGAAGTGGTGACCGGCAGCCACACGGTGCCGGAATACGCCAAGTACGCCGACATGGCCCGCGAGTTCGACCTGCTGGCTTCGCGCGGCTCCGATTTCCACGACCCTGCCGAGAGCCACACCGATTTGGGCACCTTGCCCGATTTGCCCGGCGGCGTCACGCCGGTGTGGGAAGCCCTGGCCAGCCGCGTGTGGCGTGCCTGATGCGCAACGCCTGATCACAGCGTTGGGGCAGGGAAGCGGCGCGGCTTTGCGCTAGGCTGTCTGGACCATGGCCCAACTCTTTGAAGTCCACCCGGACCACCCGCAGCCCCGCTTGCTCAAGCAAGCGGCGGACATCCTTCATCAAGGCGGCCTGGTGGCCTTGCCCACCGATTCCGGCTATGCGCTGGTGTGCCACATCGATGACAAGGCTGCGGCCGACCGCTTGCGCCAGGTGCGCGGCGTGGACGACCGCCATCACCTCACGCTCCTGTGTCGAGACCTGTCGGAGCTGGCCAATTACGCGCGCGTGGACAACCAGCAGTTCCGCCTGCTCAAGTTGGGCACGCCCGGCCCTTACACCTTCATCCTTGACGCCACCAAAGAGGTGCCGCGTCGCTTGTCTCACCCGTCTCGTCGGACCATCGGTTTGCGCGTGTCGGAGAACAAGGTCACCCAGGCCTTGCTGGAACAACTGGGGCAGCCTTTGCTGGGCACCACCTTGATCCTGCCTGGCGAAGACCAGGCGCAGTCGGACGCCCATGAGATCCGTGAGCACCTGCAAAAGCGCATCCAGGCCGTGATCGATGCAGGCGGTTGCCCGCCTCAGCCCACGACGGTGATCGACCTCAGCCAAGGTGAGCCCCGCGTGGTTCGCCTGGGACAGGGTGACCCGGCCCGCCTGGGGCTGGAAGCCAGCGACGACTGAAGTCGCCCAGGCTCAGTGGCGCGGCTGCGCCAGGGCCTTGTGCAGCCAGTCGGGGTCGAAGCCCAGGTGAAATTGGTCGGCATCGACCTGAACCACGGGCGTGCCCGGTTCGCCCAGCTTGCGGTAGGTGGCAGCGCAAGCGGCGTCGGTGTCCACCCGACACTCCTCGAAGGGCACTTGCTGGCTGCGCAGCCAGTCTTTGGCGCGGGTGCAATACACGCACGTCAGCGTGGTGTAGAGCGTGATGCGGCCTTGGGGTTGAGCCTGGCGCAGAGACTCGCCCAGGGCGCGGTCACGCGAGGCTTGCATCCACAGGCTGCCACCGGAGATCGCCCCCACCAGCAACAGCAGGCCGGTAAACGGTTTCAGCCGTGCGAGCCAGGAAGCTTGGGGTGCGTTCATGGTGATTCAGGCCTTGGGTTCAGGCCTTGGGTGCCGCGGCCTTTTGGCCCAGCTTGCTTTCTTCGCCGGCCAGCAATTTGCGGATGTTGGCGGCGTGGCGCCAGATCAGCAGCGCGCTCATGATCAACACGCCCCAGGTTTCAGCGCTCTGGCCCAGCAGCACCACCTGCAAGATGGGGGCAGCCACCGAAGCCGTCAGGGCGGCCAGCGACGAGTAACGGAAGATGGCGGCCATGGCGATCCACACCAGCAACACGCTGCCCCCCAGGGCGCCGCTGAAGCCCAGCAAGGCGCCAGCCGCCGTGGCCACGCCCTTGCCGCCCTCGAACTTGAAGAACACGGGCCAAAGGTGGCCAATGAAGGCGCCCAGCCCGATGGTCGTCACCGACAGGGTGTCCATGCCCGCCTGCACGGCCAGCATCACGGGCACATAACCCTTCAGGGCGTCGAACACCAGCGTCAGGATGGCGGCCGCCTTGTTGCCCGAGCGCAGCACATTCGTGGCGCCCGGGTTGCCCGAGCCGTAGGTGCGCGGGTCGTCGAGCCCGAACAGGCGGCTGACGATCACGGCAAACGACAAGGAGCCGATCAGGTAAGCGCCGACGGCGAGCAGAGCCAAGGCGAGTCGGGGGTCAAGTGCTTCAAACATGGTCTGGATGTGATGCCTGGCGGCCACATTTCTTGCAAACCCTCGATTTTACGGCCAGGACGCTGGCTGGGTTTGTCCCGACGTGGGCGGCTGAGGTGTTGCGCACAATCCATCCGCCCCCGTTGCATGTGGCCCGGGGCCTCCGCAGACCGTATCCTCTGCCCATGATCACCTACCAAAGCGCCCGCTGGTGGCAGCGACCCTGGCTCTACCTGCTGACCCTGATCGGCGTGGTTGCGGCGTTGGCGGTGTGGGGGTGGCCCACGGTGCGCGCCCGGGCCGAACCGACCTCGGCCGGCGAGTCAGCTGCGCAGCCCGCCGTCGCGGCGGCCAGGCGTGTCGTGCCTGAGTCCGCCTTGTTGGTGGCGCCACAGGTGATGGACGACGGGCGGCCCAGCGATTTCTCGCCAGAAGATTGGGCAGCCTTGAAAGAAGCCATGTCCCGCACGCCCAACCCCAGAACGGAGTTGGAGCGCGTGGTGAAGTACCTGCGCTTCCAGAAAGGCTTCGAGCAGTGGCAATCGCTCCAAGGCGCCAGCGATGTGGCCAAGCGCCACCAACTGGCCGAAAAGCTGTTGGCGCAAGTGCCCGAGCGTTTGAGCCAGAGCGAAGTCACCTTCGCCGAAGCGTCGCTGATCCAGTCGGCGCTGGTGGCCGATCTGGAGCCCAACGAAGCCCTGCGCAAGCAAAAGCTGGACGCTTTGCAAGAGCAGCTCAAATCCGCTGCGCCGCAGATCGACCCGCAGCTGCAGGCCCGCAACGAAGCCTTGGAGCGGGAGTACAAGCGGCGTGAAGCGGCCATCGTGGCCGACTACCAGGCGCGCCCGGAAGCCCAGCGCGACCACGCCAAGCTGGAGAAAGACCTGCAGGCAGCGCGGCAATCGGTGTGGGGCTCGTCTCCCTGAGGTGCCTGCGTGGCATTGACGGCGGCAGGAGGCCGGCGGGGTGTCGGCTGCATGCCCTGAGGCCGTTCAAGGTCCGGGGCCACCGATAGAATCCCTTCGCCATGTCTCGATCCTTGCCAAACGCTGCTGCTGCGCTCCTCGCCTCCTTGGGCTTGGGGCTGTTGCTGGTCATCCTGTGGTGGCACGCCGCCATCCTGGCGCCTTTCATCGCCAGCGTGGCCTTGGCCCTCGTCTTGCGCCCGGCTGTCGATGGCTTGCAGCGCTGGGGTTGCCCCCGCGTACTCGGCACCTCGGTGGTCTTGCTGGGCTGTGCCCTGGCGCTTGCGGCGACCGCGTTCTTGTTGGTGCCCATCGCTTCTGAATTGGTGCCCATGTTGCAGCAGCGCTTGCCGGATCTGCTCACCCGGTTGTGGTCTGAGTTGGCCCCGTTGCTGCGCCAGTGGGGGGTGGACGTGCCTGGCGACGCCCAGGCCCTCAAGGGCGAGTTGTCGCACCTGCTGGAGACCCATGGGGCGCAGTGGGGGGCCAAATTGTGGGCGTCCGCGTTGGCGGGCGGCAGTTCGGTGCTGAGCCTGGTGGGGCTGTTGGCGCTGGTGCCCTTGCTCACTTTTTACTGGTTGCTCGATTGGCCCAGCCTGGGGCCCAAGTGGCTGGCCCTGGTGCCTCAGCGGTGGTCTGTGGCCTGGCGTGAGCTCATCGAAGAATGCGACGGGCTGATGGGGCAATACCTCCGTGGCCAGTTGCTGGTGATGCTGATCCTGGCGGGCTATTACGGTTTGTGCCTGAGCCTGGCCGGCTTCAAGTTAGGTTGGCCCATCGGCGTGCTCACCGGCCTGGCCATTTGCATCCCTTACCTGGGCTACGGCCTGGGTCTGGTGCTGGCTTTGCTGGCAGGCTTGCTGCAATTTGTCGAGACCCCAGGTGGCATCTGGCAGGCCTTGCTGGCGGTGGGCCTGATTTATGGCACGGGTCAGGTCCTCGAAAGCGTGTTCCTCACGCCGCGCCTGGTGGGCGAGCGCATCGGCCTGCACCCCTTGGGCGTGATCCTCGCGCTCATGCTGTTTGGCAGCTGGATGGGGCTGTGGGGCGTGGTCATCGCCTTGCCTTGTGCTGCGCTGTTCATGGTCCTGGCGCGCCGGGGCTGGCGTCAATACGTCCAAAGCGAGTTCTATGGGCGGGCTTGATCGCGGGGTGGGGCCTGGTTTGGTGGTCCGCCAGTCTCCTCGTCAGATGACCCTGGACCTCGGCGTGCGGCAGCCGCCAGGCTTGCCCGAGTTCATCGTGGGCGAGCAGGCTGAGCACATCCGCCTGATGGGTTGGCTGGCCAACTGGGTGAGCGGTGACCCCCATGCCGCAGCCCAGGCCTGGGGCGCGTCCCTGGGGGCCTACCTGCAAGCCGAAGTCGGTGCGGGCAAAACGCACCTCTTGCAGGGGGCGCTGTCTGAAGTCGTGATGCGCGGCTGGGGGGGCATCGCGCTGGGCCCGCAGCAATGCCAGATGTGGGACCCGATCGACCCAGCCTGGCCCACCTTGGCGGTGATCGACGACTGTAACCGCCTGCCGCCGGAGCACCAACACCTGGCGTTCAACCTGTTTTTGCAGGCCGCAGAAAGCCGGGCTTCGGCGGGCGCCGTGCCCGATGGGGCGGGGCTTGGCCTGCCGGGCGGCGCGCTGTACATCCTGGCGGCAGGCCTGGTGCCACCCGCACAACTTGCGGTGCGAGACGACTTGCGCACCCGCTTGGCGTGGGGCCTGCATTTCAGCCTCACCCCCCTGGACGACGAAGGCGTGCGCCTGGCGTTGTCGCGCGAGGCCGCGCGTCGTGGCCTGCCATTGCCTGACGAACTCTTGCACCACCTGCTCACCCGGTTCAGCCGCAACCTGGGGCAGTTGATGGCTTTGCTGGACAGGCTGGACGACTACGCCCTGGCCGCTCACCGCAGCCCCACCGTGCCCCTGCTCAAGCAGATGTTGGCCCTGGAGACCCCATGAACCTTTGCCTTTTCGACCTCGATCACACCCTGCTGCCCCTGGACTCGGACCACGAGTTCGGAGAATTCCTGGTTCGCCAGGGCCTGGCGGACCCGGTGGTCTACCGACAGCGCAACGACGCCTTCTACCAGCAGTATTGCGACGGCACCTTGGTGTTGGATGACTACATCGCCTTCACCACGAGCATCTGGCGCGAACTGGATGTGGCCGCCCAGGCCGCGCTGCAGTCCGACTTCATGGCCGAGGTCATCCTGCCGGCCATGAAGCCCGTGGCGCGTGAGCTGGTGGCCCAACACCGGGCCCAGGGCGACCTGATCGCCATCGTCACCGCCACCAACGAGTTCGTCACCCGTCCGATCGCCGAAGCCTTTGGTGTGGCCGACCTGATCGCCGTGAACCTGGCGCGAGATGCCGCCGGCCGTGTGACGGGTGCCATCGACGGCGTGCCTTCGTTCCGTGAAGGCAAGATCATTCGTGTGGAACAATGGCTGCTTTCGTTGGGCCGCCGCCTGGAGGATTTCCAGCGCGTGAGCTTCTACAGCGACTCTCCCAACGACCTGCCCCTGATGGAGCGGGTCAATGACCCCGTGGCCACCAACCCCAGCCCCGCCCTCGAAGCGGTGGCGCAGGCACGCGGCTGGCGAATGCTGAAACTGTTTGCATGATCAAGAGCTTCATCGACAAGATCCTGGGTAAAAAGCCTGGGCGCAGCCGCAAGGCGCCGGCCTCAGCCGAGCCTGTGCAGGCTGGCAGCATCCCCGTGGGCCGTCGCGTCGACGTGCCGCGCAGTGAACACGGCATCGACCCGTCCTGGGTGGACGAGCGCGCCCGCAAGGTGGTCGACACCCTGCAGGACGCCGGGTTCGAGGCTTACATCGTGGGTGGCGCCGTGCGCGACCTGTTGCTGGGCCTGCGCCCCAAGGATTTCGACGTGGCCACCAACGCCACGCCTGAACAGGTCAAGTCCTTGTTCCGCCGTGCGTTCATCATCGGGCGGCGCTTCCGCATCGTCCACGTGGTCTATGGCCGAGGCCGCGAGCACGAGGTGATCGAAGTCTCGACCTTCCGCGCTTACCTCGACGCATCCGCGGCAGAGCAGGTCAGCGGCAACGAAAAGACCTCGAAAAAGGAGTTGGCCGACAAGTCGCATGTGGTCGACGCCAGCGGTCGCGTGCTGCGCGACAACGTCTGGGGCCCGCAGGACCAGGACGCCGCCCGCCGCGACTTCACGATCAACGCGATGTACTACAACCCGCGCAGTGGCATCGTGGTGGACTACCACGGCGGCATCCCGGATGCGCGGGCCCGCGTGCTGCGCATGATTGGTGACCCGGTGACCCGCTACCGCGAAGACCCAGTGCGCATCATCCGCGTCGTGCGTTTCGCCGCCAAGCTGGATTTCGAGATCGAGCCGGCCACCCGCGAGCCCATCCGGGAGATGGCCGCACTGCTGTCCAATGTGCCGCAGTCACGCCTCTTTGACGAAATGATCAAGCTGCTGCAGACCGGCCACGCGCGCCAGTCGATCGAGCAGCTGCGCAAGCAGGGTCTGGACCGTGGGGTGTTCCCGGTGCTGGACGCCGTCTTTGACGAGGCGCGCCGCCACCCTGGTCGCGAACAGTTTGTGCAATCGGCCTTGGCCGACACCGACCGCCGGGTCAACGAAGGCAAGCCCGTGGCGCCGAGTTTCCTGTTGGCCTGCCTGCTGTGGCACGACGTGCTCATGCACTGGAAGCGGCTGCAAGAGCAGGGCGAATCGCCGTTCCCGGCGCTGCAGGCGGCCACGGACGCGGTCTTTGACGCCCGCATTGGCGACATCTCTGGCCGGGGCAAGCTGGCTTCTGACATGCGCGAGATCTGGACCATGCAGCCGCGCTTCGAGCGCCGCTCGGGCAGTGGCCCCATCTCTCTGGTGGACCAGCCCAGGTTCCGCGCTGGCTTCGATTTCCTGCGTTTGCGCGCCCAGGCTGGTGAAGCCGACGCCGAGCTGGCCCAGTGGTGGGAAGATTTCTCGTTGGCCGACAACAACCGCCGCCGTGAGCTCATGGAGCTGGCGCGGGAGCAAGACCAGGCCAAGCGACAAGCTGGTGGTGCCCGGGGCAAGGGCACGGGCCGTGTGCGCCGCGTGAAGGCAGCCAGCACGCCTGCAGAGGGTGAGGCGCCCGCGGAGCAGGACACGGCCGAGGCCGCGCCAGCGCCGTCTCGCCGCCGCAAGGCCGCGCCGGTTGAAGCGGCGCCGGTGGACGCCACATCGCCCGATTTCGACCCACGCTGGCGCCAGGACATGCCGCCTGCGGCAGGCGTGGACGAGGCCGACGACGACGGTGATGGGCCCGATGGGGGCGACGATGGCGCCGCTGTCGATGCGCCCGCTCGCAAGCGTCGCCGCCGCCGTCGCAAGCCCAAGGCCGCAGCAGGCGAGGGCGGTTCTGGCCCGTCGTCGTCCGATGGTGGATCGGCCTGATCGCCTCGGTGGCGGCGCTCAGGCGTTCGCCGCCGTGCCGCGCCGCGTGGCCTGGGTGGCCCTGGGCGGCAACCTCGGGCAGGTGGCAGACACCTTTCGTGTCGCCTTGCGAGACATGGCCACCTGGCCAGGCACCCAATTGCTGGGCGTGTCTGCCCTGTACGAAACCCAGCCCTGGGAAGCCCAAGGGCCGCTGTTCCTGAACGCGGTGTCGGCCTGGTCGACGGCGCTGGGGCCACAGGAATGGTTGAGTGCCATGCTGGCGCTGGAGAACCGCCTGGGCCGTGAACGCCCGCACTTGCACGCGCCGCGCTCGCTGGACCTGGATTTGCTGGCCTTCGACGACCACCGCTCGGCCACCCCATTCCTGCAGCTGCCGCACCCTCGCGCCCTGGAGCGGGCGTTTGTGCTGGCCCCCTGGGCCGAATTGCGCAACAGGGTGGGGAGTTTTGGGCAGCCGCCATTGCCCGATGCCGCCGAACTGGCTCGCCTGTGTGAGGCCCAAGGCGCGACCTTGTCCCGGGCCCCTGGGTGGGAAAAGACCGTCGATTGACAAGCTCTGCATTTCGGCGCAGAAGATTCAATTGAAATTCCCGAAAAACGGGGTAGAATCGAAAGCTTTGTTGGTGGGGCTTCGTTTGCGTGTTTGCAAAGAAGTCCACCGTCTGGGCGAATCCAAGCCCATGCGTGCACACCGAGACGGTCTGTTTTTGTTTCCATCCGCGGAAACCGGTAACAAGACCAGACCCAGGTGAGACGTCGCCACTCCCGAGAGGGAGTGGGTCAGGCGGCCGTTGTGCGGTGAGTTGGAAGAAGTTCGGTTGGTGGCCACGTGGCGGCCCCGATGAATGCATTCACATTGAAAGCGAACCTGTAATGACGACCATCCGTGTCAAGGAAAACGAGCCTTTTGACGTTGCCCTGCGCCGCTTCAAGCGCACCATCGAAAAGCTGGGGCTGCTGACCGAACTGCGCGCCCGCGAGTTCTACGAAAAGCCGACCGCTGAGCGCAAGCGCAAGAAGGCTGCTGCCGTCAAGCGTGATTACAAGCGCGTGCGCAGCATGCAGCTGCCCAAGAAGCTGTACTGATCGCTTCTTGCCCGCGGCGTGGCGCTTGACACCCAAGCCCACGCTCAAGCCACAAGCCCGCGCGGGGACGCCCATGCGGGCTTTTGTCTTTCTGCCTGTTTCGTTTCATCACCCACCTGACCTGCACACACCATGAGCCTCAAAGCCCGCATCTCCGACGACATGAAGGCCGCCATGCGCGCCAAGGAAGCCGAGCGCCTCGGCACCATCCGCATGCTGCTGGCCGCGATGAAGCAAAAGGAAGTGGATGAGCGGGTGGAACTCGACGACGCCATGGTGGTGGCCATCGTCGACAAACTGATCAAGCAGCGCAAGGACGCCGCCGACCAATACATCGCTGGCGGACGCCCCGACCTGGCCGACAAGGAAAAGTCGGAAATCGTGGTGCTCGAGGCCTACCTGCCGCAGCGCCTCACGGCCGAGGAAGTTCAAGCCGCCGTGGCCGCCATCGTGTCCGAGCTGGGCGCCAAAGGCCCAGGCGACATGGGCAAGGTCATGGGCGCCGTCAAGCAAAAGCTCGCCGGCCAAGCCGACATGGGCCTGGTCTCTGCCGCCGTGAAAGCGGCTCTGGCAGGCTGAGCCTCTGATCCGCTCGCAGGGCATGGGGCTTGCATCCGTGTCCCGAGATCGCGCCCATCCACATCCACCTTGAACCCGGAGCCACCATGAGCGACAGCGTGCAGTTGCAACCCATTGCCCAGGACGTCTACGCAGCCCCCCAACTCACCCCCGAGGCCATGAAGGCCGCGGCCGAGGCGGGGTTCAAATCGGTGATCAACAACCGGCCTGATTTCGAGGGCGGCCCCGAGCAGCCCACCGGTGCCGCCATGGGCGAGGCCGCAGCGGCGGCAGGGCTGGCTTACGCCCACCTGCCGGTTCAAGGTGGCTACCAGTCGCCGGAAGAGATCGCGGCCTGCGCCCAGTTGCTCAAGGACTTGCCTCGCCCGTTGCTGATGTTCTGCCGCAGCGGTGCGCGCTCGACCAAGCTGTACATGCAGGCCGTCGCGCTCGACGACTGACCACGGTTGCCCAAGCATGCAGACCTACATCCGCTGGATGGACGCGGTGTCGCACTGGGCTGGTGTTCTGGCATCGTGGGCCTTGCTGGCCGCTTGCCTGATCAGCGCTGGCAATGCGAGCATCCGCTACGGCTTCAACGTCGGCTCCAATGCCTGGCTGGAGGTGCAGTGGTACCTCTTTGGCTTCGCTGTGTTTGCCGGTGCGCCCATGCTGCTCAAGCTCAATGAGCACGTCCGGGTGGACGTGGTTTTTGGTGGCTTGAGCGAGCGCGGCAAAGCTTGGGTCGATGTCATCGGCATCCTGCTGGTGCTGCTGCCCTTGTGTGTGTTCGTCAGCACCCAGGCCTGGCCCTTCGTGGTCGAGTCGTTCGCGCAGCAAGAGCATTCACCCAGTGCTG
>JBEEJT010000183.1:0-14384 GCA_041169085.1 Pseudomonadota bacterium | reverse complement strand
AGATCTAGCGTAGGCTGTTTTTTGCCAGACTCAATCTCCGACAAAAATGAATTGGAAATGCCTAACTGGACACTCAACTCTGACTGTGACATGTCGTGATAGGCCCGGACAAGCCGAAGTGCTTCGTTCAACATGACAACCTCAAAAGTAAAAAGATCAGGAGTAGTCAACCTCACAACAAGTCGCCGAACCAGTCCACGATCACTTGGAAGTGATCTTTACACCAGTCCCAGGAATCATCCACCAAGTTAAACACCCGATAGAGCCATCCCGCCCAGCCAAGAACCTCTTTGAGGATCAAGACCTTCGACTTCTTACCGTCAGTTGACGGACACGGTTTTGCGGTTTCTTTAGTTGCCATGTATAGCCTTTCACGTTGCGACGCCTGAAACCAAGGCAGGACCATCCCACCAAAGTCAGACGCCTCTCGTACGCTCGTGATCAGCGACAACCAGGAGAAAACCGCGCTTTTCCCCCCGAACCTGTTACCCGAGTCCGACTCTCGTCGGACTCGGCTATCCCCTGCCTGCCGGAGAGACGTGCCCGAGAGCCCGCGCCCACCCGTCTGGTCTGGGATTGGATAGGAGCTTTCGCCCCCACGAGGCCTAAGCCTCCATTGCTACGAGATACCAAATCTCCGCAACCGCGCTGCAAGTGTATGCGAACCAGCGTCGTGCTGTCAAACATTTTTCGCTGATAGCGAAACACTTTTTGAAAACAACAGGCACACGCCGAAGTGCTAGTCCAGCTTCGTGGCCAGATCGCCTGCGTTCAAGTGCGTGTAACGCTTCAGCATCTGCAGGGTCTTGTGCCCCGTGATGCTGGCCACCTCCATCGGGTTCAACCCCTTCTCGAACAGCCGACTGGTAGCCTCATGCCGCAGGTCGTGAAAGTGGAAGTCAACGAGCTCGGCACGATCACACGCCCGCATGAAGGCTCGCTTGATGGCCTCGGTCGTCAGCCCTGGGAACACCGGGCCAGACTTCGTCTCTTCTGAAGGCCGAAGCGCCGCCAGCACAGCGCCCGCCTTGCGCGACAAGGGCACAGACCTGGCCTCGCCGTTTTTCGTCAATGGAAGATGGGCCACTCGCCCCGCCAGGTCAACGTGCTGCCACAGCAGCCCGACGATCTCACCCTGCCGCATGCCGGTTTCAATGGCCAGCTCGATCACCGGCAGCAAGAAGGGGTTGCGTGCGTCTTCGCAGGCCAGCCGCAACTGAGCCTCCTCCCCCTCCCTGAAACGCCTGTCACGGGCCTTTGGCGCGGCCGGACGCCGCACCATGCGCACCGGGTTCTCAGGCAATTGGATGCCCCACTCCCTGCGCCCAGTTTCGATCACGTGGGCCAAGTGGTTCAGCTCTTTGTTGATGGTGCCGGCGGACACCTCTTTCAGCCGCTCGTCACGGTACTGAGCAATGTGCTTGCTCGACAGCGCGCTCATCTTGAGCGCGGCCAAAGGCCGCTGGCTCAACGCCTTCAGCCGCGACGTCTCGGGGTCCTTGCCGCGCTTCAACGGCGTCACCTCTTTCAGGTAACGGTCGATCAGGTCTGCCAGGGTGTTCTTCTCCGTCTCGGTGCGATCAACGAAGGTGCCTTTGTCCATCTCATTCTCGATGGACCTCGCCCAGGCCTCGGCCTGTGACTTCAGGTCGAACGAGCGTGTTTGCTCTGGATAGCCCTTGCGGCGGATCTTGGCCCGCCAGTACTGCCCGCGTTTCTCGAATGCTGCCATCTGCGCCTCATGTGGTGGTTGAGTGCGAGTGCCAGGCCTGACTGCTGCCCCACTGTCCCAAAATTGTCCCAAATTTTGAAACGGGCAAGAAAAAAGCACTTAGCATCGCTGCTAAGTGCTTGATTTTCTTGGTGGGCGGTGCAGGGTTCGAACCTGCGACCCCTGCCGTGTGAAGGCAGTGCTCTACCGCTGAGCTAACCGCCCGAAACTGGGTCTCGGGACTGGGTCCACCAGCTGATCTGTTTCTGCGGCTTCAACGTTTTGCGTTGTTTGCTGCAGTGATCAGCGAAGACTTGAACTATAGCACAGTTTCCAAAGTTCGCCACAAAGTTTTGCCGCCACTCGCTTTGTCGACATCTTCCAACATCTTGGCGAAGGCGGCGGCCTCGTCGTCGGTCGGGCCCAACAAGGGCACGCTGAAGGCACTGAGGTCGACAGCCGCCTGGTCGCTGCCGCCCTGCCCCGAACCGTTGTCGTCGCCCTCGGCGTCCATCAACAGCGCGTCCTGGCCGCGCGTCATGTTGATGTAGACCTCGGCCAGCAGCTCCGCGTCCATCAAGGCGCCGTGCAGTGTGCGGTGGGTGTTGTCGACTTCCAGACGACGGCACAAGGCGTCCAGCGAGTTGCTCTTGCCCGGGAACATCTCGCGGGCCATCAGCAGGCTGTCGATCACGCCATCCACGTGGTCGGTGAACTTGCCCTTGCCACAGCGGGCCAGTTCGGCGTTGAGGAAGCCGATGTCGAAGGCCGCGTTGTGGATGATGATCTCGGCACCACGGCAGTAGTCCAGGATCTCGTCCACCAGCGTGGCGAACACCGGCTTGTCCGCCAGGAACTCGTCGGTCAGCCCGTGGATGCGCACGGCGTCTTCGTGGTTGGGCCGCTCGGGGTTGATGTAGAAGTGCAGGTGCTTGCCGGTCAGCCGGCGGTTGACCATCTCCACACAACCGATTTCGATGATGCGGTCGCCCGACTCGGGGCTCAGGCCCGTGGTTTCGGTGTCAAGGAAGATTTGTCTGGACATGGCAAGTGCGTCTCAATGGGCCGGCGCCGGGCCGCCCCTGGCCGGCAGTTCCCCCTCGGGGGGGCGCGAGCACAGCGAGCTTGGGGGTCAGTGATTCTCGCGTGCGTGGTTGATCGTGTACTTGGGGATCTCGATGGTGAGGTCCTGACCCGCCACGAAAGCCTGACAGCTCAGGCGCGAATCGGCTTCGAGGCCCCAGGCGCGGTCCAGCAGGTCTTCTTCGGTGTCTTCGATCTCGTTGAGGCTGTTGAAGCCCTGGCGGACGATGACATGACACGTCGTGCACGCAGCGCTCATGTCACAAGCGTGCTCGATCTCGATGTGGTTTTCCAGCAAGGCCTCGCAGATGCTGGTGCCGGGTGCGGCGGTGATGGTCTTGCCCTCGGGGCACAGCGTCGCGTGGGGCAGGATCTTGATGGTGGGCATGGCGCGATTCTAAAAGTCAGAGCTGATCGACCTGGCGGCCCGCCAGGGCCTGGCGGATGCTGCGGTTCATGCGTTCGGCGGCAAAGCCTTCGGTGCCCTTGGCCAAGGCTTGCGTGGCCGATTCCAGGGCTTGCAGGTCGCCACGGTCGCAGCGGCTGCCGATCTGGGCCATCAGCTCGTCGATCTCGGCGCGTTGCTGCGCGCTGAGCAGGTCGCCATCGGCGGCCAGCGCGGTGCGGGTGGCTTCGAGCATGCGCTCGGCCTCGACACGGGCTTCGCGCAAGGCGCGGTCGGCCATGTCTTCTTTGGCGGTGGCAAAGCCTTCACGCAGCATGTGGGCCACTTGATCGTCGCTCAGGCCATAGCTGGGCTTGACGACGACAGACGCCTCGACGCCCGAGAGCATCTCTTTGGCCGACACGCTCAGCAGGCCGTCGGCATCGACCTGGAAGCTCACGCGGATGCGTGCGGCACCTGCGGCCATGGGCGGGATGCCGCGCAACTCGAAGCGCGCCAGCGAGCGGCAGTGCTCAACCTGGTCGCGCTCGCCTTGCACCACGTGCACAGCCAGGGCGGTTTGCCCATCCTTGAAGGTGGTGAAGTCTTGGCCACGCGCACTGGGGATGGGGGTGTTGCGCGGGATGATGCGCTCCACCAGGCCACCCATGGTCTCCAGGCCCAACGACAGCGGCAGCACATCGAGCAGCAGCAGCTCGCCTTGCTGGTTGTTGCCGGCCAGCTGGTTGGCCTGGATGGCAGCACCCAGGGCCACCACCTCGTCGGGGTTCAGGTCGGTCAGTGGGGGCTGGCCGAAGTAGGCGCCCACGGCGTCGCGCACGGCAGGCATGCGGGTCGAGCCGCCCACCATCACCACGCCCTTGACTTCGTCTGGCTTGGTCTTGGCGTCGCGCAGCACGCGCTTGACGGCCGCCAGTGATTTGTCGATCAGCGGCTTGGCGATCTCGGCCAGCTGCTCGCGCGTGACGCGCACCGACACCATGCCGGTGGACAGCGCGCAGCTCACGTGGGTGCTGCCATCGGTCGACAGCTTTTCTTTGGCGGTGCGGGCCGCGACCAGCACGGCGCGCTTGTCTTGCGGGGTGACGGTCTGGATGGCGGCCAGGCCCAGCACGTGGTCGGCCAAGGCGTGGTCGATGTCGTCGCCACCCAGGGCCGAATCGCCGCCGGTGGCCACCACCTCGAACACGCCACGGCTGAGCTGCAGCAGCGAGATGTCGAAGGTGCCACCGCCCAGGTCGTAGATGGCGTAGAGGCCTTCAGCACTGTTGTCCAGGCCATAGGCGATCGCGGCAGCGGTGGGCTCATTGAGCAGGCGCAGCACGTTGAGGCCGGCCATCTGGGCCGCGTCCTTGGTGGCCTGGCGCTGGGCGTCGTCGAAATAGGCCGGCACCGTGATGACGGCACCGAACAGCTCGCCATCGAAGGTGTCTTCGGCGCGCTGGCGCAGGCTGGCCAGGATCTCGGCCGAAACCTCGACCGGGCTCTTGCTGCCGGCCACGGTCTTGACGTGCACCATGCCTGGCGTGTCTTCCAGGTCGTAAGGCAGGCGGCGGGTGTCGCCCAGGTCAGCGAGCTTGCGGCCCATGAAGCGCTTGACCGACACCACGGTGTTGACCGGGTCTTCGGCCTGCGCGGCCAGGGCGTCGTGACCGATCTGGCGGCGCACCTGGCCGTTGGGGCCACTGTGGTAGCGCACGGCCGAGGGCAGGATGATGCGGCCTTGTTCGTCAGGCAGGCACTCGGCGCTGCCGTGGCGCACGGCGGCCACCAGCGAGTGCGTGGTGCCCAGGTCGATGCCCACCGCGATGCGGCGCTGGTGGGGGTCGGCGGATTGTCCGGGTTCGGAGATTTGCAGCAGGGCCATGGGTGTGGGTTGCGGCAGCAGGCCGCGCGGCGCCGGTCAGGCGCTGTCTTCGAGTTGTTCGAGCCGGGCGTCGATCTCGTCGCCCAGGCGGTCGATGAACATGAGGGCACGCACTTCTTGCGCAGCGGCCCGCACGGCGTCGGCGGCGGGGGCAGCGGCATCCAGCAACTGGGCCACCTGGGCCAGGCGGGCCTTGCGGTGGCCTCGCACCTCGTCCGACAGGGCTTCGATGTCGGCCACGCCCGAAGCCTCTTCCAGGGCCTCGCGCCACTGCATTTGCTGCATCAGGAAGGCGCCCGGCATGGCCGTGTTGTTCTCGGCTTGCACCGAGACCCCGGCCAGCTCGCACAGGTAGGCGGCGCGCTTGAGCGGGTCTTTGAGGCGCTGGTGCGCTTCATTGACGCGAACGGCCCATTGCATGGCCACGCGTTGGGCAGCAGCGCCCTCTGCGGCGAAGCGGTCGGGGTGCACGCGGGCCTGCAGCTCTTTCCAGGCGGCATCGAGCTTGGCGCGGTCCAGGGTGAAGGCGCGGGGCAGGCCCAGCAGGGTGAAGTCGTCGGCGTCGATGTTCATGGCCAATCCAGCTCGGGGTTGAAAAAGGCAAACCCCACCATCGGTGAGGTGGGGCCTGTTTCAACGCAAGGTGCGTGCCGTCTTGCCGGTCGGTCAGATCCGGAAGGACTCGCCGCAACCACAGCGGTCGCGCTCGTTGGGGTTGTTGAACCTGAAGCCTTCGTTGAGGCCTTCGCGCACGAAGTCGAGCTCGGTGCCGTCGATGTACGGCAGGCTCTTCGGGTCGACCAGGATCTTGACGCCTTGCTCTTCGAAGACCACGTCTTCCGGCGCGGCTTCGTCAGCGAACTCGATCTTGTAGGCCAGGCCCGAGCAGCCGGTGGTCTTCACGCCCAGGCGGATGCCGATGCCCTTGCCCCGGCGGCCGATGTAGCGCTGGATGTGGCGAGCGGCAGCCTCGGTCAGGGACACGCGCATGTCTGCGGTGGCCTGGCCCAGGTCGGCCAGCGGGCCCCGTTCGGGGCCGCTGGTGCACGAGGCGGAAGCGGTGTCAGGCTGCATTTTTCGTCTTGTAGTCGTTGACGGCGGCTTTGATCGCGTCTTCGGCCAGGATCGAGCAGTGGATCTTGACCGGGGGCAAGGCCAGCTCTTCGGCGATCTGCGTGTTCTTGATCGACAGGGCCTCGTCCAGCGTCTTGCCGCGCACCCATTCGGTCACCAGCGAGCTGGAGGCGATGGCCGAGCCGCAGCCATAGGTCTTGAAGCGGGCGTCTTCGATCACGCCGGTGCTGGGGTTGACCTTGATCTGCAGCTTCATGACGTCGCCGCAAGCGGGGGCGCCGACCATGCCGGTGCCCACGGACTCGTCGCCCTTTTCGAACGAACCGACGTTGCGGGGGTTTTCGTAGTGGTCAATGACCTTGTCGCTGTATGCCATGTTCTTGTCCTCAGTGTGCCGACCACTGGATCGTGCTCAGGTCGATCCCGTCTTTGTACATGTCCCACAGGGGGGACAGCTCGCGCAGCTTGGCCACGCGGTCCTTCAAGGTGTTGACGACGTAGTCGACTTCTTCTTCCGTGGTGAAGCGGCCGATCGTCATGCGCAGCGAGCTGTGCGCCAGCTCGTCCGAGCGACCCAGGGCGCGCAGCACGTAGCTGGGCTCCAGGCTGGCCGAGGTGCAGGCCGAGCCCGACGACACGGCGATGCCCTTGATGCCCATGATCAGCGACTCGCCTTCCACGTAGTTGAACGAGACGTTCAGGTTGTGGGGGATGCGCTGGGTCAGGTCACCGTTGACGAAGATCTGCTCGATGCCTTGCAAGCCAGCCAGCAGGCGCTGCTGCAGGCCACGGATGCGCTCGTTCTCGGCGTGCATCTCTTCCTTGGCGATGCGGAAGGCTTCGCCCATGCCCACGATCTGGTGGGTGGGCAAGGTGCCCGAACGCATGCCGCGCTCGTGGCCACCGCCGTGCATCTGCGCTTCGAGGCGCACGCGTGGCTTGCGGCGCACGTACAGGGCACCGATGCCCTTGGGGCCGTAGGTCTTGTGCGAGGCCAGGCTCATCAGGTCGATGGGCAGCTTGGCCAGGTCGATGTCGATCTTGCCGGTGGCCTGGGCGGCGTCCACGTGGAAGACGATGCCCTTCTCACGGCACAGCGCGCCGATGGCGGGGATGTCCTGGATGACGCCGATCTCGTTGTTCACGTACATGACCGAGATCAGGATGGTGTCCGGGCGGATGGCGGCCTTCAGGGCGTCCATGTCCAGCAGGCCGTCTTCCTTGACGTCGAGGTAGGTGGCTTCGAAGCCTTGGCGCTCGAGTTCACGCACGGTGTCGAGCACGGCCTTGTGCTCGGTCTTGACCGTGATGATGTGCTTGCCGCGGCTCTTGTAGAACTGCGCGGCGCCCTTGATGGCCAGGTTGTTGGACTCGGTGGCACCCGAGGTCCAGACGATTTCGCGCGGGTCGGCACCGATCAGCTCGGCGACCTGGGTGCGGGCGCGCTCGACGGCTTCTTCCGCCTCCCAGCCGTAGGCGTGGGTGCGCGACGCCGGGTTGCCGAAGTGCTCGCGCAGCCAGGGGATCATGGCGTCAACGACGCGGGGGTCGCACGGCGTGGTGGCGCCGTAGTCCATGTAGATCGGGAAATGCGGGGTCATGTCCATGGGGACTCACACACGCTGACGCCAGGCAGACCGAACCGCCTGGGCATCCGCTTGATTCACGTTGATGCAAAGGTTGCCCGCAGAGCGTCGCAGCTGACCGCGTCGCCCCGGGGGAGAACCCGAATTATCCGTCTTGTCCGACACCCCTGATCTGACCAGGGGTGCCCCAGCTCACTTGGTGAGGGCGGCGCCGAGTGCGAACACGGAGTTGGGGGCCGTGACCTTGATCGGCTTGACCACCGGCTGGGTGGAAATGGCGCGCTTGATCGGCTGGGCCTCGATCGAGACGCCCTTGGCGAGCTGGTCGTCCACCAGCTTGCGCAAGCTGACCGAATCGAGGTATTCGATCATCTTGTTGTTCAAGGCCGTCCACAGGTCGTGGGTCATGCAGCGGGCGCCATCGTCGCCCATGCAGTTTTCCTTGCCGCCACAGCCGGTCGCGTCGATGGGCTCATCGACCGCCACAATGATGTCGGCCACCGTGATGTCTTCGGCCTTGCGGCCCAAGGAGTAACCGCCGCCTGGGCCGCGGGTGCTCTCGACCAGTTCGTGGCGACGCAGCTTGCCGAACAGTTGTTCGAGGTACGACAGTGAAATCTGTTGACGTTGGCTGATGGCAGCCAGGGCCACAGGGCCGGTGTGCTCGCGCAAGGCCAGATCGATCATCGCCGTGACGGCGAATCGGCCTTTGGTAGTCAGACGCATTGCTTTTTCTCCTGGGTCAGGAACCGGGGCGCCACCTCAGGTGTAGGTGTTGGCTAGCCTGCGCCGCCCCGTCGGGATCTCCGACGGGCCAGCGGGTGGCACGACCGTTCGATGGAAGAATCATAAGGAAACCCACTGTTTTAGTCAACTACCAACAGCGGGCAAACCCGCACCATCGGTTGATCGCAGTGATTGAGGAAATCAATCAAGATTCGGGCCAACCTGCGTGGGCGCCCCTGGCTGCGGCCCTGCCCGGCGTCGGATTCCCCTGGTTGCCCGCCGTGTGTCAGCCTTGTGTCTGCCTTGCGCCAATGTGGCGGCCAAGGACTGGCGCGTTTGTCGGGCTTGTCGGGCGGGCGCACAGACCCAGGCTCACGTCGACCCGGACGGCTGGGCTTTGTCCCTGTTGGCGATCAGGTCTTTGAGGTGCAGCACCAGGCCGTCGCAGGCCGATTCCACCAGGTCCAGCACGTGCTCAAAGCCTTGCGGCCCGCCGTAATACGGGTCAGGCACGGTTTGAGCTCCTGCCCAGGCCGACTGCTGGGGCACAAATGCCACCAGGCGCAAGAGTCGCCGGCGTTGTTCTGGTGTGGGGCAGGCTTCTTCCAGCAAGGCCAGGTTGTCCCAGTCCATGGCCAGCAGCAAATCGAAACGAGAGAAGTCTTGCGGCTGCACCTTGCGCGCACGCAAGCCCGAGAGGTCGTAACCGCGCTGCAAGGCGTGTTTGACCGAGCGGGGGTCTGGCGCGTGGCCCACGTGGTAAGCGTGGGTGCCGGCCGAATCGACCTCCACCCTGTCGTGCAAACCGGCCGCCTGCAATTTGGCCCGCAACACGCCTTCAGCTGTGGGGCTTCTGCAGATGTTGCCCATGCAGACCATGAGCACGCGCACGCGCTCAGGATGAGACTCGCCGCCCGTGTCGGGGCGGATGCGATGCAGCAGGTTCTTCAGGGCCATGGGGCCATTGTGCGCCGCCTGGAGAACCCCAAGGGCCTGCTATCCACGTGCTGCTTCACACACAAATGGACACCACACTGGTACGCCATTCCATTCTTTAGGGAAACCACCTGCACTTTTGCGCAATTTCGTACCGCTTGTGACGGCGTGGGTATAGGCATGCGCAACTGAGCACCACTATTCTTGCTCCGCTCGGCCTCGACGCCGACGCTCGTCCAAACAGCAATCTCAATTCACCCCCGCTGGAGACCCAAGATGAAGCTGAAGACCGCACTGGCCCTGGCATTTGGCGTGGCCACCCTGGGCGCGCAAGCCGCCACCGAACTCGTCATCGCTACCGTGAACAACGGCCACATGATCGAGATGGAGAAACTCAGCAAGCAGTTCGAGAAGGCCAACCCCGACATCAAATTGAAGTGGGTGACCCTGGAAGAAGGTGTGCTGCGCCAGCGCGTGACCACCGACATCGCCACCAAGGGCGGCCAGTTCGACGTGATGACGATCGGCATGTACGAGGCGCCCATCTGGGGCAAAAAGGGTTGGCTGACGCCCCTGAACTTCGACGCCGCTTACGACGTGAACGACCTGCTGCCAGCCATGCGCAATGGCCTGTCGGCCAACGGCACGCTGTACGCCGCGCCGTTCTACGGTGAAAGCTCCATGCTCATGTACCGCAAGGACCTGGCGGACAAGGCCGGCTTCCAGATGCCCGAGCGCCCCACCTGGGGGCAGATCAAGGACCTGGCCGCCAAGATGCACGACCCGAAGAACGGCGTGTACGGCATCTGCCTGCGCGGCAAGCCGGGCTGGGGCGACAACATGGCCTTCCTGACCACCTTGGTGAACACCTTTGGCGGCCAATGGTTCGACATGGCCTGGAAGCCGCAGATCAACGCCAAGCCGTGGAAGGACGCCATCACCTTCTACAGCGACTTGCTGAAGAACTACGGCCCCCCGGGCTCGTCGTCCAACAGCTTCAACGAGATCCTGGCCTTGTTCAACGCCGGCAAGTGCGGGATGTGGGTGGACGCCACCATCGCGGCTTCCTTCATCTCCGACCCGAAGCAATCGAAGGTGGCCGACAAGGTGGCCTTTGCGCAATCGCCCACGCAAGCGACGCCCAAGGGCGCCAACTGGCTGTGGTCGTGGAACCTGGCCATCCCGGCCGGTTCTCAAAAGGTCGATGCCGCCAAGAAGTTCATCAGCTGGGCCACGTCGAAGGAGTACATCCAACTGGTGGCCAAAACCAACGGCTGGGCCAATGTGCCGACCGGCACCCGCAAGTCGACTTACGCCACGGCTGAGTTCCAGCGCGCCGCGAAGTTCGCTGCGGCAGAAATGGTGGCCATCTCCAGCGCCAACCCCAACGACTCGACCCTGCCCAAGAGCCCGTATGTGGGCGTGCAGTTCGCGGCCATCCCCGAGTTCCAGTCGATCGGCATCGCCGTGGGGCAGCAGATGAGTGCCGTGCTGGCGGGCAAGACTTCGGTGGACGACGCCTTGAACGCAGGCCAGACCGCTGCCGAACGCGAAATGAAGAAGGCCGGCTACTACAAGTGAGTGGTCAGCCTGCCCTGACCTTCGCCTGACGGCGCCGCGCTTCGGCGCGCGCCACCCAGCGTGATGTGCGCCGGCTCCCTGTTCACCAGGGGGCCGGCCGCTGAGGACGCCCATGAACAAAAAGCCTCGACTCCTGCCTCGCCTGTTGTTGGCGCCGGCCGTGGGCACGCTCTTCCTGTGGATGATCGTGCCGCTGGTGATGACGGTCTACTTCAGCCTGATCCGATTCAACCTGATGCAACCCGATGTCACGGGCTTTGCCGGCATCGAGAACTTCGAGTACTTCCTGACCGACCCGTCCTTCGGGGCGGCGGTGCTGAACACCTGCCTGCTGCTGGGCAGCGTGATCGTGGCCACCGTGGTGCTGGGCGTGGCCATTGCCTTGTTGATCGATGAGCCCTTCCCTGGCCGCGGCCTGGTGCGGGTGTTGCTGATCTCGCCCTTTTTCGTCATGCCCACGGTGAACGCCCTGCTGTGGAAGCACATGATGATGAACCCCATCTATGGCGTGCTGGCCCAGGTCTGGACCTTCTTCGGTGCCCAGCCCGTGGACTGGCTGACCGATCACCCCTTGATGAGCGTGATCATCATGATCAGCTGGCAGTGGCTGCCCTTTGCCACGTTGATCTTCATGACGGCGCTGCAGTCGCTCAACCGCGAGCAGCTAGAGGCCGCCCGCATGGATGGCGCCAACTACCTGCAGCAGCTGCGCTACATGATCCTGCCCCACCTGGGCCGATCGGTGGCCGTGGTGGTGATGATCGAGCTGATCTTCCTGCTCAGCGTGTTCGCCGAGATCTACACGACCACGGGTGGCGGCCCGGGTGACGCGAGCACCAACGTGGCCTTCCTGATCTTCAAGCAGGCCTTGCTGAACTTCGATGCGGGCGTGGCCTCGGCCGGCGCGCTGTTCGCGGTGGTGCTGGCCAACATCGCGGCCGCCTTCCTGATCCGCATGGTCGGCAAGAACCTGGAGTGACGCGCATGGCTCGCCCCCGCAAGTTCCCCCTCGCGCTGATCGTGCGCACCTTGGTGGCCTGGTCGGTGACCGCGCTGCTGTTCTTCCCGCTGGCATGGCTGATCCTGACGGCCTTCAAGACCGAGCTGCAGGCCATTGCCGTGCCGCCCGAGTTGTTCTTCAGCCCCACGCTGGAGAGCTTCCGGGAAGTGGAAGAGCGCAGCGATTACCTGCTGTTCGCCAAGAACTCGGTGATCACCAGCGTGCTGTCCACCGTGATCGGGTTGATGATCGCCGCACCGGCTGCGTATGCGATGGCCTTCTTCAAGGGCCCGCGCACCAAAGACATCCTGATGTGGATGCTGTCCACGAAGATGATGCCGGCCGTGGGCGCACTGGTGCCCATCTATGTGCTGGCGCAGAAGTCTCACCTGCTGGACACCCAGCTGGGCCTGATCATCGTGTTCACCTTGAGCAACCTGCCCATCATGGTGTGGATGCTGTATTCGCAGTTCAAGGACATCCCGCACGAGATCCTGGAGGCGGCCCGCATGGACGGCGCCACGCTGTGGCAGGAGGCCCGTCTGGTGCTGCTGCCGCTGGGCATGGGCGGCCTGGCGGCCACCGGCCTGCTGTGTCTGGTGCTGAGCTGGAACGAGGCCTTCTGGTCGCTCAACCTCAGCTCGGCCAAGGCGGGCACGCTGGCCACGCTGATCGCGTCGTACTCCAGCCCTGAGGGCCTGTTCTGGGCCAAGTTGTCGGCGGCCTCGCTGATGGCCATCGCACCGATCGTGGTGTTCGGCTGGTTCAGCCAGAAGCAACTGGTCCAAGGCCTCACCTTCGGCGCCGTGAAATGACCCACCCCCGTAGCGCCTTTGGCGCTCCCCCTCAAGGGGGCGCCGCCAGCGGCCCGGCAAAGCCGGCTCCGCGGCGTCCGCTGGCAAGCGGACGGGCAACTCGAAACTTGTCTCATTTTTCATGAGGAGAAGCCCCGTGGCCTTCCTTCAACTCCAGGGCATCCAGAAGCACTTCGGCCCGGTGCACACCATCAAGGGCGTCGATCTCCAGATCGAGAAGGGCGAGTTCATCGTCTTCGTGGGCCCGTCGGGCTGCGGCAAGTCCACGCTGTTGCGCCTGATCGCCGGGCTGGAAGAGGTGAGCGACGGCCGCTTGCTGCTCGACGGCCGCGACATCACCGACGCGCCCTCGTCGCAACGCGACCTGGCCATGGTGTTCCAGAGCTATGCGCTGTACCCGCACATGACGGTGTACGAGAACATGTGCTTCGCACTCAAGCTGGCCAAGGCAGACCCGGCCGTGATCAAGCAAAAAGTCGAGAAGGCCGCCGAGATCCTGAACCTGAGCAACTACCTGCAGCGCACGCCCAAAGAGCTGTCAGGTGGCCAGCGTCAGCGTGTGGCCATTGGCCGCGCCATCGTGCGCAACCCCAAGGTGTTCTTGTTCGACGAACCCTTGTCCAACCTGGATGCGGCGCTGCGCGGCCAGACCCGCGTGGAGATCGCCCGGCTGCACCGTGAGTTGGGCGCCACCACCATCTACGTCACCCACGATCAGGTGGAGGCCATGACCCTGGCCGACCGCGTGGTGGTGCTGCGCGACGGCCTGATCGAGCAGGTGGGCACGCCGCTGGACCTGTACGACAAGCCGGCCAACCAGTTCGTGGCCCAGTTCATCGGCACACCACAGATGAACGTGGTCAAGGCCGAAAGCCTGCCCGAGTTCGCAAGCATGAGCCGCCTGGTGGTGCCGCCGAATGGGCACATCGGCCTGCGCCCTGAAAGCGTGAGCGTGGCCGCAGAGCACCACACCTTGTTGCCCGCCACCGTGGAGCTGGTCGAAGCCCTGGGCGCCGAGACCCTGCTGTATGTGCGCACCGACCGAGGCGCCCAACTGGTGTCGCGCCAGGCCACCCGCTCCGGGCTGCGTGCGGGCGACCGTGTCGGGGTGTCGATCGACACCGAAGCCGCCCACTTGTTCGATGCCGACGGCCGCGTGACCCGCACCGGGGCACCTGCCGTGCCCAACGCCGCCTGAGCCCCAGCCTGAAACGGAACCACGCCATGAGCACCCCTCAACCTTTCGTGATGCTGCACCTGGGCCTGGGCTCGTTCCACCGGGCGCACCAGGCCGTCTACCAGCACCTGCTGCACCAACAGGGCGACACCCGCTGGGTGCTGGCCGGTGGCCACATCCGCCCCGACATGGCCGACACCATCGCGGCCTTGCAGGCCCAGGGTGGCGCCTACACGCTGGAGACCATCTCGCCCGCGGGTGAGCACGTCTACACGCGCATCGGCTCGATCCAGCGCGTGATCCCCCACGACCCTGACCTGAGCGGCCTGGTGGCTTGTGGTGCCGAAACCACCACGCGCATCGTGTCGTTCACGGTGACCGAAGCCGGCTATTACCTGGACGCGAAGAACCAGCTCGATCTG
>JBEEJT010000182.1:0-4179 GCA_041169085.1 Pseudomonadota bacterium | reverse complement strand
CACCATGACGGGGCATTACCGGAGCCCGCTGCGCCTGTCCGATGGCAGCATCGTGGTCAGTCACACGCCGGAGTACCGCCTCAATCGCGACTACCACCTGTACAAGCTGCAACTCAAGAAGCTCATTCCCAACCCGCTCAACGGCGGCAAGGACATGATTGCCGGCCCCTCCCTGACGGGCGGCATCATCAAGGACATCCTGTATTGGACCGACGCAGCCAGCCCGGTGCAGTACACCGGCCCGCTCAACGAGCACGATGCGGTGGAAGTGCGTGCCCGGCCGCGTCCGGTGTCGGCCAAGTCGCCGATTCCCGACGTGGAGAAGAAGATCCTGACCGAGATGGGTGTGGACGAAACCGAGTTGCGCAATTGGCTGGCCAGCAAGCGGTTGGCGCTGATCGTCTCACGCAACATGACCCTGCGTGACCGCGCAGACGTGTCGCAGCCCTACAACCTGCGGGTGCCGGGTGGCGTGGAAAACAAGGTGAAGCCCGGCAAGGTGTATGACATCAGCGCTTTGCAGATCTTCCAGGGGGACCTGACCCGCGGCTATGGCAATGGCAAGACGCCTGGTCGACGTGTCTATGCCCGACCGATCCACAACAACACGGTGCACACAGACATCGAGAAGTGGTACCCGTCTGCCACGCAGCCTGCCGGCGGTGTCCAGGTCGGCAAGGACGGCTCCATGGCGGCCTTCGTGCCTGCTGGCCGTGCCTTGACCTGGCAATTGGTGGCGCCGGACGGCAAGCCCGTGGTGCGCGAGAAGTCCTGGGTGTCGTTTGCGCCTGGTGAAGTGCGCGTGTGTGCAAGCTGCCACGGCATCAACAGCCAGACGGGCAACGGCATGACCGAGCCCCAAAACCCGCCCGAGGCGCTCCGCGCTCTGGTGGCGAAGTGGAAGGCTTCCAAGTGACCTGTTGAGCCACTGGCGCGAACTGGCCGTCCCGGGACGGCCAGTTTTTTTTGGCGCCACCCGCTTGGCCAGGGGGACCACATTGGGCTCAGAAGCGCCTTGGCTGCATGCCCGCTCGACTATCATGGGGTGATCAAGGCAACGATCGGGTGATGCATGTTGAGGGTGGCAGTGGTCGGCTGCGGCAAGATTGCCGACGGCCATGTAGAGCAAATCAGGGCAATCGGTCGGGGTGAGGTGATCGCGGTGTGTGACCGTGAGCCCTTGATGGTGGAGCAGTTGGCCACCCGAATGGGCATCGAAGGCCGGTTCACCGATTTGCACGACATGCTGCGGGTGGCCAAGCCTGATGTGGTGCACATCGCCACGCCGCCCGACTCGCACGTTGCCATCGCTTGTGCAGCCCTGGATGCGGGGTGCCACGTGTTCGTGGAAAAGCCGTTTGCGCTGACGGCGGCTGAAGCCCAAATCATCCTGGATCGCGCAGCGCAGGTGGGCAAGCGGGTGTCGGTCAACTACCTGTACAACTTCGAGCCACCCGGCCTGGCGCTGGAGCAGTTGTTGCAGAAGGGGGCCTTGGGCGAAGTGGTCCACATGGACACCCATTACGGCTACAACCTCTCGGGTGACTATGGGATGGCGGTCATGGCCGACCCCAACCACTGGGTGCATCGGCTGCCGGGCAAGCTGTTCCACAACGTGCTGGACCACGTGCTCGCGAAGGTGGTTGCCCATGTTGACGACGATGCGGAAGTGAAGGTCCTGGCGTTTCGCCGTCGCCCCGCTTGCGGCAACCCCATGCTGGACGCGATGCCCGACGAGCTCCGTTTCATGCTGAAGTCCACCGCTGGGGTGACGGTGGCAGGCCTGGTGAGTTCTCACGGCCGGCCGGTGGCGCACACCCTGCGGGTGGTGGGGAGCAAGGACACGGTCGAGTTGGACTACGGGATCCGGACCCTGGTGCAAAGCGCCAGGTGGACCCAACCCAGCTCGCTGGGGCGGCTTTTCCCTCCTTGGGTGCAGGCGCGCCAGTTCATGCGAAACGGCTGGCGCAACCTGCAGTTGTTCCGCCGCTATGAGTTCCATTATTTCCAATGCATGCGGGTGCTCCTGGACCGCTTCTATGACGCGGTGGAAGGCAAGGGCGTTGACCCCATCCCGCCGGCACACATCGCACGCGTTTGCAAGCTGATCGACCAGATCGTGATTGGCGTGGAGGCTTCGAAATGAAAGTCTTGGTCACCGGGGCCGGTGGTTTTCTGGGGCGACGCATCGTCGACAGTTTGCTGCGCATGGGCGTCCAGCATGTGTGCGTCCATGTGCGGCAGGCGCCACCCAAGGGGATGGTCGAGGCCTTGCGCGAGCAATACCCAGGCGCACAAATCGAGGTGGCTCAGGCCAACCTGCTGTCCAAAGGCACTTTGCCTGCTTTGGTGCAGGGCGCAGACGTGGTGGTCCACGCTGCGGCCGGCATGAAGGGGGCTGCGGCGGACATGTTTGCCAACACGGTGCTGGCCACCCGCAACCTGCTGGATGCGGTGGGCGAGGCGGGCGTGCGGCGCGTGGTGTTGATCAGTTCGTTTGCGGTCTACAAGGCCAGCGTGCTCAAGGCGGGTCAGGTGCTCGACGAGCGCGTGCCCTTGGAGGAAACGGGTGTGGCGCGGGGCTCGTACGGCTATGCCAAGACGCGCCAGGAGCAGATGTTCAATGAGTACCAGCGCCGCTACGGTTTCGAATCCGTGGTGTTGCGCCCGGGGGTGATTTACGGCCCCGGCGGCGGCGCCCTGTCTTCGCGGGTGGGCATCCGCGCCATGGGGCTGTTCGTCAGCCTGGGTGGCAAGGCCTTGTTGCCACTGACTTACGTCGACAACTGTGCCGACGCGGTCGCCTCTGCCGTGCTGCATGCGCCTGCCGGCAGTGCTTTCAGCGTGGTCGACGACGACCTGCCCACTTGCGCGCAATACCTGAAGCGTTATCGCCAGGAGGTGGAGCCGCTGCGTTGTCTGCCCGTGCCCTATTGGGCCTTCCACTGGGGCTCCACCTTGCTTGGGCGCTATCACCGCAAGTCCAAGGGGCAGTTGCCAGCGGTGTTCACGCCTTATGTGGTGGAGTCCATGTATCGGCCGATCCGCTATTCCAACGCGGCCTTGCAGGCCATAGGCTGGAAGCAGCGGGTGAGCACACGGGAAGGCCTGGAGCGTGCGTTCGCGGCCTTCAAGGCCGCCTTGCGCTCAGCGTGAACGGCTGGCGGAGAGCACCTGCTCGCACACAGCCAGCGTTTCCACGGCGACATCGTCCCAGGTGCGGCGCATCGCGGCTGCAATGGCGCGATGGTCCCATGGACGGGTCAACGCGCGAGTGAGCCCGTCCACCAGAGACGCCACGTCGCGAGGCCGGGTCAGGATCCCGTTGTCGTCGTGCAGGATCTCGCGGGTGCCGCCCACATCGGTGGCCACGACGGGTCGGCCGCAGGCGACGCTTTCCACCACCACATTGGGGTAGCCCTCAGACCAACTCGGCAGGGTGAGCACGTCACTGGCGCCGATCCACTCCGCCACTTGCTCGGGGGGCAAGCCGCCAGGCAGGTACACCCTGTCTTTGAGGCCGGTGGCAGCGACCATGGCCATCAGTTCCTCGCCCATCACCCCGTCGCCCACCAAGGCCAGCCGGAGTTTGGGGTCGGTACCCGCCATTTGCTGGAAGGCGGCGATGAGCTCACGCATGCCCTTGGCCTCGACAAAACGGCCCACGTAGATCACCAGCTTTTCATCCGGCCCAATGCCGAACTTGGCTCGACATTGAGCTTGGTCTCGGGCGTGGAAGATCGCGGTGTTGAAGCCGTTGACGATGGTGTGCACGCGCTCGGGCGCTGCGCCGAAGGTCTGGATGGCGGTTTGCCGCATGGCTTCACTCACCGTCAGCAAGGCGTCCACGCCCTGGATGGTGCAGCGGGTCATCTTGGCATTGAGGCCATCGCGCACATGGATGTCGGAGCCCAGCGCCCCCACCACGCAGGGGACCCCCAAGGCCTTCGCCGTTCGAAGCGCGGCATAGCCATCCGGGTAGACCCAGTAGGCCAGCACCAAGTCAGGTTGGAAGCGGCGCACCCTCGGCGTGAGCACCGCGCTGCTGATGTGACCGTTGAAAGCCCGTGACACCACCGGAAAAGCCGGGTAGGTGAAGGCGTCGACGTTGACGCCATCCAGTTTGTAGTCGGGGCCGATGTCGCCGTAGAGGTAACTGCGCGGGGCCAGGAAAGGCAA
>JBEEJT010000181.1:0-10370 GCA_041169085.1 Pseudomonadota bacterium | reverse complement strand
TGGTCTTCGTCACCCTGGAAGACGAAACGGGCACGGTCAACGTCATCGTGTGGCGCGCCATCCGCGACCGCTTCCGCCCCGTGCTGATCGGCGCGCGACTGATGGCCGTGTATGGCGTGTGGCAACGCGAGGGCGAGGTGCGCCACCTCATTGCCCAGCACCTGCGGGATCTGACGCCCATGCTGGGCAGCCTGATCACGCACAGCCGGGATTTCCACTGAAGCTGCGACCCCAACCCAGCCCCCCATCGGTGGGGCCTAGAGCTAGGGATCCCACAGCAGCCCGAACGCGACCTTAGGGATGGGAGCGCATCGCCCCCCTTTGAACAATGCCCCATGCCTGAACGCGATCGACGCCCACAGGCATGGGCCAGGCGGGTGTCTAGCTGCACCGACGCTGCGCGGCCAACCTCAACCCTCAAGCCACAAGGAGCACACCATGGCCAGCATCCAATCCGTCAGCCTCAAGATCACCGTCAGCAGTGGCAAGGTCACGCCCGTCGTCACCTACAAGCTCAACTTCAGCCAGGGCGACCTCAACCTGCTCAAGCAGTTCCCCAACCTCTACAGCGTGCGCTGCGAACTGTGGGGCGCCGATTCGGGCCTGAACGGTGGTGACGACAAGCTCTTCATCTACCCCATCACCCGCTCTTACCCGGACGGCACCATCACCGCCCAGGAAACCGGCACCTTCCAGGCCACGCTCAACAAGGGCGCCGAGCTGGATGAAGACTGGGAAAGCCAGGACGAGGTCTACGCCAAGGTCATCCTGAGCAACAACTTTGCCGGCACCAAGAGCAGCAAGAACTCTTCGCAGGTCACCGGCTCGTTCTGACGCCCCGCCAGGGCCCAAAGCACAACGGGGCGCCACCGCAAACACGGTGGCGCCCCGTTGCCACGTCAGGCCAGCCCCAGTCGGGGCGGCCTCACGCAAGCCGCAGCGATCTCAGCACAGGCGGCTCACTTCTTCTTGACCGGCGGCAAGTCGGTACACGAACCGTGCGCAGCCTCAGCCGCCAGGCCGATGCTTTCGCCCAGCGTCGGGTGCGGGTGGATGGTCTTGCCGATGTCGACCTCGTCAGCGCCCATCTCGATGGCCAGGGCCACCTCGCCAATCATGTCGCCCGCGTTCATGCCGACGATGCCACCGCCCACGATGCGGCCGGTCTCTTCGTCAAACAGCAGCTTGGTGAAGCCTTCCGAGCGGCCGTTGGCCAGCGCGCGGCCCGAAGCGCTCCAGGGGAACAAGCCCTTGAGCACCTTCTTGCCTTGCGCCTTGGCCTGCTCTTCGGTCAGCCCCACCCAGGCGATTTCCGGATCGGTGTAGGCCACCGACGGGATCACGCGGGCATCGAACGCGGCACTGGCCAGCTTGGCGTCGCCCAGCAACTCGCCAGCGATCACTTCGGCCGCCACATGGGCCTCGTGCACGGCCTTGTGCGCCAGCATGGGCTGGCCCACCAGGTCACCGATGGCGAACAGGCTGGGCACGTTGGTGCGCATCTGCGCATCCACCGGCACGAAGCCGCGCTCGTTGACCGTCAGGCCAGCGCTTTCGGCACCGATCTTGCGGCCATTGGGCGAGCGGCCCACGGCCTGCAGCACCAGGTCGTACACGCCGTCTTCGGGGGCCGGTTGGCCTTCCTTGGCCGAAGCGAAGCTCACCTTGATGCCAGCTGGCGTGGCCTCGGCGGCCACGGTCTTGGTGCTCAGCATCACGCGGTCGAAGCGCGCGGCGTTGTGCTTGTCCCAAACTTTCACCAGGTCGCGGTCGGCGCCGGGCATCAGGCCGTCGCCCATTTCAACCACGTCGATGCCGGCGCCCAGCGTCGAGTACACCGTGCCCATTTCCAGGCCGATGATGCCGCCGCCGATGACCAGCATCTTCTTGGGCACGAAGGGCAGCGCCAGCGCGCCGGTCGAATCCACCACACGCGGGTCATCCGGCAGGAAGGGCAGGCGCACTGCCTGCGAACCTGCGGCCAGGATGGCGCGCTTGAAAGTGATCGAGCGACTCTCGCCGGTCTTGTCCTGCGCATCGCCAGTGGTCACTTCCACCGTCAAGCTGTGCGGACCAGTCAGCACGCCATAGCCGCGCACGATCTCGACCTTGCGCGCCTTGGCCATGAAGGCCAGACCGCCGGTGAGCTTGCCGGTCACGCCCGACTTGTGCTCGCGCAGCTTGTCGAGGTTGACTTCCGGCTTGCCGTAGCTCACGCCCAGCGATTCGAAGTGCGAGACCTCGTCCATCACGGCGGCCACGTGCAGCAGCGCCTTCGATGGGATGCAACCCACGTTCAGGCACACGCCGCCCAGGGTGGCGTAGCGCTCAACCAGCATCACCTTCAGGCCCAGGTCGGCGGCACGGAAGGCGGCCGAATAGCCGCCGGGGCCGCCGCCCAGCACCACGACGTCGCAGTCGGTGTTGGCCGGAGCGTTGACGGGGGCAGCGTTCGAGGCTGCCGGGGCCGCCGCAGGGGCAGCAACGGGCGCAGGAGCGGGTGCCGCCACAGGCGCCGCAGCCGCCGGGGCAGCGGCAGGCGCCGAAGCGCCCTCACCCGCCGCTTCCAGCATCAGGATGGGCTTGCCCTGGCCCACGCGGTCACCAATCTTGACCAGGATCTCGCGCACCACGCCGGCTTGCGGCGAGGGCACTTCCATCGAGGCCTTGTCGGATTCCAGCGTGATCAGGCTTTGTTCAGCCGCAATGGTGTCGCCCACCTTCACCAGGATCTCGATGATCGCGGCGTCGGCGATGTCGCCCAGATCGGGCACGGGCACTTGGATCAGAGCCATGTCGTGTCCTTTCCGGTCAGACCAGCGCGCGGCGGAAGTCCGCCAGCAGCGCAGCCAGGTAAGCGTTGAACTTGGCCGCGGCCGCCCCGTCGATGACGCGGTGGTCGTAGCTCAGGCTCAGCGGCAGCATCAGGCGCGGCTGGAAGGCCTGGCCGTCCCACACCGGCTTCATGGCCGCACGGCACACGCCGAGGATGGCCACTTCAGGCGCGTTGATGATGGGGGTGAAGGTCGTGCCACCGAAGCCGCCCAGCGACGAGATCGAGAAGCAGCCACCCGACATTTCGGCCGGGCTCAGCTTGCCTTCGCGGGCCTTGGCGGCCAGGGCTGCGGTTTCCAGCGCCAGCTGGCTGATGGACTTCTGATCCACGTCGCGGATCACCGGCACCACCAGGCCATTGGGCGTGTCGGCGGCAAAGCCGATGTGCACGTAGTTCTTCAGCACCAGGTCGTCGCCGTCCAGCGAAGCGTTGAACTGCGGGAACTTGCGCAGCGACACCGCACAGGCCTTCAGCAGGAAGGCCAGCATCGTGAACTTGGTGCCCGACTTGGCGTGCTCACCGTTGAGCTGCACCCGGAAGGCTTCCAGGTCGGTGATGTCGGCTTCTTCGTTGTTGGTGACGTGCGGGATGCGCACCCAGTTGCGGTGCAGGTTCGCGCCCGAGATCTTCTTGATGCGCGACAGCGGCTGGCGATCGACCGGGCCAAACTTGGCGAAGTCGACCTTGGGCCACGGCAGCAGCGTCATGCCGCCCAGGTCAGCCGAACCTGAGCCGGTGGCGCCACCGGCTGCAGCAGGCGCAGCGCCCACCGAGATCGATCCCGACACCACGCCCTTGACAAAGTTCTGGATGTCGGTGTGCGTGATGCGGCCCTTGGGGCCAGAGCCGGGCACGCGCTCCAGCGGCACGCCCAATTCGCGCGCAAAACGACGCACCGAGGGCGAGGCGTGGGGCACGCCACCTGCGGCGGGCAAAGGCGACGCAGCCACGGCCGCCGTCGGGTGCGACTTGGCTTCGGCCACGGGGGCCGGCGCAGCCACAGGTGCGGCCGGCGCAGCGGTTGCAGCCGCGACCGCAGGGGCCGCTGCCGCCGCAGGTGCCGGGGCCGGCGCTGCAGCCGGCGCAGCCGCGCCATCGGCCGTTTCCAGCAGGGCCACCAGCGAGCCCATGCTCACCTTGTCGCCCAGTTTCACCTTGATTTCCTTGATCACGCCGCCCACGGCGGAGGGCACTTCCATCGAGGCCTTGTCGCTCTCGATGGTGATCAGGCTTTGCTCGGGTTTGATCGTGTCGCCGGGCTTGACCAGCAGTTCGATCACGGCCGCATCGGACACATCGCCGATGTCGGGCACGGTCAGTTCAATCGTTGCCATGTTGTGGCCTTTCAAAATCTGTTCGATGAAGGGTCTCTCGCGCTGCACCGATGCCGCAGCCGGCCCGCAGGCCAGCCGCAGGTGGCATCAGGCGTACAGCGGGTTGACCTTCTCGGTGTCGATGCCGTACTTGGCGATGGCCTCGGCCACCTTGGCCACAGGCACCGCGCCCTCGTCGGCCAAGCTCTTGAGCGCGGCCACGACGATGTAGTGACGGTTGATTTCGAAGTGCTCGCGCAGGCGGTAGCGGAAGTCCGAACGGCCGAAACCATCGGTACCCAGCACCTTGAACGAACGGCCCTTGGGAATGTAGGCACGGATCTGCTCGGGCAGCGCCTTGACGTAGTCGGTCGACGCCACGATCGGACCGCTGGTGCGGTTGAGCTGCTTGCTCACGAACGACTCGCGCGGGGCGGCCGTCGGGTGCAGCAGGTTGTGGCGCTCGGCGTCCTGGCCGTCGCGGGCCAGCTGGTTGAAGCTCGGGCAGCTCCACACGTTGGCGCCCACGCCCCAATCGGCTTCCAGCAGTTCCTTGGCGGCGATCGACTCGCGCAGGATCGAGCCCGAACCCAGCAGGTTGACCTGCAGCTGGTGCTTGCTCACCACGTCGATATTGGCGTCCTGCAGCAGGTACATGCCGGCGATGATCTCGGCCTCGGTACCAGGCTTCAGGCCAGGCTGTGCGTAGTTCTCGTTGAGCAGCGTCAGGTAGTAGAAGACGTTTTCCTGCTTCTCGACCATGCGCTTGAGGCCGTCCTGGATGATCACGCCCACTTCGTGCGCGAAGCTCGGGTCGTAGCTCAGGCAGTTCGGGATCGTGCCCGCCACCAACTGGCTGTGGCCGTCTTCGTGCTGCAGGCCTTCGCCGTTCAGCGTGGTGCGGCCCGAGGTGCCACCCAGCAGGAAGCCGCGCGCTTGCATGTCGCCAGCAGCCCAGGCCAGGTCGCCGATGCGCTGCAGACCGAACATCGAGTAGTAAATGTAGAACGGGATCATCACGCGGTTGTTCGTCGAGTACGACGTTGCCGCAGCGATCCACGAGCTCATGCCACCCGCTTCGTTGATGCCTTCTTGCAGGATCTGACCAGCCTTGTCCTCGCGGTAGTACATCACCTGGTCCTTGTCGACCGGGGTGTACTTCTGGCCTTCAGGGGCGTAGATGCCGATCTGGCGGAACAGGCCTTCCATGCCGAAGGTGCGGGCCTCGTCCACCAGGATGGGCACCACGCGGGGCCCCAAGTTGGCGTCACGCAGCAGCGGCGTCAGGCAGCGCACAAAGGCTTGCGTGGTCGAGATCTCGCGGCCCTCTTGCGTCGGCTCCAGTACGCTTTGGAACGCGCTCAGGTCCGGCACGGGGATGGTCTCTTCAGCCTTCGGGCGGCGGGCCGGCAGGTAGCCGCCCAGGGCCTTGCGGCGCTCGTGCAGGTAGGCCATCTCCGGCGTGTTGGGCGCCGGCTTGATGAAGGGCAGCTTGGCGATGTCTTCGTCGGCCACCGGGATGTTGAAGCGGTCGCGGAAGGCCTTGATGTCTTCGTCCGTCAGCTTCTTGGTCTGGTGGGCGGTGTTCTTGCCTTCGCCGCTCTTGCCCATGCCAAAGCCCTTGACGGTCTTGATCAGCAAGACGGTCGGCTGGCCTTCGTGGGTCGAAGCGGCGTGGTAGGCGGCGTACACCTTCTGCGGGTCGTGACCACCGCGCTGCAGGCGCCAGATGTCGTCGTCCGACAGGCGGGCCACCATTTCAGCGGTCTTGGGGTCACGGCCGAAGAAGTTCTTGCGCACGAAGGCGCCATCGTTGGCCTTGCACGCTTGATAGTCGCCGTCGACCATCTCCATCATGATGCGACGCAGCGTGCCGTCCTTGTCACGCGCCAGCAGCGGGTCCCAGTAAGAGCCCCACAGCAGCTTGATCACGTTCCAGCCGGCGCCGCGGAATTCGCCTTCCAGCTCTTGCACGATCTTGCCGTTGCCGCGCACCGGGCCGTCCAGGCGCTGCAGGTTGCAGTTGATCACGAAGACCAGGTTGTCGAGCTTTTCGCGTGCGGCCAGGCCGATCGCACCCAGCGATTCGGGTTCGTCCATCTCGCCGTCACCGCAGAACACCCACACCTTGCGCTTGGCTGTATCGGCGATGCCCCGGGCATGCAGGTACTTCAGGAAGCGGGCCTGGTAGATCGCCATGATGGGGCCCAGGCCCATCGACACCGTTGGGAACTGCCAGAACTCCGGCATCAGCTTGGGGTGCGGGTAGCTAGACAGCCCCTTGCCGCCCACTTCCTGGCGGAAGTTATCAAGCTGTTCGTCGGTGATGCGGCCTTCCAGGTAGGCGCGGGCGTAGATGCCGGGCGCCGAATGGCCCTGGATGTAGAGCAAATCGCCGCCGCGTTCGGGCGAATCGCCGTGCCAGAAATGGTTGAAACCGATGCCCAGCATGGTCGCCAGCGAGGCGAACGAGCTGATGTGGCCTCCGAGATCACCGCCGTCAGCGGGGTTGTGGCGGTTGGCCTTGACGACCATCGCCATCGCGTTCCAGCGCATGTAGGCGCGCAGACGCTCTTCGATCTCGAGGTTGCCCGGGCAGTGGGCTTCATCTTCCGGCGCGATCGTGTTCACGTACGCCGTAGTGGCCGAGAACGGCATGTCGATGCCCGCTTGACGCGCATGATCCAGCAGCGTTTCAAGCAGGTCATGGGCGCGTGCACGCCCTTCCGTCTCGATGACCCCACTCAGTGCATCCAGCCATTCGCGGGTTTCCTGGGGGTCGAGGTCCATGGACGCCGAGGGCAGAGCCGACGGCAAAGGGTCGTGCGCAGACATGCGACTTGTCTCCTGATAGGCAGCCTTTCCGAGTTTGTCGGTCGGGCCAACGATGCATCCGCGGATAAGCGGCGCAAACCACAGCGCTCAACACCCTCGGGTGGGAGGGGGCCAAACGTCCACGCGACTATAAGGGAGGCTTCCGCCCTAAAAATGTGGAAGACCACACCGATAATCGCCAAATGGTGTTTCCAGCAACAAAGCCGCCTGAAGGCCCGGCCTCGCCTCCCGCAGCCAGCACAGGGCAGGCCAACAAATTGTTCTGGCGCTGGTGGCGCAAACAGTCGCCAGGCGCCCAGGACCGCTATGCCACCCTCGGGCCCCTGGTTTCCGTGCTGCTGTTTCTGGCCGCGATCATCGCGGCCTTCTGGTACTTGCGCAATGAGGAAATCGAGCGAGAACAGGAGTCGGTGAAACGCGACACCGAAGTTGTTCAACAACAGATCCGCATCCGCCTCATCGAGAACCAGGAGCAACTGCTGCGCATGGCGCGCGAAATCAGCATCCGCGCCGTCAACCCTGAGCAGTTCGCCCGCCAGGCCAGCGATTTCGTGCGCGCCCGCCCGGAGGTGGTGGGCGTCTCCTGGGTGCAGGCTGACGCCGCCGTCAAGGCCTCACGCACCGCATTGAGCCTGCCCTTGTCGCCCACCCAGGCCCGGGTGACCGAACAAGACACACGTGCCAGCGGCTACGACCCCGTCCACGACGGGCGTGAGCCCCTGGCCGCTTTCAACGCCGCCCGCGAACGCAGCCAGCCCACTTATTCCCTGCCTTACACCAACCCCAACGGTTTGAAGGTCGTGCAGGTCAATGTGCCCCTGGTTGACCGCACCGGCTTCATCGGTTCGCTGGTGGCCGAATATTCGCTGGAATCGCTGATGCGCTACCTGGTGCCGCGCGAAATCGCCAGCCGCCACGCCATGAGCCTGGTGCAGGCCCAGGGTGAATTGCTCACGTCCACCGTGGGCGGGGTCACCGAATCGTCGGCCAAGCCCACTTTTGTCCACGACGTGGTCATCACGCCGGTGGGCAACGGCCTGCTGTTGCGCGGCATGGGCTTCCGCACCTCGTCGAACCTGGTGGGCAACACCCTGTTCTGGATGGTGGTGGCGCTCTCGGGCTTCACGGTGTGGACGTTGATGGGCACCTTGCAACACATGCGTCGCCGCTCGCAGATCCAGAAGACCCTGGTGCAAGAAACCAATTTCCGGCGGGCCATGGAGAACTCCATGCTCACCGGCATGCGCACCATCGACCTGGAAGGCCGCATCACCTACGTGAACCCGGCGTTTTGCGCCATGACCGGCTTTTCGGAAGAAGAGCTGATCGGGTGTGTGCCGCCCTACCCCTATTGGCCCAAGGACAGGCTCGACGAGTTCAACCGCATGTTCCAGCAGGAGCTGCTGGGCCGCAGCCCCATGGGCGGCATCGAAGTGGTCATGCAACGCCGCGACGGCAGCCAGTTCGACGCCCGCTTGTACGTCTCGCCCCTGATCGACGCCCAAGGCGACCAGACTGGCTGGATGACTTCCGTGACCAACATCACGGAAGCCAAGCGCGTGCGCGACCAGCTCACCGCTGCCCACGAACGTTTCACCACCGTGCTGGAAGGCCTGGACGCGGCCGTGTCGGTGGTGTCGGTGCAACGCGGCGAACTGCTGTTCGCCAACCGCTCTTACCGGCTGTGGTTCGGCGCCAATCCCGACGCCCACGCCCAGCTCACCGGCGGCGAGATCATGCCGGACGAGGTCCTGGACAGCGACGAAGCGGTGGACCACTTCGGCGGCCTGCCCACCCAGGCGCTCACCAACGCAGGCAGCGACACCCGCGAAGTCTTCATGGACAGCGTGCAGAAGTGGTTCGACGTGCGCGCCCGCTATGTGCAGTGGACCGACGGCCACCTCGCGCAAATGCTGATCGCCACCGACGTGACCACACGCCGAGAAGCCGAGGAAGCAGCCGCTCGCCAGGCCGAAAAGTCGCAGTTCACCAGCCGCTTGATCACCATGGGTGAAATGGCTTCGACCGTGGCCCACGAGCTCAACCAGCCCCTGGCCGCCATCTCGAATTACTGCTCCGGCATGATCAGCCGGGTGCAAAACGGCAACATCGACAGCGAACAGCTGGTCAGCGCCCTGGAGAAAACCTCGCGTCAAGCCCAGCGTGCGGGCCAGATCATCCACCGCATCCGCCAGTTCGTGAAGCGCTCCGAGCCCCAGCGGCAGCCCAGCAAGGTGCGCGACATCACGGACGCGGTGCTGGAATTGGCCGTTTTCGAAATGAAGCGCCGCCGGGTGACGCTCAATGCCAACATTGCGCCCCGCCTGCCGACCTTGATGGCCGACCCCATCCTGATCGAACAGGTGTTGCTCAACCTGCTGAAAAACGCGGCCGAAGCCATCGACAACGCCGAAATGCCGCAATCGCGTCGCATCATCGACCTGAAAGTCCAGCAGCAAAACGTCGAGGATTTGGGCAACGTGGTCGAGTTTGCCGTGATCGACGCCGGCCCCGGCATGAAGGAAGACATGCTCAGCCGCCTTTTCGAGGCCTTCCATTCCACCAAAAAGGAAGGTTTGGGCATAGGCTTGAGTTTGTGCCGTTCCATCATTGAGTCACATCACGGTCGCATCAAGGCCGAGAACCTCTACAATGGGACCACGGTCGTCGGATGTAAGTTCACTTTCACCCTTCCGATCGACGGCGGCGGGGACAAACCACCCGAGGGCTGATTCCACGGACTCTGCCCTTTCCCCCACCTTTCCAAGACTTGCTTGCCGATACCCCATGAGCTTGATTCCAAAAAAAGGCACCGTGTATGTGGTTGACGACGACGAGGCCGTCCGTGACTCGTTGCAGTGGCTGCTGGAGGGCAAGGACTACCGCGTCCGTTGCTTCGATTCCGCTGAATCTTTTCTGGCCCGCTTCGACCCCCGTGAAGTCGCCTGCCTGATCGCTGACATCCGCATGGATGGCATGAGCGGCCTGGAGTTGCAGGACAAGCTGCTGGAACGCAAATCGCCGCTGCCCATCGTGTTCATCACCGGCCACGGCGACGTGCCCATGGCCGTGAACACCATGAAAAAGGGCGCGATGGACTTCATCGAGAAGCCCTTCAAGGAAGACGCCCTGGTGGCCCTGGTCGAGCGCATGCTGGACCAAGCCCGCAGCGCCTTCTCGCAATCGCAGGAAGCCGCCAGCCGCGAAGCCCTGCTGTCGCGCCTGACCACCCGCGAAGCCCAGGTGCTGGAGCGCATCGTGGCTGGCCGCCTGAACAAGCAGATCGCCGACGACCTGGGCATCTCCATCAAGACGGTGGAAGCCCACCGCGCCAACGTGATGGAAAAGCTCAACGCCAACACCGTGGCCGACCTGCTCAAGATCGC
>JBEEJT010000180.1:0-3731 GCA_041169085.1 Pseudomonadota bacterium | reverse complement strand
CGACGCCGAGGGCCCGCAAGCCCTGGTGGCCAAAGCCGGCGCCGCCCACGGGGTGAAGGTGGGCTACCACGGTGCCGACATGTCCAAACCGGCCGACATCGAAGCCATGATGGCTTACGCGCAAGCCGAATTCGGCGGTGTGGACATCCTCGTCAACAACGCCGGCATCCAGCACGTGGCCAAGGTCGAAGATTTCCCGCCGGAAAAGTGGGACGCCGTCATCGCCATCAATTTGAGCTCGGCCTTCCACACCATGCGCCTGGCCGTGCCGGGCATGCGCGCCAAAAACTGGGGCCGCATCATCAACCTGGCTTCTGCCCACGGTTTGGTGGCATCTGCTGGCAAATCCGCTTATGTTGCAGCCAAACACGGCCTGGTGGGCCTGACCAAGTCGGTGGCCCTGGAAACCGCCACCACCGGCGTCACCTGCAACGCCATTTGCCCGGGCTGGGTGCTCACCCCCTTGGTGCAAAAGCAGATCGACGACCGGGCAGCACGCGAAGGCATCACCGTGGCCCAAGCCCAGGTGGAACTGCTCGGTGAGAAACAGCCCTCGCTGCAGTTCGTCACCCCGGCGCAGCTCGGCGACCTGGCCGTGTTCCTGTGTTCGCCTGGTGCCGACAACGTTCGCGGCGTGGCCTGGAACATGGACGGCGGTTGGGTGGCGCAGTGAAACCGCCCTGAGCCGGTCGGCAAGTGTCAGCAGGTGTCACAGCGGTTGACACCCTGATACACGCCTCCGCCGGACGCCCCCCTTGGATGGGGCGTGACGCGCATGTCAGGGATGGCGCGTTGCGTCATGACTGAGACAATCGCGGCCTCGCGAGAGCATGCTGGCACATCGACCGGCAGCCGACTCGCGTGCAACTGGCTTGGGCATGAGTTTGACGCGTCTGACACCCGCCTTGCTGGACCTGGCGGGCGCGCCCGGTTCGCAGGATGGGGTGCCGTATTCCCCCGTCTATGAAGACGTCTACCACGCACAGGCCGGGGCCTGGGCGCAAGCTCGCCATGTCTTCCTCGGGGGCAACGACTTGCCACGGCGCTGGCAGGGGCGCGAGCGCTTCACCGTGCTCGAAACCGGCTTTGGGCTGGGCAACAGCTTCCTGGCCACCTGGTCGGCCTGGCGCCGCGACCCGCAGCGCTGCGAGCACCTGTTTTTCGCCTCGGTTGAAAAGCACCCGATCACCGCAGCCGACCTGGCCCGCGTGCACGGCCTGGCCACAGATGCGGCGGAACTGACCGCGCGCGCCCCCGCCAAGCCCCTCCATGACGGCCTGGACGGCGCCTCGCTCGACACCGAAGACGACGCGGCCGAGCGCCGCTTGCTGGCGCAGGCCCTGCACGGGCGCTGGCCCACCCTCACGCCAGGCTTGCACCTGATCCATTTCGAGGGCGAGCACGCCTTGGCGCAGACCGAAGCGGGTGCCCCGCAGCGCCCCGCCCGCGTGACGCTGATGCTGGCCCTGGGCGACGTGGCCGACTGCCTGCCCCAACTGTTGCTGCAAGCGGACGCGTTCTACCTCGACGGCTTCTCGCACGACCGCAACCCGGCCATGTGGGACGCGCAACTCTTGTCTCGCCTGAACCGGCTCGCGGCCCCTGGCGCCACGGTTTCCACCTGGAGTTCGATGCGCCCCATGCGCGAAGCCTTGGCGCAAGCCGGATTCGTGGTGGACATGCCGGCCGGTTTCGCCGGCAAAAGCCGCATGGTGCGTGGCGTGTTCGAGCCTCGACACCAGCCCGAAGCGCCCGTAGGCGCCTGGACACCCGCGCCAGCGGCGGCGTGCCGCACGGCCATCGTGGTGGGCGCCGGCCTGGCGGGCGCCGCAGCCGCCTACGCCCTGTGCCGCGAAGGCTGGCAGGTCACCGTCGTGGACGCGGCCCCTGGCCCCGCTCGGGGTGCGTCCGGCAACCCGGCCGGGCTGTTCCACGCCATCGTGCACGGCGAAGACGGCACCCACACCCGCACCCATCGCGCCGCGGCGTTGGCCACCCACCGCCTGCTCACACAGCCCGGCGTGGACTGGCCTGCAGACATGGCGCAACTGTTGGGCCTGATGCGCCTGGCCCCGCGTGAGCAATCCGCAGGGGCCAAAGCCTTGCTCGACAAATTGGGCTGGCCAGCGGATCACCTGCACTGGCTGACCCCGGACGAAGCCGCCGAGCAGGCTCAGGTGCCCCTGACCGCCGGGGCCTGGCTGTTCGGCCAGGCTGGCATGGTCAACCCCGCGATGTGGACGGCTGCGCTGCTGGACGCCGCCCGCGTCTGGGCAGACCGCCTGGGCGGTGCCTTGAACTTCGTGTGGGGCGTGCGCGCCCAGAACCTGGCCCACGATGGCACCCAATGGCGCGTCGAGGGCCGCACGCCTCAGGCCGCGATCGGCCCGGACTGGCGTGCCCATGCGCACAGCGTGCTGCTGTGCAATGCCCATGCGGCCAACGAACTGACCCACAGCCTGCTGCCCCATCAGGCCAGCGTCGACTTGCCGCTGTCTGCCGTGCGCGGCCAGACCACCATCCTCAGTGCTCAGGCCTTGGCCGACCTGGCCGAGCGCCAGGGGCTGCCGCCCCCCCATCGCCCCGACGTGCCCTTGGCCGGCAATGGCTATGCGCTGTCCTTGCCCGATGGTGGCTTGCTGCTGGGCGCCACCACCCAACACCACGACCGCGACCCCAGCGTGCGCGATGTGGACCACCGCCACAACCTGTTGCAGGCGGTGGACCTGGGGGTGCTGCCCAAGGCCTGGGCCCCGTGGGCGCAACACCTGCCAGACGCCCCCACCGGCCACCCGCTGCTGGGCCGCACCCAATGGCGGGCCACCACCCCCGACCGCTTGCCGCTGGTGGGCGCCCTGCCCTGGTCGCCCAGCAGGTTGGCCTTGTCTGGCAACAAGCGCCCCGACCAGGTCCGCTTGCTGCCGCGCATCCGAGACGCTCAAGGCGGTCTCTACGTGGTCACGGGCCTGGGCTCGCGCGGCCTCACCTGGACAGGCTTGCTGGTGGAGCTGGTGGCGCACTGGGTGGCGGGCGCCCCCTGCCCCGTGGAGCTCGACCTGCGCGACGCCATGGACCCGGCTCGCTTTCTGGCGCGCCTGCACAAGAAGCCAGCTTGAGCGCCGGCCGCCCTGCGGCCGGTTGAGGCCGGTTGAGGCCGGTTGCGGCGACAATGTCGACCTTCGCCACTCGCCTCGCTACACCTTGTCCACCCCGGAAGACGACCTGCCGCCCCTGCCTGGCCTGACGGACCGCCTGCGTCTGGACAAGTGGCTTTGGGCCGCTCGGTTCCACAAGACACGCAGCCTGGCTGGCGAGGACATCGACAAGGGCCGCATCCAGGTCAATGGCCAAGTGGCCAAAGCCTCGCGGGAGTTGAAGGCAGGCGACAAGGTCGACATCCGCCAGGAAAGCCTGACGCGCAGCGTGGAAGTGCTCGCGTTGAGCACCGTGCGCGGGCCGGCGCCTCAGGCGCAACGGCTTTACCGTGAAACGGTGGAGAGCCTGCAGCGGCGAGCCGATTGGCAGGAGCAGCGCCGACAGGCCCCCGAGCCGGCGGCCAGCATCGAACAGGGGCGCCCCACCAAGCGCGACCGCCGCAAACTGGCCGACTGGGACCGCTGGTCCGTCAGTTCAGAATGAGGCCCCCGCCGCAGTTACAAATTTGTTTCACACGGGGGCCTTGAAAACCCTTTTCCTGGCCCCACCTTTCCGCGCATACGCCGGTGGACGCT
>JBEEJT010000179.1:0-4363 GCA_041169085.1 Pseudomonadota bacterium | reverse complement strand
GAGGCAGCAGCCCGTGGCGAGATCAAAGCGCTGTGGATTGCCTGCACCAACCCGGCTCAGTCCCTGCCTGACCAGGC
Organism: Pseudomonadota bacterium; assembly: GCA_041169085.1. Lineage (GTDB taxonomy): Bacteria > Pseudomonadota > Gammaproteobacteria > Burkholderiales > Burkholderiaceae_C > Aquabacterium. The sequence goes on along the minus strand of JBEEJT010000179.1, from coordinate 4,286 downwards.
CCTGGTTCGCGCAGCGCTGGAAAAGGCCGAGTATGTGGTGGTGCAAGAGGCCTTTGGCAGCACCGCCACCTGCGCCTTCGCCGACATCTTGCTGCCCGCCACCACCTGGGGCGAAAAAGACGGCACGGTCACCAACAGCGAACGCCGCATCAGCCGCGTGCGTCCGGCCATGCCGGCCGCCGGCCAGGCCCGCCACGACTGGGCCATCTTCACTGACTTCGGTCGCCGCCTGGAACAACGCCTGCCCGAGCGCGTGCAAGCCTACCGCCCCGGCACCACCACGCTCTTCCCCTACGCCACGCCGGAAAGCGTGTGGGTGGAGCACCGTGAATCGACCCGTGGCCGCGACCTCGACATCACCGGCCTGAGCTACGCCATCCTGGAAACGCAGGGCCCGCAGCAATGGCCCATGCCCGAAGGCGCCAGCGCCGGTCAGGCCCGCCTGTACGCCGATGGCCGCTACCCGACCGCCGACGGCCGTGCGCGCTTTGCCAACGTCGCCTGGCGCGCCACCCGCGAGCAAACCGACAGCCGCTACCCCTTCGCCCTGAACACCGGCCGCCTGCGCGACCAGTGGCACGGCATGAGCCGCACCGGCACGCTGGGCCGCCTGTTTGGCCACACCAGCGAGCCCACCATCGACCTGCACCCCGAAGACCTGGCGCAGCTGGGCCTGACCGAGGGCGAACTGGTGCGCGTGCGTTCGCGTCGCGGCGAGATCCTGATCCCGGCGGTGAGCAACGCCGCGCAGGCCCGCAGCCAGACCTACATCGCCATGCACTGGGGCGAAGAGTTCGTGAGCGGCGTGGACGCCCAAGGCCAACGCCTGGCCGGCGTGAACGCCCTCACCCAGCCGGCCTTCTGCCCCACCTCCAAGCAGCCCGAACTCAAGCACGCCAACGTGGCCATCGAGGCCGCCCGCCTGCCCTGGCACGCCACGGCCATGGCCTGGCTGCCTGCGGAAGCCGCGCTGGCCTTGCGCGAGCAGCTCAGGGACCTGGCCGGCGAGTTCGCCTTCTTCAGCTGCGTGCCCTTCGGCCGCGAGCCCGACAGCCAGGGCCGCGTGGGCGTGGCCTTGCGCCTGGCCCACACCGCCGCCCCTGCCTGGGCCGACCTGGCCAAGCTGGCCCAACAGTTCGGGCTGGACGGCGCCAACGTGCTGCGCTTCGACGACGAAGGCGCCCACTGCCACCGCCGCGTGGCCGTGCACCAAGCGCCCGACAGCGAAGAACTGCGCCTGCAGGCATTCTTGCTGACCGGCGACACCCGCGCCACCGCCTGGCTGCGCCCCCTGCTGCAAGACGACCAGGCCGTGCAAGAACTGGGCGCCCTGCTGTTGCACCCGAGCGCCTCTGCGCCGGTCAAGGTGGCGGGCGCCGGCAAGCAGGTCTGCACCTGCTTCAACGTGACCGAGCCGCAGATCATCGGCTTCGTGCAAACCTGCCCCGGCAGCGACGACGCCCGCCTCAAGCTGCTGCAAGGTGCCCTGAAGTGCGGCACCAACTGCGGCTCGTGCGTGCCCGCCTTGCGCAAGCTCATCCGCATCACGCCGGTCAGCCCGGCCCCGGACGCCGACCCGCCCCAGTTGCAAGCGGCCTGACCCCCAGGCTGACCGCCCGCCCCCGTTTCTTGTTTCCGACTCAACCGCAACACCCTCGCTGAGCCCACCATGTCCAACTTCAAAGACTTCCTCAAGTCAGGACACACGCCCACGCTGTTGGCGTCCTTCCTGTACTTCGACTTCACCTTCGCCATCTGGGTGCTCAACGGTGCCATGGCCCCGTTCATCAGTGAGAGCTTCCACCTCACCCCGGCCCAAAAGGGCTTCATGGTGTCGGTGCCCATCATCGCGGGCGCGCTGATGCGCTTCCCCCTGGGCCTGCTGTCGCAGTACATCGGCCGCAAGAGCGCGGCGCTGGTCGAGATGGCGCTCATCATCCTGGCGCTGGCCTACGGCTACTTCTTCGTCAACTCGCACGACACGGTGCTGGCCATGGGCGTGCTGCTGGGCATCGCCGGTGGCAGCTTCGGCATCGCCCTGTCGCTGGGTTCGGGCTGGTTCCCTGCCAAGTACAAGGGCCTGGCCATGGGCATCGCGGGCGCTGGCAACAGCGGCACCGTGCTGGCCGTGCTGTTCGCCCCGCCGCTGGCCATGAAGTACGGCTGGCAGACCGTGTACGGCCTGGCCGCCTTCACCATGGTGCTGCCCATGATCGTGATGGCCGTCTTCGCCAAGGAGCCGCCTGACCACGAACACCAGACCTTCCGCGAACACATCGCCTGCCTGTTCGAAAAGGACGGCTGGGCTTTCAGCCTGATCTACGTGATCACCTTCGGCGGCTTCATCGGCCTGGCCAACTTCCTGCCCACCTACTTCTACGACCAGTTCAAGGTCACCAAGGTGGAAGCGGGTCAGCTCACCATGCTGGCCACGCTGATGGGTTCGGCCACCCGCGTGGTGGGCGGCTGGTTGTCCGACCGCTGGGGTGGCGTCAACACGCTGACCGCCGTGCTGGGCTTCGTGGTCGTCACGCTGGTGGTGTGCGGCACGATGGGCAGCAACCTTGCGCTGACCACCCTGCTGTTCATGCTGTGCTTCGCCGCCCTGGGCGCTGGCAACGGCGCGCTGTTCCAACTGGTGCCCCTGCGCTGGCCCCTGACCACCGCCGTGGCCGGCTCCATGATCGGTGAACTGGGCGCGCTGGGCGGTGGTTTCATCCCCAACGCCATGGGCCAGTCCAAGCAACTCAGCGGCAGCTACTTCTACGGCTTCCTGGCCTTCGCCGCCCTGGGCGTGGTGGTGCTGCTGATGATGCGCATCATGCAAATCCGCTGGACCCGCACCTGGGCCGAAAAGGGTGGCCGCGCCCGCGTCGGCGCCACGCCGGGCAGCACCTCTGCCGCCTTCAACCGCGCCGCCGTGGCCAAGCGCTGAGCCTGCTGAGCGCCCACCCCGAACACTGAGACCGAGGAGACAAGCCCATGGCCCCCCACACAACAGAGCGCAAAAAGCTCGTGGTCATTGGCAACGGCATGGCCGGTGTGCGCACGCTCGAAGAGCTGCTGCGCATCGCGCCCGATGCCTACGACATCACGGTGTTCGGGGCCGAGCCTCACCCCAACTACAACCGGATCATGCTGTCGCCGGTGCTCGCTGGTGAGCAGACCATCGACGACATCATCCTCAACCCGGTCGAGTGGTACGCCCAACACGGTATCACCTTGCACATGGGCAAGCGTGTGACCGAAGTCGACCGCCTGCAGCGCGTCGTCAAGGCCGCCGATGGCACCGAGGCGTCTTACGACCGGCTGTTGCTGGCCACAGGTTCGCAGCCCTTCATCCTCCCCGTGCCTGGCCATGATCTGGCCGGTGTGATCTCCTACCGCGACATCGCCGACACCCAGGCCATGATCGAGGCAGCAGCCACACACCAGCACGCGGTGGTGATCGGCGGCGGCCTGCTGGGTCTGGAAGCCGCCAACGGCCTGACGGCCCGCGGCATGAAAGTCACGGTGGTGCACCTGGCCGACTGGCTGCTGGAGCGCCAGCTCGACCGCGAAGCCGCCACGCTCTTGCAGCGCAACCTGGAAGAGCGCGGCATCGACTTCGCGCTGTCGGCCCACACCGCCGCCTGCCTGGACAACGGTGCGGGCCGTGTGCGGGCGCTGGCCCTCAAAGACGGCCGCGAGATCCCGGCTGACCTGGTGGTCATGGCCGCCGGCATCCGCCCCAACGTGGGCCTGGCCGAAAGCATCGGCCTGCAATGCAATCGCGGCGTGCTGGTCAACGACACGCTGCAAACCCTGACCGACCCGCGCATCTACGCCGTGGGCGAATGCGCCAACCACCGAGGCACGGCTTATGGCCTGGTGGCCCCCTTGTACGAACAAGCGGGGGTGTGCGCCAACCACCTCGCCGGCTACGGCATTGGCCGCTACCTGGGCAGCGAAGTCAGCACCAAGCTGAAGGTCACGGGCATCGACCTGTTCTCGGCCGGCGACTTCATGGGCGGGCCCGACACCCAGCACCTCGTGCTGCGCGACCCGCTGCGGGGCGTCTACAAAAAGCTGGTGTTGCGGGGCGACATGCTGGTGGGGGCCTGCCTGTACGGCGACATCCAGGACGGGCCGACGTATTTCGACCTGATCCGCCAGGGCGACCGCGTTGCGGCGCAGCGCGACACGCTGATGTTCGGGCCCCGCCCGGCCGCCGCCGGTGCGCTGGCCCGCGGGCCGCACGCCCGGGCCTAGCCGAGATCGACGGCGCCGCTCAGCGCGCCGCCGGC
>JBEEJT010000178.1:0-30636 GCA_041169085.1 Pseudomonadota bacterium | reverse complement strand
ATGCCCTGGCCGCTGAACAAGGCGAGCTCGAAGCCATCATCGCTGCGGGCGGCTCTGAGAACACCGACCTGCAACTTGAGCTGGCCGCAGACGCCCTGCGCCTGCCCGCCTGGGACGCCGTCATTGGTCAGCTCTCCGGTGGTGAAAAGCGGCGCGTGGCCCTGTGCCGCCTGCTGCTGTCCAAGCCAGACATGCTGCTGCTTGACGAACCCACCAACCACTTGGACGCCGAATCGGTGGACTGGCTGGAACAGTTCCTCAGCCGCTTCAGTGGCACCGTGGTGGCCATCACCCACGATCGCTACTTCCTGGACAACGCCGCCGAGTGGATCCTCGAACTCGACCGAGGCGCAGGCCACCCCTATAAGGGCAACTACTCCGACTGGCTCGATGCCAAGGGCAAGCGCCTGGAGCAGGAACAAAAGACCGAAGACGCCCGCGCCAAGGCCTTGAAGGTCGAACTCGAATGGGTGCGCAAGAACGCCAAGGGCCGCCAGGCCAAGAGCAAGGCGCGTCTGGCCCGCTTCGAAGAGCTGAGCGACGTCGAATACCAAAAGCGCAACGAGACGAACGAAATCTTCATCCCCGTGGCCGAGCGCCTGGGCAATGAAGTCATCGAGTTCAAGAACGTCACCAAGTCGTTTGGCGACCGCTGCCTGATCGACAACCTGTCGTTCAAGGTGCCCGCTGGCGCCATCGTCGGCATCATCGGCCCCAACGGCGCCGGCAAGTCGACGCTGTTCCGCATGATCCAGGGCGTCGAAACCCCGGACAGCGGCGAAGTCGCCATCGGCAAAACGGCTCAGTTGGCCTTCGTGGACCAAAGCCGTGCAGGCCTGGCTGGCGACAAGACCGTGTGGGAAGACGTCTCGGGCGGCCTGGACAACATCATCGTCGGCAAGTTCGTGATGCCCTCGCGCGCCTACATCGGCCGCTTCAACTTCAAGGGCAACGACCAGCAAAAGCTGGTGGGCAACCTGTCGGGCGGTGAACGCGGTCGCCTGCACCTGGCCAAGACCCTGGCCCAGGGCGGCAACGTGCTGATGCTCGACGAACCGTCGAACGACCTGGACGTCGAAACCCTGCGCGCGCTGGAAGATGCCCTGCTGGAATTCGCCGGCAGCGCCATGATCATCTCCCACGATCGCTGGTTCCTCGACCGCATCTGCACCCACATCCTGGCGTGCGAAGGCGATTCGCAGTGGTTCTTCTTTGACGGCAACTACCAGGAGTACGAAGCCGACAAGAAGAAGCGCCTGGGTGAAGAAGGTGCGCGCCCGAAGCGTGTGCGTTTCAAGCCCATCCGCTGAGCCTGGCCCGCCCCGCACCAGCCCGTCTTCGCGACGGGCTTTTTTTGGCCGTGCCCACCCCACCCAACGGGGGGAAGCAGGGAAAACTCCGGGGCTATCCCTAGTGGCTCTGGGAGAGAGCGACACATCCTGAGGGCTAGAATTTGCCAAGATGGAAATGGTTTGGCAGATGGTGCCAAGCGCTTTCACATGAAGTCTGCCCAATGGGGCGGCCAACAGGATCAGAAAGCTGATGAGGCGCGCAAGCCCATCGGCATGCCTTGGAGACAATTTCAATGACCTCTCGGATCAAGCTCGTGCTCGCCACCACTGCCATGGTGGCCCTGTCCACAGTGGGCATGAGCGGTTGCGCTCTGATCGAAGCCAACGTCAGCGGCACCACCCTCGGCATCCTGGAAGACGGCTTCACGCCGCCCACGCTGAAGATGGGCGACGTGGACCTGGCTTGCAGTTTCGCCATGGCTAACGGCCCGCTGGTGGGCGCCGCGCGCAACTTCTATGGCGATCCGTCGCTGATGGAGGCAGTGTTGCTGTCCTCTGCTGGTGCCTGTGCCGAAACCCAGGCCCTGAACGAAGAAATGCGCTACATGCGCGCCGCCCGTGAGAAGCGCTCGGACGAAGCCCAGGACGCCCGCATCGCGCAGAAGCGCCTGCTGGCCGTGGCCGCTGAGCGCCAGTACACCTCGTTCCACCGCATGAAGACCAAGCTGGAGCAAAAGTACTTCTTCAAGTACGGCACCAACTGCCCGGCCTTCAAGCGCGACTTCGACGAACTCGTCTACATGCTGGGCTCGGTGGCTGGCCTGCAAGCCATGCAAAACGACATCGCCGCACAGCAATCGGTGGGCGTGCCCACCGACACGGCGCCGCTGGTCGAGAAGGCCATGAAGTGCCTGGACAACAGCAAGTGGTGGGGCGTGCCCGCCGCCACCCGCGCCACCATCTGGAGCATCATCCCTGGCGGCGGCGACGGCAAGGACATCCCCGGCACCTTCGAGAGCAGCATGAAACTCGGCGAAGCCGGTGGCGTGCGCCTGGCCCACGTGATGGCTGTCGTGTCGGCCGTGTCCGCCGACGACAACGCCCGCGTCCGCCAGCTGATCAAGCGCTTCGCGAACGTGCCCAACTTCAAGACCAATGACGACTACCGCCTGATCGACTCGGTGGCCCAGATCCAGGTGCAGAACGTGTCTGACCGCATGTGGTCACAAGGCATCGGCACCCGAACCCCGATCGCGGGCCTGGGCAAGTTCTGGGACGACAAGGTCGGCGCCGACCTGGACGTCGACAGCCTGCTCAAGTAAGCATCAGCGTTCAACGTATCGTGATCTCTCGGGATTTCCCTCCCCCTCGTACGTGTGGGAGGGGTAAACCAGAGGCGAGTCCCGGACAGATATAGTCACAAAATCCACCGTTTGTTTCGTCCATGCGTTGCTGTATGGACGAACCGATCACCAGGGGCAGTGCCAAAGCCGCCCCTGGCGTTTTTTTTGGTACCGAGGAGATTGCATGAAGATGGTGAGGTTGCTGGGGTCGGCCAGCGCTGTCGTGGCACTGAGTGCTGCGGCCTTGTCCCCTGCACATGCTGTTCAGCGTGTGTGCGTGTATGACCTGCTTGGCGCGGCCGGCGACTTGTTCAACATGTCGAAGGACTACGCCGTCGCCATGCAGAAGTACGGTGCGGCCATTGAACTCAAAGGCTACACCGACGAGCGAGTGGCCACCGAAGACTTCCGCACCGGCCAGTGCGATGCCGTGATCGCCACGGCCTTCCGCACCCGCCAGTTCAACGCGGTCACCGGCTCCATCGACACGCTCGGCGCCACGACCATCGTGCGCGACGGCAAGATCGACATCGCCGCCAGCTACGACGTCGTGCGCACCCTTATTCGCACCTTCGCCGACCCGTCTCCTGCTGTCAGCAAACTGATGGTCGACGGCAACTACGAAATCGGCGGCATCACCCCGCTGGGCGCAGCCTACCCCGTGGTCAACGATCGCAAGATCAACACCGTCGAAGCACTGGCAGGCAAGCGCATTGCCGCGTTCGACTACGACAAGGCCCAGGCCGCCATGATCCAGCGCATCGGCGCGCAGCCGGTGTCCGCCGACATCACGAACTTCTCCTCGAAGTTCAACAACGGCGCGGTCGACATGATCGCCGCGCCGACCATGGCCTACAAGCCGCTGGAACTGTACAAGGGCATCGGCAAGAACGGCGCCATCGGCCGCTTTCCGATCATGATCCTGACCTATCAGGTGGTGCTCAACCGCACCAAGTTCCCTGAAGGTTTCGGCGAAAAGTCGCGCGACTACTGGGCCAGCCAGTTCGACCGCTCCCTGCAGCTGATCAAGCAGGCCGACGCCAGCATCCCGCCCGCCACCTGGTTGGAGCTGACGCCCGAGAACTCGTACAAGTACACGCTGATGCTGCGTGAGTCGCGCATCGACCTCGCCATGAAGGGCATGTACGACAAGCGTGGCCTGAAGATCGTCAAGAAGATCCGCTGCAAGATCAACGCAGCCGATCCGGAATGCGCCACCAAGTCTGAAGAAGAGTGGAAGTGATAGACCGGGTGGGGGCCTGAGGGCTCCACCCGCAGTACTGGCTGAACCACCCCCTGTGTCTATCCCATGTCCCGGCCGACACGCCCGTTGGCCCTTTGCGCGACCGCACCATGAACTCCCCTGACTCTCGAAAAATCCTGGGCAGAACCTACCTGGAATGGTTCTCTAGCCTGCCTGTCTTTGCCTTGCTGCTGCTGACCTTGATCATCGGCACCGGGGAAATGGTGCACGGTCAGCTGCTCAAAGCTGGCGAATCGATGTTTGGCGACTCCAAGGCCCATGTGCAGTACTTCATGCTGCGCGCCGAGCCGAGCCAGCCCGATTGCGACCCCAAGCTCGACATCGAAGCCGAGATCAAGCGTCAGACCGAAGGTGGTGGCGCCAAGAAGTCTGACGATGGCATCGACGACCTCTTTGGTGACGACAACCAGCCCACGGACCCGGCGATACTGCGCAAGTCCCTGGAGCAGTCGCAAGCGATTTGCCAGGCCAAGTTCGACCTGTACGAGAAGGTGCTCCAGCACCAAACCCCGCAGGTGAAGGCTTATCGCCTGCTGGAGACCAGCTTCTTCGGCCTCTTCCAGGTGGGCACGGACAACCGTCCGCTGATCCTGCTGCTGATGGTGGCCATCGCCGCCATCACGACCACGCTGGGCTTCCACCACATCGGCATTCGCCCGGGCCACTACACGAAGGACTACCACCTCCAATCGGTGTTCCAGGCCATCGCTTCGGGCTTCTTGTTGTTCTCGAGCGTGCGCTATTTCCAGATCCTGCAGGGCTCTGGCGTGCCCGTCGAGCACCCCCTCATCCACTACATCTGGATGGGCCTGTTCACCATCTTGCTGCTGATCAACCTCAAGCGCGTGGTGATGCCCGTGAAGTCGCCTCACGGTGAAGGCGATTGGGGCCAAGCTGCCCTGGCCATCCCGCTGTACGCGCAAATGGCCATCATCTCGGGCGTTTACTTCCTGATCAACGGCCACCACGCCGGCCTGGCGATCTACATCAACCAGCTGATGGAGCTGCCCTCCATCTTCATGAACCTGGGCCTGTTCATCTGGTCGGGCATGCTGCTCAAGCAAAGCCGCATCGTTGACCTGTTCATGAACACGCTGCGCCCTTGGAGCATGTCGCCCCAGCTGCTGACCTACATCATCTTGCTGGGCGCCGCCGTCGCCACCGCTTACACCGGTGCTTCCGGCGTGTTCGTGATCGCCGCAGGCGGCATCATTTACCACGAGGTGCGTGCCGCCGGTGGTTCGCGTCAATACGCCCTGGCCGCCACGGCCATGTCCGGTTCGCTGGGCGTGGTGCTGCGTCCTTGTCTGCTGGTCGTGATGATCGCCGCGCTCAACAAGCAGGTGACCACCTCGGGCCTGTACCACTGGGGCTTCTACGTTTTCCTGCTGACCTCGACGCTGTTCTTCCTGGTGTCGCAGATGCTGCGCACCCAGCGTGCCAACATCACCTCGCCGGCCACGGCCATCCCGGCCACGCTGCGTGAACTGGTGCCGCTGGTGCCTTACGTGATCGGCGTGCTGGTCATCGTGGCCCTGTACGAGTTCGCCCTGGACACCAAGCTCAACGAAATCACGGCACCGACCATCATGCCGGTGATCCTGCTGCTGGTGCTGGTCTACGACAAGATGACCAACCAAGGCAAGGCCGAGCTGACGCCCGACTACGCCAGCCACCGTCAGGAAGGTGTGGAGCGCTCGATCCGCTACGCCACCAACGAGACGATTGGCCACATCGGCGCCCTGTTGAGCCTGATGACGCTGTCGCTGGCCATGGGTGGCGTGATCGAACGCTCCGAAGTCATGGGCTTCTTCCCCAAGGTCTTCGAAAACCACTGGACCGCCATGACCTTCCTGGTCGTGACCAAGGTGGTGCTGGGCATGATCATGGACCCGTTCGGCGCCGTGGTGCTGGTGTCGGGCACCTTGGCCCCGATCGCCTATGCCAACAACATCGACCCGCTGCACTTCTGGATGATGGTGCTGGTGGCCTTCGAACTGGGTTACCTGCTGCCTCCGGTGGCCATCAACCAGTTGCTGACCCGTCAGGTGATCGGCGAAGAGGAAGTGACCATCGCCGACGCCGAAGTCAAGCAAATGGGCTTCTACCGTCGCTACGAGCGCTGGATCCTGCCCTTGGTGGTGATGACGGTGGGCCTGGTGGTGGTGTCTTACGGCCCGCTGCTGGTGCACGACTACCCCGAACTGAAGTTCATCGCCGACTGGTTCCCAGCCCCGGCACAATGAACCTGGCCTGATCCAGGCTGACAGACAACCCGGTTGTTCTTTCGTGGAACAACCGGGTTTTTTCTTGGCCGCCACACATGCCAGGGCGCCTCACCAGGTGGTAAGTTTTCGCGTTCACCACGGCACTTCCGCCTGCTCCAAGTCGACCATGCCACGCACCGCACCGCGCGCCCAGCCGCTTTGGCTGCCCCCCTTGCTGTCCTCGCTGCTCCTGGCCTTGGGCGCCTGCAGCCACCTGCAGCCCAAACCACCCGTGGCCCCAGCCTCATCGGCGGGGTCGCCCACCCCGCAGGGCTCCGGGGCGGCCACCACAGGCGGCAGCTCCGCCAGCGCAGGCAGTGTGGGCACCTCCAATGCCAACTCGTCTTCGGCGGCCAGCTTTGCGGGCCTGGCGCCGTTCGAACAAGTGATCAAAGGCGCCGAACACCAGGCCGGCTTGCTCCACGTTTGGCGGCGTGGCGACAAAGTCTGGCTGGAGCTGCGCCCGGAGGCCCTGGGCAAGGCGCTGTTCCTGTCGCCCAAGCTGTCGAGCGGCATCGGTGAAGCCGGCCTGTTCGGTGGGCTCATGCAAAGCCGGTTCGCCCAGGTGGGGCGCCCGCAATGGGTGGAGTTCCGGCGGGTGAACCAACAGCTTCAACTGCTGGCCATCAATGGCAGTTTCGTGGCCGATGCCGGCACACCGCAAGCCTTGGCGGTCAAAGCCGCCTATTCACCCAGCTTGCTGTCGAGTGTGCCGCTGGCCAGCGCGCCTCACCCCAGCACCGGCGGCCTCCTGGTTGAGGCCACGCCTTTGCTGCTGGGCGATTGGCTGGGGGTGGCGCAGCACCTGCAACGCACCTACCGTCAGAGCTACGCGCTGGACCCCCGCAATTCCAGCCTGCAGACCGCCCGCACCCAGGACCAGACCACCGTCTTCGAGGTGACCCAACATTTCGCGACCGCGGGCATTTCGGCCATGGGCAGCCCAGCCCCGGGGACCCCGCCGTCCACCGTGCCGCTGAACCAGCCCGACCCCCGCAGCCTGTTCATCACGCTGCACCTGAGCCTCACACCGCTGCCCGAGCCCGCCATGGCCCGCCGGCTGGCCGACCCCCGCGTGGGCTACTTCACCAGCACGGTGGCCGACTTCACCCAGGACCTGCCCCGCACACCCCGCCAGCGCTTCATCAACCGCTGGCGCCTCGACAAAAAGCACCCCGATCAGGCCTTGTCGGAACCCGTCCAGCCCATCGTTTTCTGGCTGGACCCAAGCATCCCCCAGGCCTACCGCGAGACCGTCAAGCAAGGTGTGCTGGAGTGGAACAAGGCCTTTGAAGCCATTGGCTTCAAGCAGGCCATCGAAGTGCGCACGCCCCCCACAGGCGAGGCCTTTGACACGCTGCAGACCGGCCACGCCTCCATCCGGTGGATGACCAACAGCCAGCCCGCTTTCGGCGCCATCGGGCCGTCTCATGTCGACCCGCGCACCGGTGAAATCCTCGACGCCCACATCGCCCTGGAGAGCCTCTCCGCCAGAGCGATCCGCACGGCGCGCAGCCAGATCCTCGCGCCTGCGGCGGGTGGCGACCATTGCGAACACGCCGATCACGCCTATGAGCAGCTGGATTGGGGCCTGCAATGGCTGCAAGCCCACCCCGGGCAGGACCCGGATGGCCCTGAGGTGCAGGCCTTTGTCCTGGCTTATTTGAAGGACACCACGATGCACGAGGTGGGCCATGCCTTGGGCCTGCGCCACAACTTCCGTGCGTCGCACTGGCGCAGCCCGGCACAACTCCAAGACCGACAGCTGACCACCGAACAGGGCAACAGCGCGTCGGTCATGGACTACGCGGCCATCAACCTGCCCGCCCCAGGTCAAACCGGGGGCGCCCCCTTCCAAACCACGCTGGGCCCTTACGACCACTGGGCGATCGCCTATGGCTACACGCCCCTCGCAGCCGAACCCCAAGCCGCAGCGGCCCAACTCAAGCAGATCGCCGAGCGCGCCGGTCACCCCGATGAAGCGGATGCCCTGGCCTTCGGCACGGACGAAGACTATGCCCTGGGGCTCGACCCCGAAGTCCTTGTCTTTGACCTCGGTCGCGACCCGGTTGAGTTCGCCCGCACACGCATGGCGATCGTGAAGGACATGTTGCAGCGTCAGGCCCAACGGTCGGCGGCCCCGCTCGAAGACCCGAGCCTGCCGAGGCGCACCGTCTTGTATGGCTTGCGTGAAGTGGGCCGCGCCAGCCAGGTGTTGGCGCGCCAGGTCGGCGGGGTGGTCACCCGGCGCGCCGTGGCTTACCAAGGTGGCGATGCGCTGCAGCCGCTGCCCGCGGCACAGCAACGTGCGGCCTTGGACACCTTGCTGGAGATGGTGCTGTCGCCAGACGCCTGGCGCCTGCCGCCCGCCTTGCTTCGCCGACTGGCGCCAGACTACGCCGAACGTGTGGACAACGGCGAAGGCCAGTTCCCAGGCACCGACTTTTCCTGGGCAGACCAGATGCTGGCGCTGCAACGGCCGGTGCTGGACGTCTTGACCAACGAGGCCCTGGCCGACCGCTTGAGCGACAACCTCGACAAGGTGCGCGACAAGGAAGCCTCGCCGTTGACGCCCCAGGAACTGAACAAGCGCGTGTTCGATTTGGTCTGGGGCAGCGCGCCCGCCCAGGAAGCCACGCGGCCCATGTGGCGCAGCCTGCAGCGGGAGCACGTCAACCGCCTGGCCGTGTCTGTGGTACGCAGCACCAGCGGCCGGGCTGACGTGCGAGCCCTCACCCGGCAACAGGCCCAGCGTGTGCTGGATCACTTGCGCAAGCTGCCGACACAAGGCCCCGAGAGCGTGGCCGAGGCACACCGCCAGGATTGCATGCAAACGCTCATGACCGCCTTGCAAGCCAGCGTGGTGCGCGCAGGGCCTTGAGGCCCGGCCCCATGGGCGCCACGCCCAGCAGGGGGATGGCGCCACCACCCCGCCGGGGGTGCGGGTGGGCAAGGCAAGTGCCTGCGCTGCGGCGACAATAGCGAGCCGGGCGGGGCCTGCCGCCCCACCGATCACGGCCGAATCACCCCCACGCATGGACCTCCAGGAACTGTTTGCAGCCCAAGGGCCTTTGGCCCGCGCCTTCGATGGCTACCGGGTCCGCGTTGAGCAGATCGAAATGGCCCAGGCCGTGCAAGCGGCCATACGCGCCGCCCAGACGACCGTGCTGGAAGCCGGCACTGGCGTGGGCAAAACCGCCGCCTACCTGGTGCCCGCCTTGCTGGAAGGCGGCAAGGTCATCGTGTCCACAGGCACCAAAGCCCTGCAAGACCAGCTCTACCAGAAGGACTTGCCTGCCGTGCGCGACGCTTTGGCGGTGCCCGTGCGCACCGCCCTGCTCAAGGGCCGCTCCAACTACCTGTGCTGGCACCACCTGGAGCGCACCAACCAGGACGCCACGCTGCTGGGCAGCCGCCAGGAGGTGCGCGACCTCAGCGTCATCAACCGCTTCATCCACCTCACCCCCACCGGCGACAAGGCCGAGTGCATGGAAGTGCCGGAGCATGCGTCGATCTGGCCCCGCGTCACCTCCACCCGTGAAAACTGCCTGGGCAGCGATTGCAAGCACTACGCCGACTGCTTCGTGGTGAAGGCCCGCCGAGAAGCCCTGGACGCCGACGTGGTGGTGGTCAACCACCACCTCTTCTTCGCAGACCTGATGCTCAAAGAAGAAGGCGTGCCTGAGTTGCTGCCCAACGCGCACACCATCGTGTTCGACGAAGCCCATCAACTGCCCGACACGGCCACGCTGTTCTTTGGCGACTCGGTGTCGGTGGCGCAGCTGCTCGACCTGGTCCGCGATGCCCTGGCCATCGGCCAGACCCAGGCCCGAGATGCCTTGAACTGGAACGACGTGCTCGCCCCGCTGGAACGCTGCGCGCGCGACTTGCGCCTGTGCTTCGGCCAGCAAACCCAAAGGCTGTCTCACGCGCAACTGGGTGCCGATCACCCGCTCTTCCCTGGCCTGATGGCGCTCAAGGAAGCCCTCATCGAGGTGCGCGAAGCGTTGTCCACCCATGCCGAACGGGGGCCAGACCTCGCCCAACTGCACCGTCGGGCCGACGCACTCATGCAAAAGCTGGTTACCTGGGGCGCCCCGGAACGCCTGGCCGAACCCGAGCTTTGCTGGGTGGATGTGGGCACACACGGCGTGCAGCTCCACCGCACCCCGATTTCCGTGGCCGACGTGTTCCGCCGCCGCAGGTTGGGCCTGGCCGACGACCCCACAGGCGATGGCCTCCCAACGGAAGAAGAAGTGGCGCCAGAAGCGGCAGAGCCACCACCTCGGCAGGCCTGGGTGTTCACCTCGGCCACGCTCGCCGTGAAGCAGGATTTCACCCACTTCACCGCTGCCCTGGGCCTGGAAGACGCCCACTGCCAGAGCTGGGCCAGCCCTTACGATTACCCGCAGCAAGGCCTGCTGTACGTGCCCACGGGCCTGCCCACGCCCAGCGACCCGCGTCACACCGAGGCGGTGGTGGATGCCGCCTTGCCGCTGATCGTGGCCAACCGCGGCCGTTGCTTCTTGCTGTGCACCAGCTTGCGCGCGGTGAGCCGGGCGGCCGAGCGGCTGCGCCACCTGCTGGCGGCACAAGGTGAAGCCTTGAGCGTGTTGGTGCAAGGTGAGGTGCCTCGCCCTGCCCTGCTTGACGCGTTTCGCCGCGCGGGCAATGCCGTGCTGGTGGGCAGCCACAGCTTCTGGGAAGGCATCGACGTCAAGGGGGACGCGCTCACGCTGGTCGTCATCGACAAGCTGCCGTTCGCGCCGCCCGACGACCCGGTCCTCGCCAAACGCCTGGAGCTGCTGGCTGCGGAAGGCGGCAACCCCTTCATGAGCCACCAGGTGCCGCAAGCCATCATCGCGCTCAAGCAAGGGGCCGGCCGGCTCATCCGTGGCGAGACCGATCACGGCGTGCTCATGATTTGCGACACCCGCCTGGTCGACAAGCCTTATGGCCGCCGCATCTGGCAAAGCCTGCCCCCTTTCCGCCGCACACGGGTGGGCCAGGAGGCAGTGGACTTCCTGCTCAGCCTGCGGGCCGTCCCTGCGAGCACCTCACCCGACGCCGACACGGCGCCCATGCCCTGACCCCATCACCGGAAAGCCTCACCATGTCACGCACCTGCCTGACCCTGCAACACGTCAGCTTCGAAGACCTGGGCACGCTCAAGCCCTTGCTGCATGCGCTGGGCATGCGGATCGACACCCTGCAGGCAGGCGTGGACGACCTGCGCAGCGACGCTGCACGCCAGGCCTGGCTCGACGCCGACCTGGTGGTGGTGTTGGGCGGCCCCATTGGTGTCTATGAAACCGACCGCTACCCCTGGATCCACGACGAGCTCGACCGCGTGCGCGATCGCCTGGCCAGCGGCAAGCCCCTCATCGGCATCTGCCTGGGCGCCCAGATGATCGCGGCCGCGAGTGGGCAACGCGTCTACCCGGGGCCCGCCAAGGAAATCGGCTTCAAGCCTTTGCTGCTGACCGAAGCGGGCCAGTCGTCGTGCCTGACAGCGCTGCAAGACTGCGGCATGCAGGTGCTGCACTGGCACGGCGACACCTTCGACTTGCCTGCGGGCGCAGCGTTGCTGGCCTCGACCGACCTGGTGCGCAACCAGGTGTTCACGGTGGGCCGCCAGGTCTTGGGCTTGCAGTGCCACCTGGAGGCCGAGCCAGACCAACTGGAACGCTGGCTCATTGGCCACACGATGGAACTCGACAAGGCCGGTGTGTCGCTGCCGGCCCTGCGCGAAGCCGCCCGGCAATGGGGCCCCGCGCTCGCCCAGGCCTCGCAAGCCGTGTTCATGCGCTGGCTGGCCGAAGCCGGCCTGGTGGGCTGAAGCGACCGAGCCGGGGCGATCTGGCCCCTGTCGGTGTCAACGCAAGGAGCCCACGTAGCGCTTGCGAGGTGGCACCTTCGGGTCGAAGCCAGAAGGGGTGCTGCCAAAGGTCGACGAGGGGTAGCCTGACGGTGGCTGGGTGCTGGGCTCACCCGACTCGCTGTGCGCGAAAACGGGCTGCCTGGCGGGCGCCGCTGGCTGAGGGGCCCGGCCCGCTGCCACCCGCCCCACCTGCAAGGCGGCCTCCAGCTTGTCGGCCAGCTTGCGCAGGTCGGCGTGTTCTTCGGTGCGGGCCACGCGGATCACTTCACGGGCGTATTCAGGACTGCGGATCATCCACTCCACGTCGGTCACCCGCCCGTTGACCCGCCGCAGCAACACGTGCAGGTGAGCGGCAATCGCAAACTTTTCGCTTTCCAGCATCTTCACCTCCAGTGTGGGCTTCACTCGACCCGCTCGCCATGCAAGGCGAGGTCCAGGCCTTCGTGTTCTTGTTGACGGTCCACGCGCAAACCCCAGACGGCGTCCACGAGCCACAAGATCAAGGCCGTGAGCACGGCGCTGTACAACACCGTGGCCATCACGCCGATGGCCTGGTTGAGCACCGAGCCCGTCACGCCGCCAATGGCCGGTGAAGCGAACACCCCAGTCAGCAGCGCACCGACGATGCCCCCCACGCCGTGGACGCCGAACACGTCCAGCGAGTCGTCGGCCCCCAGGATGCGTTTGAGGCTGGTCGCGCCCCAGAAGCAACAAACGCCTGCCGCGCCACCAATGGCCAGGGCCGACTTGGCATCGACAAAGCCAGAGGCGGGCGTGATGGCCACCAGGCCCGCCACCACGCCTGAGCACAGGCCCAGCAGGGTCGGGGTGCCGCGCACCACCCACTCGGCGAACAACCAGGCCAAGGCCCCGGAGGCCGCACCCATTTGCGTGACCAGCATGGCCATGGCCGCGCGCCCATCCGCCGCCCCGGCAGAGCCTGCGTTGAAGCCCATCCAGCCCACCCACAGCAGCGAGGCCCCGACCATGGTGTAAGCCAGGTTGGACGGCATGAGCGGCTCTTGCCCAAAGCCTTGCCGACGGCCCAGCATCCAGGCACAGACCAGCCCGGCGGCGCCCGCATTGATGTGCACCACGGTGCCGCCTGCGAAGTCAAGCACGCCCTGGCGGGCCAGCCAGCCCGTCGGCTCCCACACCCAATGGGCCACAGGCGCGTAGACCAGCAAAGACCACAAGCCCATGAACACCAACATGGCCGAGAACTTCATGCGTTCGGCGAAAGCCCCCGTGATCAAGGCTGGCGTGACGATGGCGAAGGTGAGCTGGAACATCACGAACACCGCTTCGGGCACGGTGGTGGCCAGGTGGTGCACCGACACCAAGCCAGTGAGGCGGTTGTAGCTCACCTCGTCGAGGAAGGCGGCGCCCCAACTGCCCACCCAAGGCGTGTGGCCAGGCATGAAAGCCAGGCTGTAGCCAATTGCCAGCCACAAGACCGACACCAAGGCGCAGACCGCCATCGACTGGGCCATGGTGGCCAGGATGTTCTTCTTGCGCACCATGCCGGCATAAAACAGCGCCAGGCCAGGCACCGTCATCATCAGCACCAAGGCGGAGGCCGTGATCATCCAGGCGGTGTCGCCCGCGCTGATCTGCGCAAAGGGCACCTTGATGGGGGCCGTGGGCACCGCAGGGGCTTGGGCCCATGCACCAGCGTGAAGCCCCAGCGCCAACAGGCCCAGGGTTGCACCAGAACGTTTCATTGGATTGCTCATGCCTCGCAGTGGGTTCAACCGTGCGAGGAGGTGAGCAATAAACAGACCGCTTGCCCCCCAAAGAGGGCCTCTGCGAACACGCATTCACGGGGGGCGCTGTTGCCCCCGGTTCGACACGCGCCTGCTGAGGGCGCCTGCCGATCAGGCTTCGACGTTGTCGATCAGGCGGGTGCGACCCAGCTTGGAAGCGGCCAGGGCCACCAACGGTTCGTCCGACAACAGCTCGGCGGCGGTGGCCGGCAAGAGGTCTCGCTGTCGACGCAGCAAGACATAGTCCGTCTGCCAGCCGCGGGCGTCCAGGCCCTGGGTGGCTTGCGATTCCAGCGCCGTCACTTGCTCAGGCGACAAGGTGCCGGCCGTGCGCCCCGCACGTGCTTGCTCGCAGACTTGCCGCAGGGCCAGGTTGAGCTGCACCGCCTCGGCGCGCTCGTCCGCGTTCAGGTAGCCATTGCGGGACGACAGCGCCAGGCCGTCGGGCGCACGCAAGGTTTCGCCACCATGGATGGCGATGGGCAAGGCCATCTGCTGAACCATGTTGCAGATGACCATGAGCTGTTGGTAATCCTTTTTGCCAAACACCGCAGCCTGGGGCTGAACGATGTTGAACAGCTTGTGCACCACGGTGCAAACGCCCGTGAAGAAGCCAGGCCGAAATGCCCCTTCCAGGATGTCGGCGAGCGCCGTGGGCGGCACCACCTTGTAGCCCTGCGGCTGGGGGTACAACTCGGCTTCGGTGGGAGCGAACAGCACGTCACAGCCTGCGGCAGCCAGCAATGCCTGGTCACGCTCCAAGGTACGCGGATAGGTGTCGAAATCTTCGTTGGGGCCGAACTGCAGGCGGTTGACGAAGATCGAGGCCACCACCGGCGCGCCCGTGCTGCCCGCGAGTTCGCGCGCCCGCTTGATCAAGGCCAGGTGGCCTTCGTGCAGGTTTCCCATGGTGGGCACGAAGATGGGCGCAGCAGGGGCGGCAGCCAGTTGAGTGCGCCAGTCGGCCAGGGTGTGAACGGTGATCATGGGTGAAGCAACAACCTGTGGCGATCAGTAGCTGTGGATGGACTCGTCGGGGAAGCTGCCGTCCTTGACGGCGGCCACATAGCGGCGGATGGCATCGTCCACCGTGCCGCCTTCAGCGGCAAAGTTGCGCACGAAGCGCGGCAACTTGCCTCGGGTGATGTGCAGCATGTCGTGCAACACCAGCACCTGCCCTGCCGTCTGGCTGCCTGCGCCGATGCCGATGGTGATGACGCCCGGGTTGTCGGCCTGGACCTGCGCGGCCACGGCCGAAGGCATCAGTTCCAACACCATCATGGCGGCACCCGCCTGGGCCAGCTCGGTCGCGTGCTTGCGCAGCGTGGCGGCACCGGCTTCGTCACGGCCCTGGATGCGGTAGCCGCCCAAGGCGTGCACGCTTTGCGGCGTCAGCCCCAGGTGAGCGCACACGGGCACGCCGCGCTCCGTGAGGAAGTGGACGGTCTCGGGCGTCCAGCCCCCACCCTCCAGCTTGACCATGTGGGCGCCGGCTTGCAGCAAGGCGATGCTGGAGCGCAATGCTTGCTCCTTGCCTTCCTGGTAGCTGCCGAAAGGCAAGTCCCCCACCACCCAGGCGCTGCGGTTGCCACGGGCCACACAGCGCGTGTGGTAGACCATCTCGTCGATGGTGACCGGGATGGTGCTGCTGTGTCCCTGGACCAGCATGCCCAGCGAATCACCCACCAGGATGCAATCGACACCGGCCTCATCGACCACCTTGGCAAAGGTGGCGTCGTAAGCGGTGATCATGACGACCTTCTCACCCTTGGCGTGCATCTCACGCAAGCGATGGAGGTTCAAGGGCTTGCGGGCAGATTCGGCTACAGCATTCATGCAAGGGCTCCTGACTCAGGGCGGCAGGCCCCAAGGTGGCGCGATTCTAGGTCAAGGCGGTCTCGCCTGCTCGCCCCTTTGTCAGGCCCATGCCGAGAGCGAAGCGACCCTGTGGAAGGTGTAGGCTACCGACGTGAAAAGCCCTCAACTTCGTGCACTTTCTCGCCCCGGGCGTGGCCGGGTCACGCCAGCCCTGCTCTTCGTGGTGTTGTGTGGCTTCGCGGCAGCGGTGGCCGCCGCCTGGTGGACCAGCCGAAGGCTCGCCGCTGCAGACGACTTGCAGGTGACGGTGGTCGCACGCCGGCTGGACCACCCGTGGGCCCTGGCCTTCCTGCCAGACTGCCGGATGTTGGTCAGCCTCAAGGCCGGCCGCGTGGCGGTGCTGGGCGCCGACGGGCACCAGGCTGGCGAGTTGCGCGGCTTGCCCCCCGTCGTGGACGACGGCCAGGGCGGCCTGATGGACCTCAGCCTCGACCCCGACTTCCCCCGTCAACCTTGGTTGTACTGGACCTACAGCGAGCCTGGCGCCGGCACCGAACGGGGCTTGGCCGGGACCGCGGTGGCGCGAGGCCGCCTGAGCTGGCCTGGTGACAGCGCCTTGCCGCCGACGCTGCAGGAGGTGCAGGTCATCTACCGTCAGACGCCCAAGGTGCGAGGCAGCGGACATTTCGGTGCCCGCCTGGCCTGGGACCCGGCCGGCTGGCTCTTTGTCAGCCTGGGCGAGCGCCAACTGGACCAGCCTGCCACGCCAGGCCTGGACAACGCCCAGAACCTGACCAAGAGCCTGGGCAAGATCGTGCGGCTGACGCGCACCGGCCAAGCCGCCCCGGGCCACCCGAACTGGCCGCTCAAACCAGGCGCGGCCCCCTTGCCCGAAATCTGGAGCCTGGGCCACCGCAACCCACAAGGCCTGGCCTGGGACGCGGACACCGGCCGCTTGTGGGCCACCGAGCACGGGCCACAAGGGGGCGACGAACTCAACCTGATCCACCCCGGCGCCAACTACGGCTGGCCTCTGGTGAGTTATGGCTGCCCCTATGGCAGCCCGGTGGGAGAGGCTTGCCGCGTGGCCGGGGGCGTGCACCGCCCGCCCATGGTCGAGCCGGTGAGCACCTGGGTGCCGCGCTCCATCGCACCCAGCGGCCTGGCGGTCTACAACGGCACGCGCTTCCCGGCTTGGCGCGGCCACCTGTTTCTGGGCGCCCTGGCCGGCGAGGCCCTGTGGGAAGTCACGCTCAAGGGCGAACAGGTGGCGGGTCGCCAGGCCTGGTTGCAGGGGCGCCATGGGCGGGTGCGTGACGTGAGGCAAGGCCCCGACGGCTGGCTGTATGTGCTCACCGATGGCCCCGATGGCCAATTGCTGCGCGTGGGGCCGCCCCTGGCGCGCTGAGGGACTCAAGCGGGCTGGTAGGCCAGCCGCACGTAAATGGGCGCGAAGGCTTCGGCCTGGGTGATCTCCAGCAGGCGCTCGCGTGCCAATTCCAGCATGGCGATGAAGGTCACCACCAGCACCTGCGGCCCACGCGTGACGTCGAACAGGTGTTCGAACTCAACGAAGCGCTGGCCTTGCAAGGTGCGCAACACCATGGCCATGTGCTCTCGCACCGACAACTCTTCACGGGTGATGGTGTGGTGCTTGTTCAGGCGGGCGCGATGCAGGATGTCCATCCAGGCCTCGCGCAAGTCCACCATCGACACATCGGGGTGGCGCACATGAACCGACGGGTCGTTGTGCACCTCGACGCGCAAGAAATCACGGCCCAGCAGAGGCACTTGGTCCAGCCGGCCAGCAGCCAGCTTCATCTGCTCGTATTCGATCAGGCGACGCACCAGTTCGGCGCGGGGGTCTTCGGCCTCGGCGCCCTCTTCCGTCTTCTTGGGCGGCAGCAGCATCCGAGATTTGATCTCGATGAGCATGGCCGCCATCAGCAGGTATTCCGACGCCAATTCCAGGTTGCGCTGCCGGATCTGGTCGACGTAGGCCAGGTATTGGCGGGTGACGTCGGCCAGCGGGATGTCGAGGATGTTGAAGTTCTGCTTGCGGATCAGGTAGAGCAACAGATCCAGCGGCCCTTCAAAGGTCTCCAGGAAGACCTCCAGGGCGTCAGGCGGGATGTACAGGTCGGTGGGCAGGGCAAACAGCGGCTCGCCATACAGGCGCGCCACGGCCACGTGATCGACCACCTCGGGTTGACCACGCTCGTCCAGCACCGCAGCCGCTTCGGCGGCCTGGTGCCCCTCAACGTCGGCAGGAGCGTTCACCCGAGACCTGTGCCCACAGGGCCTCAGCCCTTGGTGTGGTAGACGTAAGCTTGTTGAGACACGCGGGCCTCGTCGAAGCCTTGCTGGGCCTGGCGGTCCACGGGCTTGTCCCACAGCAGCAGGCGGCCCTGACGCTGACGCTCTTCCAGCTGCGGGTCACGCTGCTTGAGGCTGTCGAGGAATTGGGTCACGTCGGACTTGTAGGGCTTCCAGATCAGGGGCATGGCGACAACGGCCTGATTGGGGCCGCCTCACAAGGTTGGTGGGAACGAGGGCCGGATTTTAGCGACACCCGGCCCCCACTGGCGCGTGCAGGCACGCGACAATCTTCGGCATGCAGGAAATCGAACTCAAATTCCAGATTCCCGAGGCGGCCCTGGTCGCCATCGAAACCGAACTCCAGGCGCTGGCGGGTGGCCCGCTGAAGCCCTTGCCCCTGCGCGCCGCCTATTTCGACACGGCAGACCGCAAGCTGGCCGGTGCTCGCATGGCTTTGCGCGTGCGCCAGGAAGGCGACGAGTGGGTGCAGACGCTCAAGGCGGGTGGCAGCAACACCATGATGCGCCTGGAAGACAACCGTGCTGCGCCCGCGGCCACGCCTGGCCAGGACATCGCTGCCGACCTCGCTTTGCACGAAGGCCCCGCCCGCGACGCCTTGGTCCGCACCCTGGGCTGGCAGCCGGATGCCGACCCCCATGGGCGGCAATGCGGGCTGATCCAGCTCTACCGCACCGACATCGTTCGTTGGCGCGTGCAGGTCACGGTGGCCCGGGGCACCCCCGAGGAGGGCAAGGTGGAGCTGGCACTCGACCTGGGCCACATCCAGGCCGGGCCCTTGAAACTGCCGGTGCGCGAGTTGGAGATCGAGGCCATCGACGGCAACCCCATGGCCGTGATCGCCACGGGGCGAGACTGGGTCAAGCGCCATGGCCTGTGGCTGGACACCCAGACCAAGGCCCACCGCGGCGACCGCCTCGCGCGCCAGGCCGACAGCCTGCGTCAAGCGCCCCCTGAACAGGCCGAAGCCTGGCTGGCGGCATGGACATCGCGCCCTTGCCCTTTCGAGGCAGGCGCGGCCACTGAGGCTCGGCCCGCCAAGCTGGCGCCCGACGCCACCGTGGACCAAGCCTGGCGCGCAGGCGTGGAAGCCTGCCTGGAACACTTGACCGGCAACTTGAGCGAATTGGCCACGCTCTCGCCTGCCGACCCCGGTCCCGCCGCCTACGAATGGCGACGCAGCCTGAGGCGCCTCCACGCATTGAGCCGCCTGTGGGCCCACAGCCCCACGCCCTTCCCTCACGCCGCCGCGGCCCAGGCTCGCCGGCTGGCTCGTCAGTTGGGGTGGTGGCGCGACCAGGCGTCACTGGCCTGGTTGCCCGGCAAGCTGGCCCGCCGGCACGTGACCGACATGCCCCTGCCTCAACCGCCCTGCCCGGCCGGCCTGCCCACGTCCGTGGTTGAGCTGGCGCGTTCGCCTGCAGCCACCTCGCTGTGCCTGGACTTGCTGGCCGCCTTGCTGCACCCGGTGGACGTGGACGAGGACAACGCCCAGCCGTGGACACCCTGGTTGCAGGCACAACTCGAACGCCGAACCCGCAAGTTGGCCAGGCAAGCCGAGCGCTACCGCCAACTCGACGCCGGTCAACGCCACCGCCTGCGTCAGCGCCTGCGCCGGCTGCACGACCTCATCGAGCTGCATGCCGCGCCGGCCCAGCTCGGCCAACAGCCCGCGTTGGCCCTGGCCTTGCGCCAACTCGGCGCGTTGCAAGACGAAGCCGTGGCCCTGGACTGGTACCGCAGAGCCAGTGAGCAGGACGATCGCGCCCAAGCCGCCGTCGGCTGGCTCATGGCGCGTCAAGGCAAGCTCAAGCGCCGGGCCCGCAAGGCGCTCCAGGCCTGGGCAGCCGGGCTGCCACCAGCCTGATTTGCGCGCCGCTCAGCGGATGCGCATGCCCGGCTCGGCGCCGGGGAAGGGTTCCAGCACGTAAACGCCAGGGTTGGCCTTCTCGTCGGCGTGCGAGGCGGCCAGCACCATGCCTTCGCTGACGCCAAACTTCATCTTGCGCGGCGCCAGGTTGGCCACCAGCACGGTGAGCTTGCCGATCAGCTGCTCAGGCTGGTAGGCCTCCTTGATGCCGCTGAACACGTTGCGGTGGCGGCCTTCGCCCACGTCCAGGGTGAGGCGCAGCAGCTTGGTGCTGCCTTCCACGTGCTCGGCGTTCACGATCTTGGCGATGCGCAAGTCCACCTTGACGAAGTCGTCGATGGTGATGGTGGGGGCGATGTCTTCGCCGCCCGGCTTCGGGGCCTCCACCACCGGTGCAGGCGGCGGCTCGAACAAGGCATCGAGCATCTTCACGTCCACGCGCTGCATCAGGTGCTGGTAGGCGCCGATGGTGTGCGCGCCCAGCAGCTGCTCAGCGCTGGCGAAGGTCATGGCCTCGACTTGCAGGAAGGCCTCGACGTTGGCGGCCACGGCCGGCAGCACGGGCTTGAGGTAGATGCTCAGCAGGCGGAAGGCCTCGATGCACACCGTGCAGACCTCTTGCAGGCGGGCGTCCATGCCCTCTTGCTTGGCCAGCTCCCAGGGCTTGTTGGCGTCCACGTACTCGTTGACGCGATCGGCCAGCAGCATGATCTCGCGCAGCACCTTGCCCAGCTCGCGGGCTTCGTACAGCTCGACGATGTTGGCGCGGCCGGCTTGCAGCGTGCCCAGCAGCTGCTTGCCCTCGTCGCCGATGGCGGCCGTGGTGCGGCCTTCAAAGCGCTTGGCCAGGAAGCCGGCAGCGCGGCTGGCGATGTTGACGAACTTGCCCACCAGGTCGGAGTTGACCCGGGCCATGAAGTCGTCCTTGTTGAAGTCGATGTCTTCAACGTTGGCGTTGAGCTTGGCGGCGATGTAGTAGCGCAGCCATTCGGGGTTCATGCCCAGGCTCAGGTACTTCAGCGGGTCGAGGCCCGTGCCACGGCTCTTGGACATCTTCTCGCCGTTGTTCACGGTCATGAAGCCGTGCACGTTCACCTGGTTCGGCAGCTTGCGGCCGCTGAACTGCAGCATCGCGGGCCAGAACAGGGTGTGGAAGTAGGTGATGTCCTTGCCAATGAAGTGCACCTGCTCCACCGACGGGTCGGCCATGAAGTCTTCGAAGCTGCGCGCCTCGCCGTACTTGGCCTTCGGGCCACCGGCGGCGAAGTAGCTCTTGAGCGACGCCAGGTAGCCGATGGGGGCGTCCAGCCACACGTAGAAGTACTTGCCCGGCGCACCCGGGATCTCGATGCCGAAGTAAGGCGCGTCGCGGCTGATGTCCCAGTCGCCCAGGCCACCCTCGCCGTTCTCATCCTTGGTGAACCATTCCTTGATCTTCTTGCTCACCGCCGGCTGCAGCTTGCCGTCCTGCGTCCATTGCTCCAGGAAGCTCAGGCAACGCGGGTCGGACAGCTTGAAGAAGTAGTGGTCCGAGGTCTTGAGCACCGGCGTGGCACCCGACAGCGCCGAATATGGGCTCTTCAGTTCGGTGGGGGCGTACACGGCGCCGCACACCTCGCACGAATCGCCGTATTGATCTTTGGCGCCGCACTTGGGGCACTCGCCCTTGATGAAGCGGTCGGCCAGGAACATGCCCTTTTCGGGGTCGAAGAACTGCTCGATGGGGCGCGTGGTGATCAGGCCCTGGGCCTGGAGCGCGAGGTAGATGCTCTGCGCCAGCTCGTGGTTTTCGGGGCTGTCCGTCGAAGACCAGTGGTCGAAGCTGATATGGAAGCCGTCCAGGTAGGGCTTGCGGCCCGCGGCGATGTCGGCCACGAACTGTTGCGGCGTCTTGCCCACCTTCTGGGCAGCAATCATGATCGGCGCGCCATGCGCGTCGTCAGCACCCACGAAATGCACCTGGTGGCCTTGCATGCGCTGGAAGCGCACCCAGATGTCGGCCTGGATGTATTCCATGATGTGGCCGATGTGAAAATGGCCATTGGCGTAAGGCAGCGCGGTGGTGACGAAGAGCTGGCGTGGCATGGCGGCTCGGTAACCCTCTGGGACGAGGGTTTGTAGGAGTGAAGCGAACCTGCCATTTTAGGTCCCGCCGTACACTGGGCGTCCTCCCCGACCCAGAAGAACTTCGCGCCCATGCGCCTGATGAAGCTCCTGCGAGCCATGACCGCCTCCCCCCAAGACACCGCCGCCCAGGCGGCTGCCCAAGCCGCCCTGCAAGCCCTGAATGACCCGCTGACGGGCACCGATTGGGTCAGCACCCGCCAGTTGAAATCGCTCACCGTCGGTGGCGGCGTGGCCCACGTCGACATCGCCCTGCCCTATGCGGCGCAAAGCCAGTGGCCGGCCTACACCGCCCTGGTGCAACAGGCGCTGGCCGGCGTGAGTGGCATCCACCAGGTGAACGTGACCTGGCGCACCGAAATCAAGACGCACGCCGCCACCCGTGGCCAGGCGCTGCTGGGGGGCGTGAAAAACGTCGTCGCCGTGGCCTCCGGCAAGGGGGGCGTGGGCAAAAGCACCACCGCCGTCAACCTGGCTTTGGCCCTGGCGGCCGAGGGCGCCCGAGTGGGCATGCTCGACGCCGACATCTACGGCCCCAGCCAGCCGCTGATGCTGGGCCTGGCGGGCAAGCCCGACAGCCCGGACGGCAAAACCATCAACCCGCCGACGAATTTCGGCATCCAGATGATGTCGATCGGCCTGCTGATTGAGGGCGAAGCCCCGGCCATCTGGCGCGGCCCCATGGCCAGCAAGGCACTCGACCAGATGCTGCGCCTGTCGAACTGGGGCGAAGCGGGCGAATCCCTGGACTACCTCATCGTCGACATGCCCCCGGGTACCGGCGACGTGCACCTGAGCATGTGTCAGAAAGCGCCGCTGACCGCCGCCGTGATCGTCACCACCCCGCAGGACATCGCCCTGCTGGACGCCAAGAAGGGCCTGCAGATGTTCGAAAAGGTGAGCGTGCCGGTGTTGGGCGTGGTCGAGAACATGGCCGTGTTCCACTGCCCTCACTGCGGCAAGGATTCGCACATCTTTGGCCACGACGGCGGCCAGCGCATGGCCGAAGAGTTCAAGGTGCCCCTGCTGGGCTCGATGCCCCTCGACCTGGGCATCCGGGAACAGGCCGACAGCGGGCGCCCCACCCTGGTGGCCGCCCCCGACAGCGACGTCGCCGGGCTGTACAAGAAGATGGCCCGCCAGCTGGGGGCCAACCTGTCCAAGTTGCCGAAGGACTACAGCGGCAAGATGCCTGCAGTGAGCGTGCAACCCAAGGCCTGAACGCTGGTACGCTGTGCGTCTGAGGTGGCACCGGGCCACCTCTCCCGATCCCAGCCGCAGCGACATGCCTCCCCACGCTCCCGACGACGCCTGGTTCGATCTGGTCCCCCTTGCCATGCTGGAATTCAGCGAGCATGGCCGCGTGCTGCGCAGCAACCCCGCCACGAGCGCCTTGCTGGGCTACACGATCCCTGCGGGCAGCAACTTGTCCGATCTGCCCCAGGCCTTGCAACGCCTGTGCGGCTGGGATGCCCCGCTGACCCTGCTGGCCCTGGGGCCGGAAGACCCGCCCCTGGTCAACCACGTGAACCAGACGCGCCACGCCGCGCCGCCCGTGAGCCTGCGCAGCCAGGTCTGGGCGGGCAGCACCCTGCGCGACGCCACGCCCAGGCGCTTCCTGTGCGCCGTCACGCCTCAACAGCCAGCCCTTGCAGCCGCTGGCGCTGCCGCTGAAGCCCCTCGCGCCCCGGAAGCCCCGGTCGGCATCCAGATCGCTTCCGACGCCGACGCGGCCCCCGTGCCCGACCAAGGCCTGCTGCTCCATGAGTTGGGCACCATCCTCGAGAGCACGCCTTCCGGCATCGCCTATTTCCGCAACGACACCCTGGTGCGCTGCAACCGCCGCTTTGAGCGCATGCTGGGCCTCACGCCGGGCACCATGGCGGGCCAGAGCCTGCAAGCGCTGCTGGCCTCCGACCCGCGCATCGACCGCGTGGTGACCGAAACGGCCTCGGAGTTGATGACCAGCGAGCAGTTCGAAAGCGAGCTCGAGATCCTCATCCCCGGCCACCCGCAGCGTTGGTACGCCCTGCTGGTGCGCCGCATCGGCACGTCGATCGACCCGATGGAGGTCATCGCCGTGCTCAGCGACATCACCCACATCCGCACGCAGCAGGCGCGGCTCGACTCGCTGGACCGCGACCGCAACCTGATGTTCTCGCTCTCCGGCGTGGGCATCGCCTTCGTGCGTGACGGCCTGATCCAAAGCGCCAACTCGGCCCTGGCCCACCTGGTGGGCGAAGACGGCACGCTCGTCGGGCGCCCGTGGGTCAGCCTGTACGCCCAGGAAGCCGATTTGTTGCACGACCCGGAAACGCAAAGCATGTTGCGCAGCCTGGGCCATTGGCACGGTGAGCGGGCCCTCAAGGTGCGCCATGGCGGCAGCCTGTGGACCGAACTGTCGCTGCGCCTGGTCAACCCGGCGCGCCCGGAAGAAGGCTTCATCGCCAGCTTCGTCAACGTGGACGCCCGCCACCTGGCCGAGGCCCGGCTCACGCTGCAAGCCGACCGCACCCGCGCCATCCTGGACTCGGTGTTCGTGGGCATCGTCACGCTGGACGAGCAAGGCATCGCCTGGATGAACCGCTCGGCGCGGCGCATGTTCGCCGGCGACCTGGCCGACTTCGTGGGCCAGCCCTTGAGCACCGTGGCCACCTCCGACCTGGACCACCCTTTCCGGCTCACCGACTACCTCGACGAGCTCGAAGACGGGCAATCCCACACCTTCGAATGCCAGGTCATGGGCCGCGACGGCCGGATCTTCTGGGTGGTGGGCAACGCAGTGGTCACCCTGGCCGAAGACAACGCCCGCCAGATCACTTACGCGCTGCTCGACATCGACCGCCGCCGCGAAGCCGAGGCCAAGACGGCCGAAACCCGCACGGCACTGCAACGCATCATCGAGATGGCGCCCATGGCCATCCAGGTGATCGACGCCCACCGCCTCACGCTGCTGCAAGCCAACCAGGCGGCTGCGGCCTTCATCAACCAGCCCGTCAGCCTGGCCACCGACAAACCGCCCGAAAAGCTCTACGACGCCGACCGCGCACGGCTGCTGCGCGACGACATGCAGCTCGCACTCGACAGCGGCGAGCGCCTGCACCGCGAGTACAGCTTCCAGACCCGCAACGGCCACCAGCTGTGGGACGTGAACCTGCAGCCCCTGGCCAGCGACGGCCAAAGCGCCGACCAACTGCTGCTGGTGGCCTCGGACATCACCGAACAGCGCGCCGCCGAACAAGCCCGGCTGGAAGCTGCCATCACGCAGCGCGAGATGCTGGTCAAGGAAGTGCACCACCGCATCAAGAACAACCTGCAAGGCGTGGCCGGCCTGCTTCAGCAGATCGCCGCCCGCAAGCCTGAAGTGGCCGGCGCCATCTCCGAGGTGGTCGGCCAGGTGCAGGCCATCGCCCAGGTGTATGGCCTGCAGGTGGGCTCAGGCGGCCCGCTCAAGCTCAAAGCCGTGCTCGACGCCATCGCCCAATCGGTTCAGCGCACCTTCAACCGCCCCATCGAGCTCAGTTCGGTGGGCACGCGCACCCAGGACTGGCAGCTGCCGGAAGCCGAATCGATCCCGATCGCGTTGTGCCTCAACGAGTTGCTGACCAACGCCCACAAACACGGCCCCGGCCCGCAACACCTGCGCTGCCAGCTCAAGGCGTCAGACGACGGCATCGAAATCGACATCCACAGTCCAGGCCAGCTGCCCCCTGATTTCAGCCTCGACAAGGTGAGGGGTGGCGTCTCCGGTCTGGGGCTGGTGCGCGCCTTGTTGCCGCGCCGCAGCGCCCGCCTCACGCTCACCCAGGAAGGCGCAGAGGTGTTGACCCGCATCTGCTTGCAGCCGCCCGGCATCGTGCTGGTCGCGCCCCCCCCGGAAGTGAGTGAATCCGCTGGTCAACAGATCGCGCTTTGGCCACAATGGTCGTCAGATCGTCCCTCGACGGGCACCGGACCGGGACACAATACGGGCGTCCGCCACTGAGGGCGGGCCCACAGAAAGCAAAGCAGCGTGCAACAGAAGGGCAAGATCCTGGTGGTAGACGACGACCGGCTGGTGCTGGCGACGCTCACCCATGGCCTCGCGCAAGCGGGCTACGAAGTGATCGATGCCGACAACGGTGACGACGCGATCCTGCTGGCCCGCGAACACAAGCCCGAACTGGCGCTGCTCGACATCCGCATGGAAGGCAAGTCCGGCTTCGACGTGGCCGCCTACCTGCGCGAGTACTGCCAGATCCCCTTCATGTTCCTGTCGGCGTTTTCCGACGAGGCCACAGTGAGCCAGGTCAAGAGCCTCGGCGCCCTGAGTTACCTGGTCAAGCCGCTGGACATCCAGCAAATCGTGCCCGCTGTCGACGCGGCCTTCGCCCGTCGCCCGGCAGTGGCGGCCCCGGTCGCGCCCCCGCAGGCGGAGCCCACGGCCGCCGCAGCCACTGCGGTCGCCGCCCCTGCTCAGGTGCCGAAGGAGCCCCCTTCCGCGGCAGCCCCCACGGCAGACACCTTGTCTCACACCGTGGCCATTGCCGTGGGCATCGTGATGCACCGCCACTCCATGGGCCGCCAGGCTGCCCTGACGCGCCTGCGCCAGCAAGCCGAGCACGAAGGCCGCAGCGTCGAAGCGCTCAGTGAACGCTTGCTCAATGCCCAGGAAGTGCTCGCTGGCCTGGGCTCGCTCTGAGCCGCTGACCCACGCTGGCGTTCACACCAGCTTTTGCTGCGCCGTCGTGGCGTCCATCAAGGTGAAATAGAAACAGGCGCCCTCGCCTGGCTTCGCCTCGGCCCAGATCCGCCCACCGTGGCGACGCACGATCTGTTGCACCCCCGCCAAGCCCACGCCCGTGCCCGGGAACTCCTTGGCGCTGTGCAAGCGCTGGAACATGCCGAACAGCTTGTCGGCGTGCTGCATGTCAAAGCCCGCGCCGTTGTCCCGCACGAAGAACACGTCAGGGTTGGTCGAGGGCATGCGCCCCACCTGCACACAGGGCTGCGCCACTTTGGCGCTGTACTTCACCGCGTTGCCAATCAGGTTGTCGAGCACCCGGCGCACCATGGCGGGGTCGGCCTCGGTGCGCAGACCTGGCTCGACGTCGAACTGCACCGACACCAGGCTGCCCGACACGATCTCCGCTGCTGCCAGGTCTCGGCTGACCTCGAGCGCCAGGGCTGACAGGTCCACGGCAGCCCGCTGGAGGTTGGTGCTGCCGAGTTGGGCCTGGTTCAGGATGGCATCGATCATGCCGTTCATGCGGGCTGAAGCCGCCAGCACGCGGTCGAGGTGGTCCTGTCCCAACTTGCCCAGGGTGGGGCCGTAATCTTCCTTGACGATGCGCGCAAAGCCGTCGACCACGCGCAGGGGCGCCCGCAAATCGTGCGACAAGGCATAGCGCAAAGCTTCCTGCTCAGCCGGGCTCATGGCGGGCTCGGCGTCTGAAGCGGTCACAGGCTGGGTCGCCCCTTCCACCACAGGCCGGCAAACGCCCTGGTACCCGACGCATCGGCCCAATTCGTCTCGCAAGGGCGAGCCGCACAAACTCACCGTGGCGGCCCCCGGTCGCGATTCCCGCGCAGGCCACCAACCCGGCAAAGCGCCAGGCCAGGGCAAATTCAAGGCCTGGCTCCACCCCAAACCTTGGGACATGAGGTAAGCCATGTGCTGCCAGCCCGGCGTTTGGTGCTGGGCAATGTCCCACAAGGCCAACCAGGCGGGGCGCGCCGCCACATGGTCCGCCAGGGCCTGCCAATTCAGGCGCACATCGCTCTCTGCGCTGGCAGCTTGCTCCGCCTGCTGGGCGCCCGGCCTGAAAACCACCAATCGCCCGTCTGCATCGGTGCGCCAATACCACCCAGCCACCCATTGCTGGAGGGCATCTGGCAAAGGTGCAGCGGACTCATACATCCCGACATCCTCAGGGCAAAAGGCCCGGTCGCGCGGCAGGTGGGGGAGAGTCGTCGCGAGATGGCCACAACCCGAGCGCTGTCTTCAAATGAATACCCAAGGGGACCATGTGCAGCATCTTGAGGCGAAAACCCAGACTTGGCCAGCCACAAACCCATTGAAAGCCGGTCCCAGGGGGTTTGTTCGGCTGGAAGCGGCAATCATCCAGACGTTAAAGTCTGTGAATTATCTGACGATGCCCAGAATATGCCCCAGGCGTTTGGCAGTTATCCACCTGGGATGCCAGAGGAATTTGTTTGTTGACCGAGCCCGCGGCCGTACCCATGCGCAAAACAACGCAAGCAGCCATGTTGACGCTGTCGTCAGCAGTGGTAGGACTGTCTGCCTGGCGGTGGGGCCTGGGCGGCCTGGGCCTGTCTCTCACGGCCGTGACCACGGCCTGCATCGCCTTGCTGGCGCGTCGCCCTGCCGAAGTCGCACCCGACCTGCCCGGCACCACCGCGCCTCAAGAGCTGCCCCAGGCTGCGTCTGCTGACGGCCACCCCACCACCATCACCCAGCCGCTTGCCCACGGCCGCGCCGAACAAACTGGCTCGCTGGCGACGGCGCTGATGAACGCCGAGGCCGAGCTCGCCCTGTGCCGCAGCTTGGCCGAACTGGCTCAACAGGCCCCCAACCTCGCGGCCGCACTGCAATCGGTGGGCGAACGCCTGAGCGAGCACCTGGGCGCGCGCGCCTGGATCTGCCTGCGGGTGGAAGACTGGAACGGCGAGTCTGGCCTGCTTCGCCCCTGGACGGAATCCACCCAAGGCAACAACGACCTCATCGACCTCACGGCCATCGCCTCGGTGCACAAATCGGTGCCGGCGCTGGGCGACGCCCTGGCCTCGTTGCGGCCCGCAGGCGCCCTCATCGGCACGCAGCCGGAAGTGCCCTGGCCTTGGCGGGCAGCAGGCACCCAGCGTGTGTTGGCCGTGCCGGTGTCGGTCGACGGCTGGCCCCTGGCTCTGCTGGAGTTCGATGACCCGGCACCAGACCGCCCAGCCACCTCGCCCGCACTGGACCTGGCAGCCTTGCAACTGGGCTTCGTGGCCCAGCGCGACGTCAGCCAGGCCCACATGGCCAACAGCGCCGAGCACCTGAGCCGCCTCACGCTGGTGGCTTCGCGCATCAGCAACGGGGTGGCCATCACCGATCGCGAAGGCACCATCGAATGGGTGAACAACGCCTTCATGGCCTTGACCGGCTGGACCGAAGAGCGCGTCGTGGGCCGCAAGCTCACCGATTTGCTGGCCAACGAGGTCAGCGACGTGGCCTCGGTCAACGAGCTGGCCGAACACATCGCGCGGGGCGTGCCTTTCCGGCTGTCTTACGAAAGTGGCCGCCAGTCTGATCGCAGCATCACCCGCTATTGGGGCGAAATCGACGCCATCCAGGTGATGGACGAAACCGGCGGTCGCAGCCGCTATGTCTGCTTCTTCAACGACGTGACCAAGCGCAAGGCGCAAGAGCATGTTCGCGAGCAGGAACGCGAGTTCCTCGAAGCCCTGCTGGGCAACTTGCCGGTGAGCTTGTTCGTGCTCGACCCGGTCAACCTCAACGTGGTGGCCATCAACCGCTACACCGAAATAGAGTTCCAGCTCAAGCGCGACCTCGTCGTGGGCCGACGGCTCGAAGCCGCCCTGGGCCACTCCGTGCTGCGCATGGTCAACCCCTACATGCAGCAGGCCATCGAGTCGGGCGAAACGGTTGAACACGATTTCACCTGGCACGGCGGCGCGCAAGACCAACGCGTGGTCAACGCCCGCCACTTCGCCTTGCGCCACGCCAACGGCCGCCCTCGCCTGCTGATCTCCCTGGTGCGGGACATCACCGCCGCACGTCAGGCCCAGGCCGACCTCGAAGAGTCCGAACGCCGCTTCCGCGAGCTGGTGGAGTCGATGGACGACTCGGTTTACGTGGCCACCGAGCGACGCGAACAACTGCTCTACCTCAGTCCCCGCACCGAAACCCTGCTGGGCCTGCCGGCCGACGTGTTGCTCAGAGAGCCGCAGATCATTCGCCAGCACATCGTGCCCGACGACTTGCCCTTGCTCGACGAGCAAGAGTCGCACGAAGCCCGTGGCGAAGTCACCGACATGCTGCTGCGCGTGCGGGTGCCGCAACGTGGTCAGCGCTGGCTGCGCCACCGCACTCGCACCCGACGCCTGCCTGGCGGCGAAATGCGCATCTACGGCCTCGTGTCCGACGTGACCGACGAGCACATGCAAGCCTTGGAGCTGCAACGTGCCCGCGACATGGCCGAAGCGGCCAGCCAGGCCAAGAGCCAGTTCATGGCCAACATGAGCCACGAGATCCGCACGCCCATGAACGGCATCCTGGGCATGACGGAGTTGTTGCTGGGCACACCACTCAACGACAAACAACGCCGCTTCGCCCAGGCCGTCTACCGCTCCGGCGAGAGCCTGCTGGAAATCATCAACGACATCCTGGACTTCGCCAAGATTGAAGCCGGTCGCCTGGAACTGGCCAACTGCGACTTCGTGCTGCGCACCCTGGTGGAAGACACGCTGGAGCTGATGGCCCCACGTGCCCACGAGAAGGGCCTGGAGTTGAGCTTCCGTGAAGAACCGGGGTTGCCCACCGTCATCCATGGCGACCCGCTGCGCCTGCGCCAGGTGCTCACCAACCTCGTGGCCAACGCCATCAAGTTCACCGAGCATGGCGAGGTGGTGGTTGACATCCGTCGCGCCCGCCCTTCTGGCTATGACGACC
>JBEEJT010000177.1:0-2666 GCA_041169085.1 Pseudomonadota bacterium | reverse complement strand
CGCCCTGCTGGGTCAAGAGGGTCTGCTGAAACAGCGCCAGCGTGCCACCCAACTCCTGGCGTGTGCCCTGGGCGCTGCGGGCCACCTCGTCGCGCAAGGCACGTTCCAGCTGGCTGCTGCGCTGGCGGCCGTCTTCAGCAAGGGCCTCGGCCAGTCGGGCCTGCCCCTCTTCGTCCCCCACCGCCGGACGCACCCGGAACCACAGCAACAAGGCCAGGTTCAGGGCCGCCAGCACGCACACGGTCAGCAGCAACACAGAGCTCACATTCATCGCGGCATTGTCTCAGAGGCATGAAAAAAGCCGCCCGAAGGCGGCTGGCTGGCGCAGCGTTGTGCTCAGGCCGTGGCCAGTGCGAAGGTCACGGGCGCGCCCGTCTTGGTCCGCACCTCTTCTTCGCTCACGCCCGGGCCAGTTCCACGCACACAAAGCCCTTTGGGGTCACGTCCATCACGCACAGCTCGGTGATGACGCGGTCGACCACGCCCACCCCTGTGAGTGGCAGCGTGCACTGCTGCAGCAGCTTGTGCTCGCCGTTCTTGGCAGCGTGCTCCATCAGCACCACCACACGGGCCACGCCGGCCACCAGGTCCATGGCACCGCCCATGCCCTTGACCATCTTGCCCGGGATCATCCAGTTGGCCAGATCCCCCTTGTCGGACACCTGCATGGCCCCCAGGATGGACAAATTGATCTTGCCGCCGCGGATCATGGCAAAGCTCTCGTGGCTGCCAAAGATCGAGCTGCCCGGCAAGGTGGTCACGGTCTGTTTGCCGGCGTTGATCAGGTCGGCATCGACCTCGTCCTCGTTGGGAAAGGGGCCAATGCCCAGCATGCCGTTTTCAGACTGCAGCCACACGTCGATGCCCGGGGCCACGTGGTTGGCCACCAGGGTGGGCAGGCCGATGCCCAGGTTCACGTAGAAGCCGTCCTGCAGTTCCTGGGCGGCGCGGGCCGCCATCTGGTCGTGGGTCCATGCCATGGCTCAGGCTCCCTTCGGGTTCTGTTGGGTGGTGCGCTTTTCGATGCGCTTCTCGGGCGAGGCGTTCAGCACGATGCGGTGCACATAGATGCCGGGCAGGTGCACGGCATCGGGGTCGATGGCACCGGTCTCGACGATCTCTTCCACTTCCACCACGGTGAGCTTGCCAGCCATGGCCGCCGCCGGGTTGAAGTTGCGCGCCGTGCGGCGGAACACCAGGTTGCCCGACTTGTCGGCCTTCCAGGCCTTGACCAGGGCCACATCGGGCACCAGGCCACGCTCCATGACGTAGAGCTCGCCATCGAACTCGCGCGTCTCCTTGCCCTCGGCCACCAGGGTGCCCACGCCCGTCTTGGTGAAGAAGGCAGGGATGCCTGCACCACCGGCACGCAGCTTCTCGGCGAGGGTGCCCTGGGGCGTGAATTCCAGCTCCAGTTCGCCCGAGAGGTACTGGCGCTCGAACTCCTTGTTCTCACCCACATAGCTGGAGATCATTTTTTTGATCTGGCGCGTGTTGAGCAGCTTGCCCAGGCCGAAACCATCGACCCCGGCGTTGTTGGAGATCACCGTCAAGTCCTTGACGCCGGTGGCTTGCAGCGCGTCGATCAACGCTTCCGGGATGCCGCAGAGGCCGAAGCCCCCCACCGCCAGCAGTTGCCCGTCCTTGACGATCCCGGCCAGGGCGCTGGCGGCATCGGGGTAGACCTTGTTCATCCACTCACTCCTTGAAAGAAGAGGTTGTCTCGCTGCAGTGCAGCATGGAAAGCGTACACCGGCTGGCGTCCTGAAATCCAGTCCGCCCTGTGAAAATTACCGCCTTGGCGCCCTCAGGCTGGCAAGGCTGGCGGTGCGTCTTGCCCAGGCAACGCCGGGGACGAGCCCGCGATCGCGCGGAACGCGGGCGGCAGCGGCATCGGACGGCCATCGGCCATGCTGACCCACACCAGGGTGGCGCCACCGGCCGCGTAGGGCGAGCCGGGCTCATCGGCCCGCTCGATGGTGACGAAGGTGTCAATGCTCGTTCGGCCCGGCGGGGCCACATACAGCTTCACGCGGATCTCGCCCGGGAACACCAGAGGCCGGTAGAAGTTGCAGAAGGTGTTGGCGATCACCGGGCCCTCGTCTTCCGAGTTGACCTGCCCCTGGATGGACTGGATCCAGCTCACCCGGGCCTGCTCCATGTAGCGGAAGTAGACCGTGTTGTTGACGTGGGCCAGGCTGTCCATGTCGCCCCAGAGGATGGGCAGGGTCAGCTCGTGGACCAGGATCTTGTGTTCGGGAATGTCGAGGCGCATGGCTTCATTCGTGGGCGCTCACCAGGAGCATTGCCAGAGAAGATGCGGGCACCCGCCGGCAAATCAAGCCGGCCGCACCGCGCCAGGAAAGCAGGGCCGCCTGATAGCTCAGGCGGCCAGCATGCCGTCGTCGGCCGAGATCACGGCGCCGTTGATGAAGTCGCTCTCGGCGGAGCAGAGCATCACCACCAGGGCGTCCAGGTCCTTGGGCTGGCCGACGCGCTTGCGCGGCAGCATGTTGATCAGCTTCTGGCCACCTTCGGTCTGCCAGTGGTGGTGGTTGATTTCGGTGTCGATGTAACCGGGGCAGACGGCATTGCTGGTGATGCCGAAGCGGCCCCACTCGGCGGCCATCACCTTGGTCATGTGGATGGTGGCGGCCTTGCTCATG
>JBEEJT010000176.1:0-26690 GCA_041169085.1 Pseudomonadota bacterium | reverse complement strand
GCCGCCCAGGCCGAAGATGCGGTTGCCGCCGTCGTTGTAGCCGGTGATCGAGTTGTTGGTGGCGTCGCCGTTGGTGATGACCCGGGCCTTGATGGCCGCGTCGTCCCAGGTCACGCCGTCGCTGAACTTGAACTGCTCGATGCGGTAGCCGGCGTTGCCGGTGTAGAAGTAGTCGCTGATGGTCACCTGGTCATTGGTGCCGTAGCCGATCACCAGAGCGTTGCCACTGCGCTCCAGGCGGGTGATGGCCGTCGAGGCGACATCGGTGAACAGCACCGTGTCGCTGTTGCCGGCCACCGTGTCGTATTCGCCGATGACGTCGCTGCCACTGCCCACGCTCAGGCGATAGGTGTCGTTGCCCAAGCCGCCGTCGAGGTAATCGTTGCCGGGGCCGCCGTCCAGGGTGTCTTCACCGGCACCGCCGTAGAGCGAGTCGTTGCCGATGCCGCCAGCCAAGCTGTCGTTGCCGGCGTTGCCTTGCACGTTGTCGTTGTCACCGCCACCGTCGATGGTGTCGGCCAGTGCGCCACCGTAGAGGTTGTCGTTGCCGCCCAGGCCGAAGATTCGGTTGCCGCCGTCGTTGTAGCCGGTGATCGAATTGTTGGTGGCGTCGCCGTTGGTGATCACACGGGCCTTGATGGCCGCGTCGTCCCAGGTCACGCCGTCGCTGAACTTGAACTGCTCGATCCGGTAGCCGGCGTTGCCGGTGTAAAAGTAATCGCTGATGGTCACCTGGTCATTGGTGCCGTAGCCGATCACCAGGGCGTTGCCACTGCGCTCCAGACGGGTGATGGCCGTCGACGCGACATCGGTGAACAGCACCGTGTCGCTGTTGCCGGCCACGGTGTCGTATTCGCCGATGACGTCGGCGCCACTGCCCACGCTCAGGCGGTAGGTGTCGTTGCCCAGGCCACCGTCGAGGTAGTCGTTGCCTTGGCCGCCGTCCAGGGTGTCTTCACCGGCACCGCCGTAGAGCGAGTCGTTGCCGGTGGCGCCCAACAAGCTGTCGTTGCCGGCGTTGCCTTGCACGTTGTCGTTGTCGCCGCCGCCGTCCAGCGTGTCGGCCAGCGCGCCGCCGTAGAGGTTGTCGTTGCCTTCCAGGCCGTAGATGCGGTTGGTGCTGTCGGCGTAGCCGGTGATCGAGTTGTTGGTGACGTCGCCGAAGCGCTTCAGGACGGCTTTGATCTGGGCTTCACTCCAGGTCGACTTGTCGGCGAAGATGATTTGTTCGAGTGCATAGCCCTTCGAAGTGTCGAAGTGCTGTTGCACCGTGAACTGATCGCCACTGTTGAAGCGCAGCACCATGTCGTTGGCGCGCTGCTCGACGGTGGTCAGGTCGGCCGCGTTGAGGTCGGTCAGGACCAATCGATCGACGTTGGTGCTGTTGTACTCGTAGTCCAGCATCGTGTCGTTGCCGCTGCCACGAGAGAAGCCATAGACGTCCGCGCCCTTGCCGCCTTCGAGCGAGTCGTCACCGGCGCGCCCGAACAGCACGTCACTGCCGTCGCCCGTCTTGAGGGTGTCGTTGCCGGCGGTGCCGACCATGAGGTCGGGGCGAGAGGTGCCAGACAACAGGTGTTCTTCCGTACCTGCGAAACGTGCTGTCCAACTGCTGAGCTCTTCGGTGAAAGCGCCCAGCGCGGGGGCCTGGTTGAGTTGGGTCAGCAAGAAGCGCATCGATGTCCAGCCCGATTGGGCCATGCGCGTTTCACCGACGGCGCTGATGAACTCCACCAGGTCGATGAGGCCCGCTTGCGGGGCCGCCTGGATGGCCTGGGTGAAGGCGGCTTCCAGCGCCGTGAAGTTGGGGTCGGTCTGGCTGTCGTACAAGAACAGCGTCGAGTAAGCCTTGAGGCGAGTTTCGGCCACCAGGGATTCGTAGATGTCGGTCTTGAAGCGGTCGTAAGCCAGGGAGATGCTGGCGATTTGCTCAGCCGACAGCGACACCGACAAGTTGCCCGAGGTGGCGTCCAGCGGCGTCAGGCGGGCCTGGCCGCCAGTGCCGCCATAGGTGAAGCCCATGAAGCGCTCGACGATGCCGAGCTTGCGGATGAATTCGTCGTACGCAGGGGTGCCCGCAGCGAGGCCGGCCAGGGCGTAGGTGAGCTTGACGCCGCTGCCAGCCAAGGCTTCGGCCTGTCCCTTCAGGGACTTCATTTCCGACGTGTTGGCCCAGCGCTCGATGAAGCCATCGAGGCGGCTGACTTGGCCCGAACGTGTGGCCTCGCCCACGTAGGCCTGGACCCAGTTGCCCAGGTCTGTGGACAAGCTCACGGCTTCGTTCAGGTCACGCACTCGGCCCGAGCCACGCAAGGTGGGCAAGGCTTGCGCCTGGGCGGTCAAGGGCACCGCGGTGGTGAACTGGCGGTAGAACGTGTTGATCAACAAGTCCAGGTTGGCCGCTGCGCCGTTGGTCTCGCCGGTGACGCCGGTGCTGCCGTTGGTCTTGACGAAAGTGCCTGCGGCGGTCTGGATGTTGCCGTTGCCCAGGTCGGTGCGCACCGTGCTGGCGTTGACGCCAATGGACACGATGCCCGAGTCGCTCAGCGATTTCAGTTCGCCGGCCTGGGTGACACCGTCCTGGTTGAGGTCGCGCCACAAGCGCAGGTTGGCGAAGACGGGGTCGGCTGCATCGACCTTGCCGTCGGCGTTGTCGTCGAAGTCGCGCAAGGCGTCGAAGCCATCGGTTGCCAGCTGGCCGTTCTTCTTCAGCGTGTCGACGCCGAACAATTCGCGGCCGGTGTCGATGGTGCCATTGGCGTTGCGGTCCAACACCAGCCAGGCGTCGTCAGGTTTGACCCAGCCGGTGCCACTCTTGACGCCGTCGCCATCGTGGTCGAACAAGACGATGGTGCCGTCTCGCGTGCTGGTGGTCTCGATGCCGTCACCGTCGAGGTCGAGCACCAAGGGGTCGCGCCGCGGTGGGGTGGCGCCACCCGCGCCCGCGCCGCCGGCACCGCCGCCTGCGCCGCCTGCGGCACCGCCGCCGCCGCCTGAGCCGCCCGAGCCGCCGCCGCTACCGCCACCCGTGCCGCCACCTGTGCCACCACCCGTGCCACCACCCGTGCCACCACCCGTGCCGCCACCCGTGCCGCCGCCTGTGCCACCGCCCGTGCCACCGCCCGTGCCACCGCCGGTACCCGGGTCCCCACCTGGCCATGGCAGGCCGGTGTACGGGTCACCGCCTGGGCTGGTGGTGCCCGGCGGGTTGTTGGGGTTGCCGATGTTCTTGACGTCTTCGATGTTGCTGGTGGGCCAGAGCGCGCCTTCGTAGCCGTTCGGGTTGAGGCCACCTTGCTCCAGGGCCTTCCAGGTGAAGTCGATGCAGCTGTTGGTGAGGCCGTTGTATTGCGTGCTGAAGCCATTGGCGCTGGGGTTGTCGCCAAAGTTCTTCATGGCGTCGTATTGCGCCTGCGAGATCTCGATCGTGCGGGTGTAGTCGCGGCCCTGGTAGTTGCTGCTGTCGTTGTTGTAGACCTGCCCGGGTGCAAAGGGGTCACCGTGGTGGTTCGCGTCTGGCGCGAAGCCGTAGCTGGTCGAAGTGCCGTTGTTGTCGGTCAGTTCGTACCACATGTGGCCAACGCTGGACGTGCCAGGTTGGCCATTGCCGGCGTCTGCCAGGCCTGTGCCGCGACCGGCGATGTTGACGGTGACGAATGGCATGGGATCCCCTTATTTTCCGTGGTGTGATGGGCTGAATGAGACAAAGGTGTGAAGCGGCGCGAGTTCTGCTCCCGCGTTCAACGCTTCCACCTGGATGAGGTAAGTGCCGGCCGCCAGCGGCAGCTCTGTCAACTGCGCGGTGCGGCCCATGTAGACGGCTTGTGTGCCTGGCCGTGTCGCGGTCTGGTCGATGAGCGCGGTGCCCGTGCGGGCATCGGTGACGCGCACCCTGAAGGTGCCGGGCACGCCGGCTTCGTGCCAGCTGCCATCTTCCGCTTTGGTGGCGCCACCCAACAAGGCGTGCAGCCGCCGGGCTTCGTCGGCCGATTCGCGGTCAAACCAGCTGCTGAAGCGGTTGGGCGTGGTGATGTGGAACACCAGCCTGACGGCGTAGCGTTGCGGCGCCAGCACCCGGGCTTCGGCGGCAAGCCAGGTACCTGCCTGGGTAGGGGCCACAGGCCATTGCAAAGGGGCGGCGGGTGCTTCCGCCCGGCACATGGAGCTCAGCGCAGCCGACGTCAGCAGCGCTGCACCGAGCGTCACCCAGAAGCGACGCGGCATGTCAGTCGTCCAAGGGGTCGATGCTGACGGCGCGGCCCGCGGCGAAATGCACGCGGAAGGCATGTTCCTGGCCGTCCTGGAACTGGGTGAGGTTGCGAAAGCTCATCCAGATCTCGCTGGCGTCGGCCTTCTGTGACTGGGCCCACATGACCTTCAAAGGGTCGCTGTGCGGCGGCCACACCGTGGCGTCTGCCGTCACCTTGTATGAGAAGGCGCCACCCGCCAGCTTGGCTTCGAACGGGGCCATGCCCAGGGTGACGATGCCTGCCAAGATGGCCGCGCGGCGCTCCTCAGGGAAGAGCTCTGGGTGTTTGTCGAACATCTCCTGAGCGTAGTCGTGGCGTTCTTGGGTGGTCATGTCTGGGCTGGGCCGGCTGGCGGCCGCGTGAGGTCAAAAGGGTGAGGTGAGCGGACTGGCGCCGGGGCCATTCTGGCCTGCGCGCATGACCGAAAGCCGGGGGCGCAGCGCCAATAGGACGATCGTCCTAATGCCGTGAGGGGCCCGGAACCTGGCGCAAGC
This sequence comes from Pseudomonadota bacterium, assembly GCA_041169085.1. GTDB lineage: Bacteria > Pseudomonadota > Gammaproteobacteria > Burkholderiales > Burkholderiaceae_C > Aquabacterium. The sequence continues at coordinate 21,946 of JBEEJT010000176.1, read as the reverse complement.
CGCTCAGCAAGAGCGAAGCGGCTTCGGCGCGGTTGGCGACGCCCAGCTTGACGTAGAGGGTGGCCAGTTGGTTGCGGATGGTCGCCGGGCTGCGTTGGCGCAAGCGGGCGATTTCTTCGTTGGTGCGCCCTGCGGCGATCCAGCCGAGCAACTCTTGTTCAATGCCTGTGAGCTTGAAGGTCTGTTCGAGGTGCTGCCATTGGTCGCTGGTGGCCTGGGTCAGGGCGACGTGCAACAAGGGCGTGAGCATGGTCAGCGTCTGGGTCACCTCTGCCGCGTCCGGCCTTTCGTCCACACGGGCAAAGCTGAAATAGCTGCCCATGCGGCAGGTCAGGTCGGGCATGCCATGGATCGCCAGCCGACCGAATTGCAATTGCTCGGCTTCAGCGCGCTCATGGGGTGACATCTGTGCGCGGTCGAGTTGGGTGCAAACGACCACCGGTAGGCGGGTGTGCAGCCATTGCTGCAAAAGTGGCCGCTCGCGGATGTTGATCGGTTGGGTCAATTGGCTGACGGCTTCTGCCGGGTAGCCCATGGCCACGTGTTGCAACACCTTCAAATGGTCGAACTCCAGTTGGCCGATGACCGCCAGAAACAGGCCATGGGGCAGCAAGGGTTGAACGTGGTCTGCGACCAGCCGCCTGAAACCCGCGATGTTGGTCACCTGCACGGCTTGCTGAGCAAACCGGGCAAAGTGATGGGCGTGGTCTCCCTGACTGGGCATGGCCAGTTCCTCCGTGAGCATCGTTGTGGGTGGGTGCCGTCAGCCGAGCGCAGCATGCCCCAGCTGCCAGCCTGCCGTCGAGTGACTTTGGGCGGGTCAGTCGGACAAGTCGCGCCGCCTGGGCAGGGGCCTGGGGGCCAGGTTGCGAGCTTACGGGCCCCCGTTGAACGCAGGGCTGCCCCAATTGAGGGGAGGGTGTAGCGGAATGTGTCTGGCCGCCACCTGAATGTCGGCAACGAAGAAGTACAAAAGCCTGCTTTTCAGCAGGCTTTTGAGGGCTCTTCTGGGGCGTCAGGCCTGATCACCTCTCCCTCAACGCTTCCTTCGCATAGCTCTGCACCGGGCTCAGCAAATACTCGATCACCCGACGCTTGCCCGTCTTGATCTCGGCGGTCACGTTCATGCCGGGCGCGAGCCGGATGGGCTTGCCGTCGATGTCGATGGTGTTTTGCGACAGGGTCAGCGTGGCCGGGAACACGGCGCCGCCTGAGGGCGGGGCTTGCAGGCCTTCGCGGGCGGTCTGGCCGGCTTGCATGTTGGCTTGCTGCGGCGTTTGCATCACGGCGTCGGCGGTGATGGTGGTCACCTTGGCGGCCACGGTGCCGTAGCGGGTGTAGGGGAAGGTCTCGAGCTTGATCTCGGCTTCCTGGCCCTGGTTCACAAAGCCCACGTCCTTGTTTTCCAGGGTGACTTCGGCGGTGACTTGCGCCTGGTCAGGCACCACCACCAACAACACCTGCGCCGGGGTCACCACGCCGCCAGCCGTGTGGATGGCCAGCTGTTGCACGGTGCCGTCCACCGGGGCCACGAGGTTGGTCAGGCGTTCGCGCTGGCTGGCCTTGTTGCCTTCGGCTTGCAGCTGCTTTTGCTGGCTGTCGGCCTTGGCGTGGCGTTCGTGCAAGGTCTTGAGCGTGTCGGCGATCCAGGCGGCACGCGTCTGCTCGGCCTGGGCGATGCTGGCCTTGATCTCCTCGCGGCGGGCGCGGGCCGTGGCCAGGTCTTGCTCCAGCTCGATGCGGGCGCGGGTGCGGTCTTCGCCGTTGTGGGCGCTCATGAAGCCTTGGTCCACCAGCGACTTGAAGTCGGCTTCGCGCTTTTGGGCCATGGGCAGCGTGGCCTTGAGCTTGGCGACTTGCTCGCGCACGGTGGCCAGCTCGGCGTTCTTGGCTTCGATGTCGGCCGACAACTTGGCCTTCTGGGCCTGGATGTCTTGCCACTCGGCGCGCAGCTGCTGTTCGGCCAGGGCGCGTTCTTGCGCGCTGAGGCCGTTGTCGGGCTGGTTGGCTTCGGCGGGCAGCTTGGGCTCGCCGCCCTTGGCGCTGCGCTTGGCCTTTTTGCCGCTGGCTTTGGCGTCGTCGCCGGCGGCCGTGGGCAGGCCGGCGCCGAGCGCGTCGAGCAGGGCGGCCGTGCGCCAGGCTTCAGACAGCTGCGAGCCACGCTCTTGGGTCACGCGGCTGCTGTCTGCGCTGGCCATGGTCGGGTCGAGCTCGATGAGCAACTGGCCCTTCTTGACGCGGTCGCCGTCTTGCACGCGGATGGCCTTCACCACGCTGGTTTCCAGCGGCTGGATCTGCTTGGTGCCTTCGCTCACCACGATGCGGCCAGGCGCCACGGCCACGATGTCGAGCTTGCCGAAGCAGGCCCAGGCCACGCCACAGGCGAACACGCCCATGATGGCCCACATGGCGCGGCGGGGCGCCGGGTGGGGCGGGGTGGCCTGCAGGCTCAGGGCCGCAGGCAGGAAGGCGGCCTCGTCGGCCATGCGGGCGGGGCCGGCCAGTTCGTGGCGGGCGTCCCAGGCGGTGCGGAACACCGCGCCGTAATGAGACAGCAAGCTGCCCAGCGGGTGCTTGGGGGGCTTGGGCGGCTGTTGCTGGGGTTGCGGCATCTCGCCGCCTGGGTTCACGGTGGCGGTGGTCATGCTTGGCCCTCGGGGTTTTGGCCGGCAGGGGTGCCGGGCTGGTTGGGGGTGTGGCCGATCTGCGGCGCGGCGGAGGCGGCCGGCCCATCAGTGGGCTGGTGACCTTGCTGCATGCGCCAGAGGTAGGCGTACAGGCCCTTGGGGCGTTTGACCAGTTCGTCGTGCGGGCCGGCTTCCACGATGCGGCCGCGGTCCATGGCGACGATGCGGTGGGCGTGGCGCACCGCGCTCAGGCGGTGGGCGATGATGATGACCGTGCGGCCCTTGCAGATCGAGGCCATGTTGCGCTGGATGATGGCTTCGCTTTCGTAGTCGAGCGCCGAGGTGGCCTCGTCGAAGATCAGCACGCGCGGGTTGGTGAACAGCGCGCGGGCAATGGCCACGCGCTGGCGCTGGCCGCCGCTGAGCGAGGCGCCTTGTTCACCCACGATGGTGTCGTAGCCTTCGGGCAGCTCGCTGATGAAGTCGTGGGCACCGGCCAGCTTGGCGGCCTGGATCACGGCTTCGATGGGCGCGGCCGGGTCGGCGATGGCGATGTTCTCGCGCACGCTGCGGTTGAACAGGAAGTTGTCTTGCAACACCACGCCGATCTGGCGGCGCAGCTGGGCGGCGTCCACCAGGCTGATGTCGATGCCGTCGATCAGCACACGGCCTTGTTCAGGCACATAGAGGCGTTGCACCAGCTTGGTCAGCGTGCTTTTGCCCGAGCCCGAGCGGCCGATGATGCCGACGATCTCGCCGGCGCGGATGTCCAGCCCCACGCCGTGCAACACGGGCGAGGCTTCCGGGCGGTAGCGGAAGGTGACGTTGTCCAGCGTGATGCGGCCCTTGAGCGGGGGCAACTGGGCGGCGTTGCTGGGCGGCACTTCGGTGCGGGTGTTGAGGATGTCGCCCAGGCGCTCCATGGACACACCGGTCTGCTGCAGCTCGTTCCACATCTGCGCCATGCGCATGATGGGCTGGGCCACGCGGCCGGCGAACATGTTGAAGGCCACGAACTGGCCGACCGTCATCTGGTGGTCCATCACCAGGGTGGCGCCGTACCAGAGCGTGGCGGCGTTCACCAGCTTGCTCACCAGGTTGATGCCTTCGTTGGCCCAGGTGGCCAGGCTTTGCGTCTTGAAGCTGGCCGACACGTAGGCGGCGAGCTGGTTGTCCCAGCGGCGGGCCATCTGGGGTTCGAGCGCGTTGGCCTTCACGGTCTGGATGCCGGTGATGGTTTCGACCAGCATGGCCTGGTTCTCGGCGCCACGTGCGAACTTCTCGTTGAGGCGGCCACGCAGGATGGGCACCACGCTCAGGATGATGGCGGCGTAAAGCGGCAGGCTGACCAGCACGATCAGGGTGAGCGGCACCGAATACAGCAGCATCACGCCGATGAAGACGGTGGAGAACACCAAATCGAGCACCAGGGTGAGCGCCTGGCCGGTCAGGAAGTTGCGGATGTTTTCCAGCTCGCGGATGCGGGCCACCGAGTCACCCACACGGCGGGCCTGGAAGTAGGCCAGCGGCAGCTGCACGGTGTGGCGGAACAGGCGCGCGCCGAGTTCGACGTCCATGCGGCTGGTGGTGTGGCTGAACACATAGGCCCGCAGGGCCGTGAGCAGCGACTCGAACACCACCACGATGACCAGGCCGGCCACCAGCACGTCGAGCGTGGTCAGGCCGCGGTGCACCAGCACCTTGTCCATCACCACCTGGAAGAACAGCGGGCTGACCAGCGCAAAGATTTGCAGCATCAACGACACCAGCAGCACTTCGCCCAGCAGCTTGCGGTAGCGCACGATGCTGGGGATGAACCACGAGAAGTCGAACTTGGCCAGGGCGCCGGCCAGGCTGGCGCGGCTGGCGGCCAGCAGCAGGTCGCCCGAACCGGTGGGCGCCCACTTGGCGGCAAACACGTCGACCGGCTCGATGGTGGGGCGGCCGCCGTTTTCTTCGTTCGGGTCTTGATACAGCACGCGCTGGCCATCGCACTGGGCGAGCAGCACCCAGCGGTCGGAACCGTCTTCGTGTTTGATGCGGGCCATGGCCGGCAGCGGCGCCAGCGACAGGCGGCTGGCCAGCGTGCGGCTGATCTTGGCCTTCAGGCCCAGGTCTTTGGCTGCGGCGAGCAACTCGGTGTCGCTCACCACCTCACCGGGGCTGATGCCTCGGGTGTGGGCCAGCGTCTCCGGGTCGGTGGCGATGTGGTGCAGCCGTGCCAGCAGCGTCAGGGCACGCCAGGGTTGCACGGGGCCGGAAGCTTCAGGCATGGCGCCAGTCGCGTCAGCGGGGTCGGGGGACGAGGACGCGAAAGCGCCCGCGTCCTGTTGAGGAGCGGAAGGAGGAGTCATGCCTGCCCTGATCTCGTTGTGGTCTGTCGTCATTATCCGGGACCGGTTACAACTTCTGGCCCCCTTGAGCACAGGGAGATGTTTCCAAACTGTTTCGGCCGGGCCGTGGATGGCGCAGTTTGTCACCAGAGCGGGCGTGCCTCACCCGGTGAAGACCCCAGTCAGGCCGACTGGACCACCCGGTTGCGGCCCTGCTGCTTGCCTTGGTAGAGGGCGAGGTCGGCCGCGTGGATGGCCCCCTCCAGCGAGGCGTGGGCCCCCAGTTCCGCCAGGCCAAAGGTGGCGGTGAGGCGGTGGTCGCGCTCCGGGGCGCCGGTTTCTGCGGGCACCGGGATGCGCAGCGCCTCGATGTTCTGGCGCAGGCGCTCGGCCACCTGCAACCCGGCGGCCAGGGGGGTGTCGGGCAGGACGATCAGGAATTCCTCGCCGCCCCAGCGGGCCACCAGGTCGATGTCGCGCACACCGATCGAGAGCACGTCGGCGGCGGCGAGCAGCGCCCAGTCGCCCAGGGCGTGGCCCAGGGCGTCGTTGAGTTGCTTGAAATGGTCGAGGTCGATCAGCACCACGGTGACGGGCTGGGGCTTGCGCTGGCAGTGGGCCTGCAGCCGGGTCAGGGCGGCCTGCATGCTGCGGCGGTTCATCAGGCCAGTGAGGCTGTCGGTGGTGGCCAGCTCGTGCAGGCGCTTTTCGCCCTGCGAGACCAGGTGCACATAGAGCAGCGTCACGGCGCTGAGCAGCACGATGGTCGTGGCCAGGTTGAAGGCGTGGAGCGACTGCACCACGTCGGGCGGCAGGGTGTGCCAGGGCGCCTGGCGGTGGTGCCAGAACAGGTCGGTCATCACGTAGGTGACGGACACGAGGCCCGCCACCCCCAGCCGCGCCGGCCAGCGGGTGAGCGGGTTGGCCAGGAACAGGGGGATGACCACCATCAGGTAGAAGTGGAAGCCCGTGTCCCAGCCCACCACGAGCACGGCCGCCAGGGCGTGGCCCACGACTTCGGCCAGCATCAGGGGCATGGCCAGCAGCAGGCGGTCGCGCCTGAGCAACATGGACGACACGGCGTAGATGGCCACGCTCAACACGTTGCCCCAGGCCATGACGTGGGCCCCGTGGCGCCAGAAGAGGTAGCCAAACGCGATGTGGGTGACGGCCGCCAACAGGCAGCCGGCACTCAGCAGGACCGTGAAAGCTTGGCGGGACGAGCTGGGGCCAGGCAAGGGCAATTGCCGCGCCTGGGCTGCCGACGACCAGATGGGTGACGTTTCAGACGTCGATGGGGTCGACATGGGCCGCGAGGATAGCAGTCGAAGGGGGCACGTCCAAGACCCCCGTCGGGACGCGGGGATGTGGTGGTCTCCCCCGGGTTATCGACGCGGCCCGGTGTCAACTTGAGGGCGACGGCTTCAGGCCGCCACGCTGGCGGCGCCGTGTTGGGTTGCCGGGCCCAGGCCGAGCAAGGTGCGGGCTTCGTCGGGCGAAGCGATCTCGCGGCCGGCCTGGCGGGCGCACGTCGCCAGGGCGGCGATCAGCTCGCCGTTGCTGCGGGCGCGCGCGCCACCGGGCAGGTAGAAGGTGTCTTCCAGGCCGGTGCGCAACATGCCGCCCAAGTCGGCCGTGGCCTGGTGCACGGGCCAGATTTCTTCCCGGCCGATCAGGGTGGTCTGCCACAGGGTGTCGGGCTCGCGGTAGCGCACCAGCAGTTGGAGCAACTCGGGGTCGGCCGGCATGCCCGAGGCCACGCCCATGACGAAGTTGTATTCCAGGTGGCGGGTCATGCCGGCCTTGGCGTACATGCCGACCGAGCGGACGATGCCCACGTCAAAGCACTCGAACTCGGGGTGGGTGCCGCACTCGGCCATCACGTCGAGCATGGCCTTGACCTTGTCGACCGTGTTGTCGAACAGCATGGGCGGCCAGGCCCACTCGCCGTTGTCCTTGATCTTCAGGTAGTTCAGGCTGCCGGCGTTGCAGGCGGCGATCTCGGGGCGCACCGCCCGGATGCAAGCCGCCGGGCCGGAGATGTCGGGGCCAACCACGCCCGTGGTGAGGTTGACGATGATGCCGGGGCAAGCCTCGCGGATGGCGGTGTCGATGGCGGCCGCGACGGCCGGGTCCCAGCTGGGGAAGCGGCCCATGCCCGGCTCCTGGCGGCGCAGGTGAACGTGGACGATGGCTGCGCCCGCGTCATAGGCCTGGCGGGCGGAGGCGGCCATGTCGGCGGCGGTGACGGGCACGGGGTAGACCGCCGGGTCGGTGAGCACGCCCGTGAGCGCGCAGGTGAGGATGGCCTTGTCCATGGTGAAGTCGGTGTGGGGGTCAGGGGGCGGTGTCGAGTTCGACAAGCAGGGCGCGGGCTTGCACCTGGGCGCCAGGCTGGGTGTGCACGGCACTCACCGTGCCGGCGGCTTGGGCGTGCAGCCACATTTCCATCTTCATGGCCTCGATGGCCACGAGGGGCTGGTCTGCTGCCACGGCCTGGCCGGGCTGCACCAGCACCTGGGTGACGGTGCCCGCCACCGGGGCCAGCGCGCGGCGCGGGTCGGTGCCGGTGCTGGCGTCCGGCCAGGGCGAGACGGGCTCGAACACGTGGGTGGCGCCGTCGACCACGAGGTGCAGGCTGGTGCCGCCCTGTGGCGCCGGCAGCCACACCGCCAGCAAGTCGCGCTGCACGCCGTCGAGGCGCACGCTGAGCCAGCCGCCCAAGGGGGGCGTGGCGGGCAAGGCATGGCGCAAGAGCGCCACCGTGCGGGTGGGCCCGCCGGCGGCGGCCACGCTGACCTCGCCATTGCGCTGCAGCGTGGTGCGCAAGGTGCGCGTGGCATCGCTGCGGTGGGAGGCACCGGTGGGCACGCTGGTGCATTGCAGCGGCCAGTCGCGGCTGCGCACGCTGTCGGCCAGCAGCAAGCCGCCGAGGCCCCGGGCCTGGTGGGGCCAGGTTCGGCCCGCGGCCATCAGCGCTGCGGCGATGGCCCAGGCGTCGTCGCCGGGGGGCGTGGGCTGCAGCAGGGGCTCGCCGTCGCTCACCCATTGGTCGATCAGGGTGGTGGTCATCTGCCCGGCGGTGAAGCTGGGGTGGCGCACCAGGTCGCGCAGGAAGCGGCCGTTGTGTCGCAAGCCCAGCAGCGGGCTGCGGTCGATGGCGGCCACGAGCTGGCGGATGGCGTCGTCGCGGTCGCGCCCATGGACGATGAGCTTGGCCACCATCGGGTCGTAATGGGGGCTGACGCTGCCGCCTTCCAGGATGCCGTCGTCGATGCGGGCACCCGCGGCCACGGCCGTTTGGGGCCGCCACCATTGCACGGTGCCGGTCTGGGGCGCGAAGCCTTGGTAGGGGTCTTCGGCGTATAGCCGCGCTTCGATGGCGTGGCCTTCAAAGCGCAGCTGCGCCTGGCTCAGCGGCAACGGCTCACCCGCGGCCACACGCAGCTGCCACTCGACCAGGTCCAGGCCGGTGACGAGCTCGGTGACCGGGTGCTCGACCTGCAGCCGGGTGTTCATCTCCAGGAAGCAATGCTGGCCTTGCGGGTCGACGATGTATTCGATGGTGCCGGCGCCCAGGTAGCCGAGGGCCTGCGCGGCCAGGACCGCGTCGCGGCCCAGCGCGGCGCGCAGCTCGGGCGTGACGATGGGCGAGGGCGACTCTTCGATCACCTTCTGGCGGCGGCGCTGGGCGGTGCAGTCTCGCTCACCCAGGTGGACAACGTGGCCGTGGGCGTCGGCGAAGACCTGCACCTCGATGTGCCGGCCGTGTTCGACCAGGCGCTCCAGCATCAGCGTGCCGTCGCCGAAGGCGCTCTGGGCTTCGCGGCGCGCGCTGGCCAGGGCCTGGGGCAACTCGTCGGCCTGGCGCACGAGCCGCATGCCGCGGCCACCGCCCCCGGCCACGGCCTTGACCAGCAGCGGCCAGCCCAGGCGCAGGGCTTCGGCTTGCAGCGCGGCGTCGTCCTGGTGGTCGCCCAGGTAGCCGGGCACCGTGGGCACACCGGCTTCGCGCATCACGCGCTTGGCGCCGGCCTTGTCGCCCATCACGCGGATGGCGTCGGGCGTGGGGCCGACGAACACGAGGCCGGCGTCGAGGCAGGCCTGGGCGAAGTCGGCGTTCTCCGACAGGAAGCCGTAGCCCGGGTGCACGGCTTGCGCCCCGGTCTGACGCGCCGCCTGCACGATGGCGTCGATGTTCAAGTAAGACGCGGACGCCGCAGCCGGGCCGATGCACACGGCCTCGTCGGCCTGGGCCACGTGGGGGGCCTGGGCGTCGGCGGCGGAGTAAACGGCGACCGTGCGCAAGCCCATGCGCCGGGCGGTGCGGATCACGCGGCAGGCGATCTCGCCTCGGTTGGCAATGAGGAGCTTTTCAAACATCTTCCAGACTCGTTCCGCGTCATTCCGCGCTGGGCACCCAGCTGGGCGCGCGCTTTTGCATGAAGGCCTGGGTGCCTTCCTGGCCTTCGGGGCTCAACACCGCACGGGCGAACACGTTGGCGGCGTCGTCGATGAGCTTGGCCGCAGGCGTGAAGCGGGCGTGGGCCAGCAGTTGCTTGGTGGCGGCGATGGCTTGCGGCCCGCCGCGCATGATGTGCGTGGCCGTGCGGTGCATGGCGGCTTCGAGTGCGGCGGCGTCGTGGTGGACTTCGTGCACCAGGCGCAAGGTCAAGGCTTCTTCGGCGCCCACGCGGGCCCCGCTGATGGCCAGCCGCTTGGCTTCGGCGTAACCCAGGCGCTCGACCAGGAAGGGCGCGATTTGTGCGGGCACCACCCCGAGAGACACCTCGGGCAGGCGGAACTGGGCGTCGGCGTGGGCCAGCACCACATCGGCCACACAGGCGAGGCCGAAGCCGCCGCCCATCACCGTGCCTTCGAGCACCGCCACCACAGGCAGCGGGCTGCGGGCAAAGGCCAGGCACAGTTGCCCAAAGGCGGCGTTGAGTTGGGCCACGGGGTTGGGGCCGCGCTCGCCATCGGGGTGAGCCAGCTTCATGCGCGCCTGGGCCAGGTCGCTGATGTCGGCGCCCGCGCAGAACTGGCCTTGCGCCCCACGCAACACCAGCACCCGCACCGGGCCGTCCGCCGTGGCGCCGCTTTCGGCGTCGGCTTCGGCTTGTTGCAGGGCGGCCAAGAGCTCGTGGACCATCTGCGCCGACATGGCGTTGCGCACCTGCGGCCGGTTGAGCAGCAGGGTGCGCACGCCCCCGGCGGTGGTGATGTGCAGCGTGCTCATTTGGCTTTGGCCTTCTTCGGCAGCGTGCCTTCGAGCTTGCAGATGATGCCCAGCATGATCTCGTCGGCGCCACCGCCGATCGACACCAGCCGGCCGTCGCGGTAAGCCTGCGAAATGGGGTTGTCCCAGGTGAAGCCCATGCCGCCCCAGTACTGCAGGCAGGCGTCGGCCACTTCGCGGATCAGGCGGCCGCACTTGAGCTTGGCCATGGAGGCGAGCTTGGTGACGTCTTGCCCGGCCACGTAGTTCTCGACCGCGCGGTAGGTGAGCGAGCGCAGCGCTTCGACTTCGGTGCGCAGCTCAGCCAGTCGGAAGTGGATCACCTGGTTGCTGATCAGCGGCTGGCCAAAGGTGTGGCGCTCGCTGCAGTAGGCGATGGTCTCGTCGATCAGGCGGTCGAGCATCTTCAGCGAGTTCGCGGCCGCGTACAGGCGCTCTTCCTGGAACTGCAGCATCTGCATCATGAAGCCCGCGCCCTCCATGCCGATGAGGTGGCGCCGTGGCACACGCACGTTGTCGAAGAACAGCTGGGCGGTGTCGCTCGAGCGCATGCCGATCTTGGTGATCTTCTGCTTGCTGATGCCCACCGCGTCCATGGGCACGACGATGAGGGACTTGTTTTCGTGGGGCTTGCCTTCGCTGGTGTTGGCCAGCAGGCAGCACCAGTCGGCTTGCAGCGAGTTGGTGATCCACATCTTGCTGCCGTTGATCACGTAGTCGTCGCCGCTCTTGGTGGCCGTGGTCTTGACGGCGGCCACGTCGGAGCCACCACCGGCTTCGCTCACGCCGATGCAGCCCACCCTGTCGCCGGCGATGGACGGTGCCAGGAACTCGCGCTTGAGCTCGTCAGAGCCGAAGCGGGCGAGCGCCGGGGTGCACATGTCGGTCTGCACGCCAATGGCCATGGGGATGCCGCCGCAGGGGATCGCGCCCAGCTCTTCGGCCACCACCATGGAATACGAGAAGTCCAGGCCCATGCCGCCGTAGGCCGGGTCGTACTTCACGCCCAGCAAGCCCAGCTGGCCCATCTTCTTGAACACCTCGTGCGCGGGGAAGATCTCGGCGTCTTCCCAGGCCTTCACGTGCGGGTTGATCTCTTGTTCGCAAAAGCGCTTGACGGTGTCGGCCAAGGCGCGGTGTTCGGCGGTGAATTGCATGGGGTCTCCTCGGTCAGAATCGCGCCACACCAAAGGTGTTGGGGCGCAGCGTGCGGGCTTCGGCTTCGCGGGCCAGCGCCAGGCACAGGGCCAGCACGCGGCGGGTGTCGCGCGGGTCGATCACGCCGTCGTCCCACAGGCGCGCCGTGCCGAAGAGCACGTGGGCTTCCTGGTCCAGGCGCTTCTTGATTTCGGCGCCCATGCCTTCGAGCATGGCGTCGTTGACGGGCTGGCCAGCGCGGGCCATCTTGCCGCGCGTGACGATCTCCATCACCTTGGCCGCCTGGGCGCCGCCCATGACGGCCACGCGGGCCGAGGGCCAGCTGAAGATGAAGCGCGGGTCGAAGCCGCGGCCGCACATGCCGTAGTTGCCGGCGCCGAACGAGCCGCTCAGGACGATGGTGAATTTGGGGCAACGGGCATTGGCCACGGCCTGGATCATCTTGGCGCCGTGCTTGATGGCGCCGCCGTGTTCAGCGGCCGAGCCCACCATGTAGCCGGTGGTGTTCTGCAAGAAGACCAAAGGCGTGTTGGACTGGTCGCACAGCTGGATGAACTGCGCGGCCTTGGTCGAGCCCTGGGGCTGGATGGGCCCGTTGTTGCCCAGGATGCCCACGAGCTGGCCTTCGATGCGGGCGTGGCCGCACAGGGTCTCGCTGCCGTAGCTGGGCTTGAATTCGAGGAAGTCTGAACCGTCGACGAGGCGGGCGATCACCTCGCGCGTGTCGAAGGGCTCGCGTTCGTCGGCCGGGATGCAGCCCAGCAGCTCTTCTTCGCTGAACAGCGGGGGCACGGCGGCTGAAGCCGTGGGTGCGGCGTCCCAGTTGAGCTTGTCCATCAGCTCGCGGGTGAGCGCGATGGCGTGTGCATCGTCTTGGGCAAGGTACTCGCCCAGGCCGGTCACGCTGGCGTGCATCTCGGCGCCGCCCAGGGCCTCGTCGGTGGCGTCTTCGCCGATGGCGGCCTTCACCAGCGGCGGGCCCGCCAGGTAGATGCTGCTGCGGCCTTGCACCAGCACCACGTAGTCCGACAAGCCGGGCAGGTAGGCGCCGCCCGCCGTGGACGAGCCATGCACCACCGCGATCTGCGGGATGCCCATGGCGCTCAGGCGGGCCTGGTTGGCGAAGCTCTTGCCGCCGTCCACGAAGATCTCGGCCTGGTACATGAGGTTGGCGCCGCCGCTTTCGACCAGGCTGACCAGGGGCAGCTTGTTGTCGCGGGCGATTTCCTGGGCGCGCAGGCCCTTCTTCAAGCCCATGGGCGAGATGGTGCCGCCCTTGAGCGCCGAATCGGAGGCGGTGATCAGGCAGCGTTTGCCAGCCACCACGCCAATGCCGATGACGGTGCCGCCGCCCAAGACCGTCTTCTTGCCGTCGTCGTCGTGCATGCCCAGGCCGGCCAGCGTGGACAACTCCAGGAAGGGCGTGCCCGGGTCCAGCAGCCTGGCCACGCGCTCACGCGGCAGCAACTGGCCGCGCTGGGCGAACTTGCCGGCCTTGGCCGCCGAGGCCGCGCGCACCTGGGCTTCGAGCGCACGGACCTGGTCGAGCCGCTCCTGCATGCGGGCCACGTTGGCGCAGAAGGCGGCGGAAGCGGGGTTCAGGGCGGAACTCAGGGCGGGCATGAGGGGCGTGGGCGACAAAGGCTGAAGCAGGCCCCGACTCTAAGCGACGCTTGACGTTAACGTCAACCACTTTGAGTGAGGGTGAACACAGGGTGTGCCGCGTCAGCGTCCTGCGATAATTGCAGGTTGCGGCAGCGTTCAGCCTAACGCGTGGCTCATGGCCTGTGTGGCGGCTTGTGTTGCGCCTGTCGCGAAGAACTGGCCTCGTTTCACCCCTTGCAGCCCATGAACGCCGACCCCACCCGCCCCGTGCCCGACCTGCCCCCTGACTGGGCCATGGACGGCGATGAAGACAGCAAAGAGGCCGACACCATCATGGGCATCGCCGAGGTGTGTGAGCGCTACGGCGTGTCGCCACGCGCACTGCGCTTCTACGAGACCAAGGGCCTGCTGGCGCCCAAGCGCATCAATGGCACTCGGGTGTACGGCCGCATGGACCGCGCCCGGCTCACGCGCATCCTGCGCGCCAAGGCCCTGGGCACGCCGCTGGCCGAGATCAAGCATTACCTCGACATGTACGGCCAGCACGGCGAAGGCCGCCTGCAACAGCTGACCTACGTGATCGAGAAGACCGACGAAGCGATCAAGGACCTGGAGGCCAAGCGGGCGCAGATCGACGCTTCTCTGGCCGAGCTGCGCCTGATCAACCAGCGCAGCCGTGAAACCCTCGCCGCCAAGCAGGGCGGCAAGGGCTGATCAGGCCAGGCCGATCAAGCCTTGGGCTTGCGCGGCAGCGTGCCTTCGAGCTTGCAGATGATGCCCAGCATGATCTCGTCGGCGCCGCCGCCAATCGAGATCAGGCGGCCGTCGCGCCACAGCTTGGAGACCACGTTGTCCCAGGTGTAGCCCATGCCGCCCCAGTACTGCAGGCAGCTGTCGGTCACCTCGCGGATGAGGCGGCCGCACTTGAGCTTGGCCATCGAGGCCATCTTGGTGACGTCCTTGCCGGCCACGTAGTCTTCGACCGCGCGGTAGATCAGTGAGCGCAGCGCTTCGATCTCGGTGCGCAGCTCGGCCAGGCGGAAGTGAATCACCTGGTTGTTGATCAAGGGCTGGCCGAAGGTGTGGCGCTCGCGGCAGTAGGCGATGGTCTCGTCGATCACCAGGTCCATCATCTTCAGCGAGTTGGCCGATGCGTAGAGGCGCTCTTCCTGGAAGGTCATCATCTGCATCATGAAGCCCGTGCCTTCCATGCCAACCAGGTTGCGGCGTGGCACGCGCACGTTGTCGAAGAAGATCTGCGAGGTGTCTGAGGCGCGCATGCCGATCTTGGTGATCTTCTGCTTGGTGATGCCCTTGGCGTCCATGGGCACGATGATCATGGACTTGTTCTCGTGGGGCTTGCCTTCGCTGGTGTTGGCCAGCACGCAGCACCAGTCGGCCTGCAGCGAGTTGGTGATCCACATCTTGCTGCCGTTGATGACGTAGTCGTCGCCTTCCTTGCGCGCCCAGGTCTTGACGGCGGCCACGTCGGAGCCGCCACCGGGCTCGCTCACGCCGATGCAGGCCACCATGTCACCCGAGATCGCCGGGGCCAGGTATTCCGTCTTGAGTTCGTGCGAGCCGAAGCGGGCCAGGGCGGGCGTGGCCATGTCGGTCTGCACGCCAATGGCCATGGTCACCCCGCCGCAGCGGATGGCGCCCAGCTCTTCGGCCACCACCATCTGGTAGGAAAAGTCGAGCCCCATGCCGCCATAGGCCGAGTCGTATTTCACGCCCAGTAGGCCCAGGTTGCCCATCTTCTTGAACAGCTCGTGGGCGGGAAAGATCTCGGCGTCTTCCCAAGCCTTGAGGTGAGGGTTGACTTCGGATTCGCAGAAACGGCGGACGGTTTCCGCCAGCTGGCGGTGCTCGGGCGTGAATTGCATGGGGGGCTCCTGAGGGTTTACTTCTGAAACCCCAGCGTGCGACCCCCCAAACGCGGGCACCATCGGGAACACCCGCGATTGGCCGTTAAATGCTCAGGAATGTGCCCCCATGAACATGGGGGGTGCAGAGCGATCTAACCTGAACGGGTTGGATTTCAGCGGATGCCCACGAACATCTTCCAGCGCTTCTCGTTTTGCTGTTTGGCCTGGTAGAGCGCCTGGTCTGCGCGTTGCAGCAAGGTCTGCACGTTGACCACGTTGTCGGTGTAGGCCGCCATGCCAATCGAGATGCCCACGCCGATCTCGTCGCCCGAAGGCAGGGTGATGGCTTCGCTCACCGACTTCACGATGCGCTTGGCCAGCACTTGCGCCGACTCCTTGCCCCCGTGGCGCATGATCACGCCGAACTCGTCGCCGCCAAAGCGCGCCACGACGTCGCCCTGGCGCACGCTGCGCAGCAAGCGCTCGGAGACCTCGCGCAAAACCGCTTCGCCTGCGGTGTGGCCAAAGCCGTCCTTGACGGCCTTGAAACCGTCGAGGTCCATGTTGAGCACCGTGAAAGGCTCGCCCGTGCGCATGGCGTGGCTCAGCTCGATCTCCAGCGTCTGGATGAAGAAGGGCCGGTTGTTCAAGCCGGTCAACGCATCGGTGATGCGGTGCTGGCTGAGCTCATGGCGCAAAGCGCCCGCTTCCATGATGGCGGTGGCGGCCGTGGCCAGGTGTTGCAGTTGCAGCAGCGCCGAGGGCTGCCAGTTGCGCGGGCGGCTGTCGAACACCACCAGCGTGGCCAGCGGCCAGCCGCGTTCGTCGCGCACCGCCATGCCGGCGTAAGACTGCCAGCCGTAAGACTGCAACCACGACGACTGCGACCAGCGGGGGTCTTCCGTCAAATCGTGCACTTGCCACGGCGCGTCACATTGGAGCGCTGCGTAAGCGCAAGGGGTGTGCGTCTTGGGGCTGGCGGCCAGTTGCGGGCCGCACTGCGCGCAAGCCATGGGCGACCAGCTCTGCTCGTCGAGCCAGCCCAAGGCGGCCACGGGGGCCCCCAAGGCCTGGGCGCAGGCATTGACCAGGGCCTGGGCGCGCTCTTGTTCAGGGTCGCCCCAGCCGGCTTGCCAGCGCTTGAGCGCTTGCAGCCGCTGGTCTTCGTGCAGCGGGGTGGGGAAGGGCAGGGAGAGGGGGGGAGAGACGTCTACAGCCATGTCACACCTTGTTCGGATTGACTCGCTTATCGGCAAAACGGGCGTCAAGCCCAAGCGCTTCGCGACGGCGCGTGACACGCTTCACGAACATGGCCGCTTTCGCGAGGTTTCCGGGGGATAGCCCGAGACACAAGCCGGCGGTCGCGGCGCACCATGAAGGCCTGTTGTCATCGCTTTCCAAGGAGTTTGTGCCCATGAACACCACCACCTACGCTCAACAACCGCAACAGCTGTTCGCCCATTGCCAACACGCTGGTGGCTGGCCCAAGCTGGGCTTTGCGACCGAAGCTCTGGGCGAAGACCTGCTGCAGGACGACGAGCAGGAGTGAGCGCGGCACAGCGCCTTTTTCGCCCCCCTGTTTGACCTCAACCCCCTGCGGTCATTGCCGATAAGCACACATGGCCGCAGGAACCCCCACCCCCATGACCCCCAACGCTGGCGACACCGAAGTGCAGCAGCGAGGTTTGACCCCTGGCGCCACCGCGCTGCTGGCCATGCTGCTGTTGGCAGCGCTGTTGCTGGCTTCCAATTGGTACCAGGCCTGGGGGCGGGCCCACGACGATGGCGCTGCCGCCATCGCCTTGCTGCCCTTGCGGCAGCCCGATCAACAAGTGCAGGCGCCGCCTGCGCTGTCCATGGCGATGCAGCCCAGGCGCAATGTCCTGGCCATGAGCCTGTGCCGTGGCGAACAGTGCGTGACCCTGCATTCGCTGGGCGCCAATTCACCGTGTGACCCGGCAGGCGGCTGGCAGCCGCAGTGCGCCGTGGTGCCCGACCCCAGCCAGGACGATTCGCGCCTGCTGGTGCGCTTTGACCTGCTGCCCGTGTTCTGGAGCGCGCTGATCGACTTCCTCGTCAGCGCGGCGCTGTGTGCCGTGGTGGTGTGGGGCTGGCGGCGTGCCCAGCCGGCGTTGCCGATGGCGGTGGCCGAGGCCATGGTGCCGAGCGCTTCACCGGCCGCAGTGCCCCGCATGCCATCGCGCAGCTCCGATTTTGACGCGCTCACCGGCCTGCTCAACCGCGTGGCCTTTGAAGAGGCGCTCAAGCGCCACAACGAAGCGGCTCAGCAAGCTTCCAAGGGCACCGACGGCTGCCTGATGTATTTCGACCTCGACCGCTTCAAGTACATCAACGACACCCACGGCCACATCGCCGGCGACACGGTGCTCAAGACCGTGGCCAAGCGCCTGCGCGACACCTTGGGCAAGGACGTGCTGATCGGTCGCCTGGGTGGCGACGAGTTCGCCGTGCTGCTGGTGGACGTGGGCCAGCCGGCCGTCATCGAGCGCATGGGCAAGGTGGTCATCGAGGCCGTGTCCAAGCCCATCCAGATCGACACCGTGAGCGACTGGGTGGGGCTGAGCATCGGCGCCTACATGATCCAGCGCGGCACCATGAGCGTGGGCGACATGCTGCACCGCGCCGACCTGGCCATGTACGAGGCCAAGAAGTCGGGCCGGGGCCGCCTGGTCATGTACGAAGATTCGATGGACTCGGCTTCCCGCAGCCGTGCCCAGGTGCAAGCCGACCTGAAGAAGGGCATCGAAGCCCACCAGATGTACATGGTCTACCAGCCGCAGTTCGACGCGCACGACAGCATCCGCGGCGTGGAAGCCCTGGTGCGGTGGCGCCACCCGACGCGCGGCGTCATCGGCCCGGACGACTTCATCGGCATCGCCGAAAAGAACGGCCTGATCCTGCCCTTGGGCAAGGTCATCCTCGACATGGTGTGCGACGACCTGGTGGAGCTGCGCAAGCAGAACCTGCACCTGCCTTATGTGAGCGTGAACCTGTCGCTGCGCCAGCTGTCTGACCCGGCCTTTGTGCAAGACGTGCAAGACACGCTGCAACGCCACAACCTCACGTCGAACGACATCGAGTTCGAGATCACCGAAAGCACGGCCATGGCCGGCCAGTCGGCCAAGGAAAACGCCACGCTGCAAAAGTTGCGCGCCCTGGGCTTCCGCCTGGCGGTGGACGACTTCGGCTCGGGCTACTCGTCCATCGGCCGCCTGCTCGACCTCAAGGTCGACAAGCTCAAGATCGACCGCGTGTTCACCGACGCCATCGGCAAGCCCAACTTCGATCCGGCCCTGCTGGAATTGATGATCTCGCTGTCCAAGCGCCTGGGCATCAAGAGCGTGGCCGAAGGCGTGGAAACCGTGGACCAGGTGGTCTGGCTGCGCAACGCCGGTTGCCAGATGATGCAGGGCTACATGTACGCCAAGCCCATGAACCTGTCTCAGCTCATCCAGTGGATGCACAAGCAGGAAGGCAACGACATGGTCGACGGCGGCATCTGGGCGCCCACGCAGATCCGCGAAGAAGCCGCCGCTTGAGGTTCAGTCCGTGGCGTCGTCCGACAGGGCGCGCCACAGGATGCGGAACCAGGCATCGAACTCGTGCGTCAGCGGGCGTTGCTCGCCACGCACGATGTGCATCAACATGAGCCGCGCGCTCAAGCCCATGAACACGTCGAGCAGCACCTTGCTGGACACCTCGCGGTTCAACACGCCCTGGGCCTGCCCATCTTTGAGCACCCCCAGGAAGGCCCCCATCAGTTCGGGGCTCTCGTAGGTGCGGATGTGGCGGTGGCGCGAGACGGGCACCGCCGTGAACAACAGCAACATCACCGCCGGGTGCCGGTCCATGTAGTCGAGCGTCACCCAGAAGGTCTTGCGCAGGCGCGCCTTCGCGTCCTCGATGCCCTGCAGGTGGTCGATCATGCGAGCGGCCAGTCGGCCCAGCGTGATGTCCAGCATCGCGTAGACCAGCGCCTCCTTGCTGCCGAAGTATTTGTAGATGGTCTGCAGCGAGACGTGGGCTTCGCGCGCCACGTCGATCAGTCCCACCTCGTGGAAGTCTTTGTGGGCGAACAGCGCCAGCACGGCCTTTTCGATGCGCGCCAGGGTCTCGGGGCGCATGGTGGGCCAACTGGCGGTGGGCTGGGTGGCTGGTGTTGGCATGACATGGAAATTCAAATTACCAAATGGGGCGTGCGGCACAGATTGTCGTCTGCTGGGCTTGATTGTGCTTGACGTTAACGTCAATATGGCGCGGAAGCGCGGTGCCGGAAGGGTGTTGCGGTAATTCAAATTACCCAACCAACCCGGGCGGCCACCGCGCCACTGCGACACCACAACGGTTCTTGAGACCGAGGAGACCCCCATGACCATCGACTGCTTCGCCCCGGCCTGGATGACCGACGAGCACACCATGCTCTTTGATTCGGCCAAGCGCTTCATGACCGAGCAATGGCTGCCCAAAGACGAAGGCTGGCGCGCCCAGGGCATGATGGACCGCGAGGCCTGGCGCGAGGCGGGCGCCCAGGGCTTTCTGTGTGCCGGCATCCCCGAGGCCTACGGTGGGGGCGGTGGCGACTTTGGCCACGAGGCCGCGTTGATCCTGGCGCAAGGCGAGGCCGGCATCTCGGGCTTTGGCGGCTCGCTGCACTCGGGCATCGTGGCGCCCTACATCCTGCACTACGGCACCGAAGCCCAAAAGAAGCGCTGGCTGCCCAAGCTGGCCACCGGCGAGTTGGTGGGCGCCATCGCCATGACCGAGCCGGGCACCGGCAGCGACCTGCAAGGCGTGCGCACCCTGGCCTTGAAAGAAGGCGAGAGCTACCGCATCAACGGCAGCAAAACCTTCATCACCAACGGGCAGCTGGCCAACCTCATCATCGTCGTCACCAAGACCAACAAGGACGAAGGCGCGCATGGCATCTCGCTGATGGTGGTCGAGACCGACGAGGTGCAGGGCTTCCGCCGTGGCCGCAACCTCGACAAGCTCGGCATGGAGGCGCAAGACACCTCCGAGCTGTTCTTCGACGACATGGTCGTGCCCGCCGATAACCTGCTGGGTGGCGCAGAAGGCCAGGGCTTCTTCCAGCTGATGCAGGAGCTGCCGCAAGAGCGCCTGATCGTGGCGCTGGCCGGCGTGGCCGCCATGAAGTTCGCCATGAAGGAGACGCTGGCCTACACCAAGGACCGCAAGGCCTTTGGCAAGCCGGTCTTCAGCTTCCAGAACAGCCGCTTCACCCTGGCCGAGTGCCAGGCCTCGCTGATGGCCAGCGCTGCCCTGACCGACGCGGCCATGGTGGCCCATCTGCGCGGCCAGCTGACCGTGGCCCAGGCCGCGCTGCTCAAGTACCAAGTCACCGAGGCGCAGTTCAAGCTGGCCGACGAATGCCTGCAGCTCTTCGGCGGCTACGGCTACATGCGCGAGTACCCCATCGCCCGCGTCTGGGCCGATTCGCGTGTGCAGCGCATCTATGGCGGCACCAACGAGATCATGAAAGAGCTGGCGTCGCGCTTCCTGTGAACGCTGGCCGCACCGACACCCGAGACCGAGGAGACACCCCGTGACCGAAGCCTACATCTATGACGCCGTGCGCACCCCGCGCGGCAAGGGCAAGAAAGACGGCAGCCTGCACCAGGCCACGCCCGTGTGGCTGCTGCGCACCTTGCTGCAAGCCCTGCAACAACGCAACGCGCTCGACACCCGCCTGGTCGACGACCTGGTGCTGGGTTGCGTGACGCCGGTGGGCGAGCAGGGCGCCGACATCGCCCGCACCGCCGTGCTGGACGCCGGCTGGGCGCAAAGCGTGGCCGGCGTCACCTTGTCGCGCTTTTGCGCCTCTGGCCTGGAGGCCATCAACCAGTCGGCGCAGCGCATCGCCTCCGGCATGGAAGACATGATCGTGGCCGGCGGGGTCGAGTCCATGAGCCGCTGGCCCATGGGCTCCGACGGTGGCGCCTGGGTGATGGACCCGCGTGTCAACGCCGGCACCGCTTTCGTGCCGCAGGGCGTCAGTGCCGACCTGATCGCCACGCTCGAAGGCTTCTCGCGGCAAGACCTCGATGCCTACGCTTCGGAATCGCACCGCCGTGCGGCGGCCGCGCAGGCCGAAGGCCGCTTTGCCCGCTCAATCGTGCCGGTCAAGGACATCAACGGCATGACCATGCTCGACCGTGACGAGACCGTGCGCCCGGGCACTTCGCCCGAGTCGCTGAGCAAGCTGATGCCATCGTTCGAGATGATGGGCACCATGGGCTTCGACGCCACCGCGCTCGACAAGTACACCACCATTGAAAAGGTGCAGCACAGCCACCACGCCGGCAATTCGTCGGGCATCGTCGACGGCGCCGCGCTGCTGCTGTTGGGCAGCAAGGCCGCTGGCGTGAAGGCGGGTTTGAAGCCTCGCGCCAAGGTGCGCATGTGCGCCGTCATCGGCTCCGAGCCCACCATCATGTTGACGGGGCCCACGCCGGCCTGCCAGAAGGCCTTGAACAAGCTGGGCATGACCCCGGGTGACATCGACCTGTGGGAGATCAACGAGGCCTTTGCCACCGTGCCCATGAAGACGGCCCGGGACCTGGGCGTGTCGCTCGACCGCGTGAACGTCAACGGCGGCGCCATCGCGCTGGGCCACCCCCTGGGCGCCACGGGCGCCATCATCCTGGGCACGGCCCTCGACGAGCTGGAGCGCAGCGGCAAGGCCACGGCGCTGGCCACGCTGTGCATCGGTGCCGGCATGGGCATCGCCACCATCATCGAACGCGTCTGATCTCAGGGGAACCACATGACTCCAGCCTTCACTCTCGAGATCGACGCCGACGGCATCGGCCTCGTCACCATCGACATGCCCGGCCGGGCGATGAACGTGCTCAACCCGACGCTGACCGCGCCATTTGGCGAGTTGGTCACGCGCCTCGAAGCCGACGCCGACCTCAAGGGCCTGGTCATCACCTCGGGCAAGCCCACCTTCATTGTGGGCGCCGACATCGACCAGCTCACGCAGATCACCAGCGCCGAAGAGGCCTTCGCGCTGTGCGAAGCCCTCAAGCGCGACTTGCGCCGCATGGAGAAGTGCGGCAAGCCCGTGGTGGCCGC
>JBEEJT010000175.1:0-4784 GCA_041169085.1 Pseudomonadota bacterium | reverse complement strand
GCCGACGTGGCCACCAAGGTGGCCGGCGCCGTGCCCGCCCCGCGCATCACCAGCTGGTGGGCCGTGCGCGACACCGTGATCAGGCCGAAGTCGGTCCAAAAGCGCTGCGCAGCATCCAAGTCCGCCTTCTCGAAGCGCAGGAAGGCCAGTTGCGTGGCCTTTTGCCAGGCCTGCGGCCGCGCCAGCTTGTGCACATGCGGGGGCAGCGCGCTTTCGGGATGTTCGGGCGGCGCCCTCAAAACCGGGGTGTGACTCATGGGAGGTGGCGATGGGTTACAGCGCGCAGCGGATGCCGCACACACTCATAATGACGCTTTTGTCATTATGACGCATTTGTCGTTTTCCCGAGGTGGGATCGGGTAACCTTGGGCCATGAGCACCCCGGATTTCCGCAGCCGCGTCGCCGCCGACAAGCGTGAGCGCATGCGTGCACGCCTGATCGAGGCCGCCATGGAGGTCTTCGCCGCCCAGGGCGTGGAGGCCACCGTCATCGACGACGTGATCGCCCAGGCGGGTGTGTCGCGCGGCACCTTCTACAACTACTTCCGCACCACCGAGGCCGTCATGTCGGCCGTGCAACAGGCCGTGGGCAACGAACTGCTGAGCCTGATCGACGCGACGATTGCCGACCGGAGCGACCCTGCCGAGCGCCTGGCTTGTGGCGTGCGCCTGATGCTGCAAACGGCAAGGCGCTTTCCGCAAATGGGCCGCTTCGTCGCGCGCGTGGGCGTGAGCCGTGGCGCCGAGCACATGCCGGCCTTGGGCCACCTGATGCGCGACCTGCTGGAGGCTCGCGAGTCAGGTCGATTCCAGTTGAGCGATCCGCTGCTGGGCCTCGACTTGGTGGTGGGCACCACGGCAGCGGCCCTGCAGACTTTGAGCCTGCGGCCTGAGTTGCCGCAGGACTACGCGCAAGAGATCACGCTGCACATCCTGCTGGGGCTGGGCATGACCCGAGCCGCCGCCCGCAAGCTGGTGACCTTGCCCCTGGCCGAGGTGCAACTGCCGCCAGACTCACTGCTGGTGCGCACGCACGGCGCGGCTGCGGCAAGCACGGCCGGGTGATCTTGCTGCCGGCCTGGGTTTGGCAAGCCCATTCAGGGCATAGGCCAGTCGCCCGGGCTCAGGTCCAACACCACGCGGGAATGGCCGCCAGCGACATCGCGAGTGACAGCCTGCAAGCGCCTGGGCATGCGCTTCCACCAAAACGCTGTGCTCTGCTGTGATGCCAGGGCGATACCGCACTTGGTGTTGCTGATTTAATTTCCTACCATGGCAGTCTTTTTAAGGAGAGCTTGCCAAAGGATACGTTTAATCCTTCTTTTGCATGCTTTAAATGATCGAGGGTGTGCCATTGCTCATAAATCCTGCCATTGTGGGCCTTATGAAGCGCGTTGTCCCCTCGCCGCCCCCCACCGATCCCCTTACCCTGGACCCGCTGTCCTATGGTCAGGCGATCCGGGCTGCTCGCACGGCCGCAGGCATGACCCTGGTCGATGCCGCAGCGATGATGGGGGTGTCCAAACAAACGCTCAGCGACCTGGAGAAGGCCACAGGCTCCGTGGGCCTGGCCATCGCCCTGAAGGTGGCGCGTGAATTGGGCGTCGGGGTGTTTGCCGTGCAGCCCACCCAGCGGGAGGCCGCACGACAAGCCTTGCTGAGCGTGTCACCGCACCAGCCGTCACCCGAGGACGGTGCATGAACCAACCGGGCCACACACTCACGGTCTGGATCGGGGATCAGGTGGCGGGCCACCTCCACCACCACCCCGGCACCAACCGATTTGCGTTTGCCTATGCGGATGCCTGGCGCCAGGCTCGGGGCGCTTACGCCTTGGGACCGCAACTGCCACTGAAGGCCCCCTCGGCCAGTCGCCAGACCAACACAGCGCCATCGTGCGCCAGTTCTTCGAGAACCTGCTGCCGGAGGGTGATGCGCTCGACCATGCCGCGCAAGCCCACGGTGTCTCCAAGTCGAATTTGTTGGGCCTGATCCATGCACTGAGCCGCGAAACAGCAGGCGCGATCCGCCTGGCCGTGAGCGATGTCGCAGAGCCCGAAGAACCGGCTGCGCCGCCAGAAGAGCACTTGCGCGAGGTCACCCGCGCAGAACTCTCCCAACGCATTCGTGAGCGAGCCCAACTGCCCGTCTCGGTCTGGGATCAGCAGGTGCGTCTGTCGATCGCCGGCTACCAGGACAAGATCGCGGTGTACGAGCAAGGTGGCCAGCTTTTCCTGGTGAAAAGTGGCCCCTTGGCCTCTACAGTGATCGTCAAACCTGTGCCCACCCGCCCTGCCCTGGCCGCGTTGCCGGGCAACGAGTTCATGTGCATGCAACTGGCCCGCGCTGCAGGGCTGCCTGTGGCAGACACCTGGCTGGAGCATGTGCCCGAGCCCGTGTTGTTCGTGAGGCGCTTTGACCGCAGACAGACGCCCAGAGGCGTCGAGCGGCTGCACCTGATCGATGGCTGCCAATTGCTGGGCTTGTCAGTCGGGATGAAGTACGAGCGCCTCTATGGCGATGGCCCTGATGTGCGCAACATCCGAGATGGCGCCAGCCTGCGCGCACTCTTTCAGGCGATCAACCAACACAGCCTGCAACCCGCTGTGGACCGCCTGGCCCTGCTGCGCTGGGCCATCTTCCAGGTGCTGATCGGCAACACCGGCGCCCACGGCAAAAACCTCTCGTTCTTCGTTCAGCCTTCCGGTGTGAGCCTGGCGCCGGCCTACGACATGGTGTGCATGCCCGCACTCAAGGACGCGCAGTTGTCGAGCACGCTGGCCATGGCTGTGGGCGACGCGTTCACCGAAGCCGACATCACGCCGTTCGATTGGGCGCAACTGGGCAAAGAAGCAGGCCTGCGGCCTGCGGCAATGGCCAAACAAATGACGGGCTTGATCAACAAAGTGAGCGATGCGCTCACCGCGGCCAGTCAGTCTGTTCAGCACTGCGGTGTTTGCAGGAGCACGACCGACGCCATCGCTGAACAGGTCAACAGCGCATGCGGTCGTCATCTCGCTGCAGCGATGACAGTGCAAGGCATCCAGTCCAGTTGGGTCTGACGCGTGAGGCCGAAGCAAAACGGCGCCCGAGGGCGCCGCTGTGAAGATGGCGGGTGCGGTGAGATTCGAACTCACGGAACGCGCAAACGTTCGCCGGTTTTCAAGACCGGTGCCTTAAACCGCTCGGCCACACACCCTGTAAGGCCTGCATTGTAGGCTCAAGCACCTGGCCGCTGCGCTTGGGGGCAGTCCAGCTGTATCACTTCTCTGACAACGCCCTGCTCCGCCCCAGGCGAGTCTTCCACCCGCACGGCTGTGAGTTGACCGCCCCAGATGCAGCCGGTGTCCAGCGCCAGCAACTCGGGCCGGTTGATCAAGCCCAGCGTCGACCAATGGCCAAAGGCCACACGGGCCGTGGCGGTGCGGCGGCCCGGCACCTCGAACCAGGGCATGAAGCCCGCAGGTGCCTGGCCAGCGCTGTCCTTGGTGGCGAACTCCATTTCGCCGTCGGCCGAGCAAAAGCGCAAGCGCGTCAACGCGTTGACCACGCAGCGCCAGCGGTCCGCGCCTTGCAAAGCGTCGTCCCAGCGCGCAGGGAGGTTGCCGTACATCTGCGGCAGGAAGTGCGCCAGGTCGTCACCTTGCAACATGGCCTCGACCTCGCCGGCCAGGGCCAGCGTTTGCGCCACGTCCCAGTCGGGCAACACCCCGGCGTGCACCATCAGCCACCCATGGGCGTGCGCCGCGAGCTTCTGCCTGCGCAACCAGGCCAGCCAGTCTTCGCGGTCCGGGGCCTGGAGGATGTCGTCCAGGGTGTCGCTGCGGTGGGGCTGGCGCACGCCATGGGCCACAGCCAGCAGGTGCAGGTCGTGGTTGCCCAGCAAGCAGGTGGCGGCACCTTCGAGGTCGCGCAGCAACTTCAGGCTGGCCAGGGAGCCCGGCCCACGGTTCACCAGGTCGCCCAACACGAACAAGTGGTCGCGCGAAGGCGAAAAGCCCAGCTTGTCCAACATGGCCTGCAGGGGGCCGCAGCAGCCCTGCACATCACCCAAGAAATAGATCATGGGGCGATTCTGCTACGCTCGTCGCATCTGTGTAGACGGCCGGGCTCGCCCCGCGCCTGTTATGGACCTTGCGCTGCTCATCTTCCTGACCCTCCTCAACGGCTTGTTCGCCATGACCGAAATGGCACTGGCCGCCAGCCGCAAGGCCCGCCTGCAGGTGTTGGCCGAGACCGGCGACGAAGGGGCGCAAGTCGCCATGACGCTGCACGACAACCCCACACAGTGGTTGTCCACGGTGCAAATCGGCATCACCTCGATCAGCGTGCTCAACGGCATCGTCGGCGAAGCGGCGTTTTCGCCACCGCTGGCCGACTGGCTGCAGGCCAATTTCCCGCTCACCGATCGCGTGGCCAGCGTGACCGCCACCGGCCTGGTGGTGCTCATCATCACCTTCGTGTCCATCATCTTTGGCGAGCTGGTGCCCAAGCGCGTGGGCCAGATGTACCCGGAGACCGTCGCTCGGGTCATGTCCCGCCCCATGTGGCTGCTGGCTCGGGGCACGCGGCCTTTTGTGCGCTTCCTGTCGGCCAGCACCGAAGCCATCCTCAAGCTGCTGGGCATCCGTGACAACGGTGACCGCAGCGTCACGGAAGAGGAGATCGCGGCGCAGCTGGAAGAAGGCCTGGACGCCGGCGTGATCGAGGCCCACGAGCACCAGATGGTGCGCAACGTGTTCCGCCTGGACGACCGCCAGATCGGCTCGATGATGATCCCGCGC
>JBEEJT010000174.1:0-2580 GCA_041169085.1 Pseudomonadota bacterium | reverse complement strand
TGGCAAGACCAACTCGCCGGCCTACGTGTCCTTCGTGGGCAAATACCTGGCCGAGCTCAAGGGCGTCACGCCCGAGGAAGTGGGGCGCGTCACCAGCGCCAACTTCGAGGATTTGTTCTCGCTCGTGCGTGCAGGCTGAGGGTTAGCACCTCCCGTTGCCTGACGGCGTGTCAGAAAATTTCTGACAGGCGGTTTGGTTTCGCGGTGACTATCCGCCTCCGGGCGTGAAGCCTACATTGGCTCCATCACGACGGAAATCTCTCACCCCCGGAGGCCCTATGCAAAAGCAAAGTCTGTACGCCAACCCGTTTGCGCTGATGATGGACCCGCAATCGGTGCTGGAAGCCATGGAGCGCTCGGAACGCCTCAACCGCC
The DNA here is from genome assembly GCA_041169085.1 of Pseudomonadota bacterium. GTDB lineage: Bacteria > Pseudomonadota > Gammaproteobacteria > Burkholderiales > Burkholderiaceae_C > Aquabacterium. Next base: position 2,205 of record JBEEJT010000174.1, on the reverse strand, counting down.
TGCAAAGCCGCGTTTGTCGCCCGCTCGACAAGCCCCTGATTCCGCTGGTCAACGCCGAAACCGAAGCGTTTGACCACGAGGTCGAAGATGCCCCCGACTCGGAAACTTCCGAGATCGAGTGAGCGCCTGACCCGTCTCTGTTGTCTCTCTCCTGTTGGATGCTTGCGGCGCCAGTTCTCTGGCGCGTTCACAGGCCCGTCATCCGTGACGGGCCTTTTTTCTGGCCGAAGCCTTCTTCAAGACTGAGGCATGACCCAGTGTTGTTCCAGTCGGCGTCCGAGGGCTGACAAGCCAAAGCAACACAGCGCATAGACGGCGCCCACGGCCAGGTAGGCCTCGAAATAGAACGGGCGCCACAGCGGGTCGCCGCCCAGGCTGAGCGACAGGCCCCCTGTGAGTTCATGCAGGCCCACGACCATGACCAAAGAGCCGTCTTTGAACAGGCCGATGGCGTGGCCCGTGAGCGCAGGCAACACCGCCCGCATGGCTTGAGGCAACACCACGCGCTGTTGTGTGCCCCACCAGCCAAGCCCCAGGATCGAAGCGGCCTCGCTTTGCTCAGCAGGCACGGTCTGCAGGCCTGATCGCAGCACTTCGGCCAGGTACACGGCCGAGAACAAAGTCATGGCCGCCATCGCTCGCTGCAGCAGGTTGAGGCTGTCGGGCTCGGGCAAGGCGAGCGGCAACAAGAACGCGGCCATGAACAGCAGGGTGACCAGTGGCACCCCGCGCGCTGCCTCAATGCACACGGTGGCGGGCCACGAGAGCTGCCGCCATGACGAGCGCCGCGCCAGCGCCAGCGCCAGCGCCACCGGCCACGACAACAGGTAGCTGCCCAGCGCGATGATCAGCGTCAAAGGCAAGCCGCCCCAGGCCGTGCTGGGCACCGAAGGCAGCCCCAGCCCACCACCCATCAACCACACGCCGGCGGCCATGGCCACCACGCCGGCCCCACACAGCAAGCGGGGTGGGCAGCGCCACCAGGCTGCGAGGTACAAGGCCACGCACAGCAGCACCCAGACGGCGGGGCGCCACCAGGCTTCTTGGGGGTAGTGGCCAAACAGCAGGTTGCCCCACTTGGCGGGCACCACACCCCAGCAGGCGCCGGTGTGTTGGAGCGCCTGGCAGGCTTGGGGGTCGGGGCTGAACTCGGCCAGCCACAGACCCCAGCGACCGAGGTGCCATGCGAGCGCGCCCAGCAACAGCCAGCCCAGGCCTTGCAGCAGGCGCTGGGCGAGTGGGGGATGCGACTTGGGCGTCATGGCGCCACCCCTTGCAGGGCATACCGGCGGTTGAACCAGTTCATGAAGGCCGACGTGAGCAGCGACAGGCTGAGGTACACCACCATCATGGTGCCCAGGCACCATGCAGCTTGCCCGGTCTGGTTCAACGCTGTGTTGCTCACGGAGACCAGGTCGGGGTAGCCGATGGCCACCGCAAGAGACGAGTTTTTGATGAGGTTGAGGTATTGGTTGGTGGCTGAGGGCACGATGGCGCGCAGCGCCTGCGGCAGCCACACGCGGCTGATGCGCTGCCAGGGTGTGGCGCCCAAGGTGTCGGCGGCTTCCAGCAAGCTGCGGGGCACGCTCAACAGCCCGCCGCGCACCACCTCGGACAAGAAGGCGGCCGTGTAGTGGCTCAGGGCCAGGAACACGGCCAGGTATTCCGGTGTCACGGCGGCGCCGCCCACCACGTTGAAGGTGTCTTGCGCAGGCACCGACCAATGGCCCTGGCCGGCTTCGTCGGGCATCCACCAGGGAAAGGCCAAGCCGCCTTTGCTGAGCCACAGGCCGGGGCCCAGCCGCCAGGCCGTGGCCGATTCGGGCAGCCACTCGATCAACAGGAAATACCAGATCAGCAGTTGCAACAGCAGGGGGGTGTTGCGGTGGGCTTCGACCAGGGTGGTCGACAGCCTGCGCCACACACCCACCGGGCTGAGGCGGCCCAAGGCCAGGGCAACGGCCAGCAAGCTGGCCCAGGCCAGGGAGGGCAAGGCCACGCGCAGGGTGTTGCCCAGGCCCACCGCCATGGCGCGCCACAGCGGCTGGCTGGCGTCGTACAACATCAGCCCGGTCTCACCGATGTCGAAGCCGGCGGTCTGCTGGAAGAAGTCGAACATGCCCAAGGCCGGAGGTCAACGCACAGGCGGTGCGTACATCAGCCCACCTTGCGACCACAGCCGGTTGGCGCCACGGGGGAGTTGAA
>JBEEJT010000173.1:0-15460 GCA_041169085.1 Pseudomonadota bacterium | reverse complement strand
CCAGCGCATGTTGAAGTCTTTGCCGCGCGGGCCTTCCTTGCCAGCCAGGCACTCGTCGATGTAGCGCTTGACCGGGGCGTCCCAGTGGCGCATGTTCGACATGTTGATGGCGAATTCCTTGGTGTCGGCCGGGATCTGCACCTGGTCGGAGGTCATCACGAAAGAGCCTTGCTCGCGGTCCAGCGTGAACATGGCCACGCCCTGGCCCACGGTCAGCACCAGCGTGGTTTGCGGGCCGTACACGCAGTAGCCGGCGCACACCTGTTCGGTGCCAGCCTGCAGGAAGCTGTCGTTGGTGACTTCACCGCCCTTGTGTTTGAGCACCGAGAAGATGGTGCCGATGCTCACGTTCACGTCGATGTTGCTCGAGCCGTCCAGGGGGTCGAACATCAGCAGGTATTCGCCTTGCGGGTAGTGCAGCGGCACGGCGTGCATGTCGTCCATCTCTTCAGACGCCATGCCGGCCAGGTGACCGCCCCATTCGTTGGCTTCGATCAGCACTTCGTTGGCGATGATGTCCAGCTTCTTCTGGACTTCACCTTGCACGTTCTCGCTGCCGGCGGTGCCCAGCACGTCACCCAGGGCGCCCTTGTTGACGCTGATGGCGATGCTCTTGCAGGCGCGGGCCACGACTTCGATCAGCAGGCGCAGTTGGGCGGGGATCTCGGCGCCACCGCGCTGTTGCTCGATCAGGTATTGCGTGAGGCTCTTGCGTTTGCTCATGGTGCTCGTCTCTCGATTTGAAATGGGGCGGCAGATCAGTCCTGCAGGGCGCGGCCGATGATCTCACGCACGTCGTCCGACAACTCGGTGCGGGCGGCCACGCGTTTGAGGGCTTCTTGCGCGGCCGTGCGGTAAGGCTCGGCCAGGCGACGCCAGTGGTCCATGGCGCGGGCCAGGCGGGCGGCCAGCTGCGGGTTGATGGCGTCGATCTCGATGACGCGGTCGGCCCAGAACACATAGCCTGCGGCGTCGGCGCGGTGGAAGGCGGCCGGGTTGAGCTGGCACAGCGCCATCAGCAGGCTGCGGGCGCGGTTGGGCGTGCGCAGCGTGAAGTCGGGGTGCAGCATGAGCGCCTTCACACGCGCGAAGACCTGGCCATCCTTTTCAGGGGCCGTGGCCTGCAAGGCGAACCACTTGTCGATCACCAGCGCCTCGTGGCGGTAGATGCTGTGGAAGCGCTCCAGCGCGGGCGTGGCCAATTCCGAATGGGCGGCCACCAGGGCCGTCAAGGCGCCCAGGCGGTCGGTCATGTTCGTGGCGTCCTTGAAGCGCTGCAGGGCCCGGCCCGGCCAGGCCGGGTTGTGGCGCGCCACGCCGTCGAGCACCAACATGGCCAGCGCCAGGTTGGCCAGGGCCCGACGGCCCGCGCTGTGGGCGTCCGGCGTGTAGCCCCCCAGCTCGCTGTGGGCGGACCAGGCAGCCTGCCAGTCTTCATGCAGGCCATGGGCCAGGCTCAGGCGCATGGCTTCCCGCACGGTGTGGATGCGCTGCGGGTCGACCACGCTGAGCTGTTCCGCCACGTAGGCTTCGCTCGGCAGCGTGAGCACCAACTCCTTGAAGGCGGCGTCCAGCTCGCTGCTGCGCAACACCTGGCGCATGGCGTCGATGAAGCGGCCGTCCAGCTCCAGGCTGCGTTCGCCCTTGACGGCGGCCAACATGCGGTTGAGCGCCAGCTGCTGGGCAGCTTCCCAGCGGTTGAACGGGTCGCTGTCGTGGGCCAGCAGGGTGAACAACTGGTCGTCGGTCAGTTCGGCGCTGAGCACCACAGGCGCCGAGAAGCCGCGCAACAGCGACGGCACCGGTGCCACCGGCACGTGCACGAAGGTGAAGGTCTGCTCGGCTTGCGTCAACACCAGCACGGTGTTGTGGCCCACCACGTCGAGGCTGCCCTCGAACTGCAGGTTGATCTGGCGGCCATCTAGCCCCACCAGGCCCATGGAGACCGGGATCATGGCCGGCGCCTTGGTGGGCTGGCCCGGCGTGGCCGGCGTGCTTTGGCTCAGCGTCAGCGTGTAGACCTGGTGCTCGGCATCGTAGTGGCCTCGGGCCTGCACACGCGGCGTGCCCGCCTGGGCATACCAGAGCTTGAACTGATCCAGGCGAAGCGCGAGCTGGCTGTCCGGGTTGGCGTCGGCGATCGCCTGGGCAAAGGCGTCGCAGGTCACCGCCTGGCCGTCGTGGCGCTCGAAATACAGCGCCATGCCCTTGGCAAAGCCGGCCTCACCCACCAGGGTGTGCATCATGCGCACCACCTCGGCGCCCTTTTCATACACCGTGGCGGTGTAGAAGTTGTCGATGGCCAGGTAGCTGTCGGGGCGCACCGGGTGGGCCATGGGGCCGCCGTCTTCGGGGAACTGCAACTGGCGCAGGGTGCGCACGTCTTCGATGCGCTTCACCGCACGGGCGCTGGGGCTGCCCGCCATGTCCTGGCTGAACTGCTGGTCGCGGAACACCGTGAGGCCTTCCTTGAGCGACAGCTGGAACCAGTCGCGACAGGTCACGCGGTTGCCCGTCCAGTTGTGGAAATACTCGTGGGCGACCACGCTTTCGACGTTGCCGAAATCGACGTCGGTGGCGGTGGCCGGGTTGGCCAGCACGAACTTGGTGTTGAAGATGTTCAACCCCTTGTTCTCCATGGCGCCCATGTTGAAGTCGCTCACCGCGACGATCATGAAGCGCTCCAGGTCGAGGCTCAGGCCAAACTTGGCCTCGTCCCAGGCGATGGACGCGATCAGCGAATTCATCGCGTGTTCGGTCTTGTCCAGGTCACCGGCGCGCACATAGACCTGCAACAGGTGGTCCTTGCCCAGGCGGGTACGGATGCGCTGCTCGCGGCGCACCAGATCAGCCGCCACCAGAGCAAAGAGGTAGCAGGGCTTGGGGTGGGGGTCAGCCCACACGGCGTAATGCTTGCCGCCGTCGAGCTTGCCTTCTTCCACCAGGTTGCCGTTGGACAGCAACACCGGGTATTTGGTCTGGTCGGCCTTGAGCGTCACCTTGAACGTGGCCATCACGTCCGGGCGGTCGAGGAAATAGGTGATGCGGCGGAAGCCCAGCGCTTCGCACTGCGTGAAGAAGCCGCCGCCGCTGGTGTAGAGGCCCGACAGCTGCGTGTTCTTCTCGGGCGCACAAGTGGTGCGGATCTCGAGGTTGAACGGCTGTGCCGGCAGGTTGTCCAGCACCAGCTGGTTGTCTTCGATGCGGAAAGACACCGGCTCGCCGTCAACCAGCACACGGGTGAGGTTGATGTCTTCGCCATCGAGGCGCAGCGAGTTGCTGGTCTGGCCTTCGTTGGGGGCCAAGGTCATCTTGTTGATGACCAGGGTCTTGGCCGGGTCGAGGTCGAAGCTCAGGTCGACCGTCTTGATCCAGTACGCGGGGGCTGCATAGTCTTCGCGACGGATCAGCGAGGGGGTGCCTTCACGCATGGGAAATCCTTGAATTTGTGAACGTTCGGTGTGCGCCAGAAAGGGCAACGGGAGGCCTTTGTGGGGCCTCCCGCTCAGCTCAGATGCCTTGCTTCAGGCTGGCTTCGATGAACTGGTCGAGGTCGCCGTCGAGCACCTTCTGCGTGTTCGAGATTTCAACGCTGGTGCGCAAGTCCTTGATGCGCGACTGGTCGAGCACATACGAGCGGATCTGATGGCCCCAGCCCACGTCGGTCTTGGTGTCTTCCAGCTTCTGCTGCTCTTCCATGCGCTTGCGCATTTCATGGTCGTACAGGCGCGAGCGCAGGCGCTTCCAGGCCACGTCGCGGTTGCTGTGCTGCGAACGGCCGTCCTGGCACTGCACCACGATGCCCGTGGGGATGTGGGTCAGGCGCACGGCCGAATCGGTCTTGTTGATGTGCTGACCGCCCGCGCCCGATGCGCGGAAGGTGTCGGTGCGCACGTCGGCGGGGTTGATGTCGATCTCGATGGAGTCGTCAACTTCCGGGTACACGAAGACCGAGGCAAAAGAGGTGTGGCGGCCGCCCGAGGAGTCGAACGGCGACTTGCGCACCAGGCGGTGCACGCCGGTTTCGGTGCGCAGGAAGCCGAAGGCGTAGTCACCCTCGACCTTGATGGTGGCGCTCTTGATGCCGGCGGTGTCGCCTTCGGAGAGGTCTTCCAGTGCCGCCGTGAAGCCCTTGCGCTCGCAATAGCGGGTGTACTGGCGCAGCAACATGTTGGCCCAGTCGCAAGCCTCGGTGCCACCGGCGCCAGCCTGGATGTCGATGAAGCAGTTGCTGGGGTCGGCGGGGTTGCTGAACATCCGGCGGAATTCCAGCCCTTCCACATCCTTTTGCAGGGTGGCCACGTCGTCGGCGATGGCCTGCAATCCGTCCATGTCCCCATCTTCTTTGGACATGTCGAACAACTCGCCGTTGTCGGCCAGGTTGGTGGTCAGGTTGGAGATGACCACCACCACGTCTTCGAGCGATTTCTTCTCTTTGCCCAGGGCTTGGGCACGCTTGGGGTCGTTCCAGACGGCTGGGTCTTCCAGCTCGGCGTTCACTTCAGCGAGGCGGCGGGACTTTTCATCCCAGTCAAAGATACCTCCGAAGCTCAGCGGTGCGCTGAGTCAGGTCGGCGATCTGGGCGCCCAGGGCGTTGATGTGTTCGATGTCCATGGTGTTGCGTGCGCAGGTGCTCGGGCACAAGTGAGCCCGGTCAAGTCAAGAAAGGCCCGGCAGCCCAGGGCTGGAGCCTTTTCGGTTGGATACATTTTCTCATGAGCCGGGCCCTTTGCAGCACGGCCCGGACAGCCGGAAAAGCAAAAGGGGCCCCAAGGGCCCCTTTCGGATGGCGCAAACCTGAAAGGCGATCAGGCGCGCTTTTGGCGACGGGCCCAGAAGCCCACGCCCACCAGACCCAGACCAGCCATGAACAGCTCGGAGGCTTCCGGGGTGGCTGCGGCCACCGACGACGTGCCGGCGGTCAGGGTGTAGCTGGCTACGCCGCCATTGGTGGCCCCGCCAATGGAGAAGAAGTCGCCCCACTGTACGTTGCCGTTCACGGTCATGCGGTAGTCGCCACCCGTCAGGCTGTTGAAGTTGAAGCCTGCCACCGAAGATGTGCTGGTCACGGAGGTGTACGCACCCAGAGTGGTGTCGTACTTGTCCAGACCGATCGAGGACACGGTGATGTCCTTGATCATGGTGATCAAGCCCAGGAACGAAAGCACGTATCCGTCTCGCTGGGTGGTGCCGGCGCCCACCGTGGCCGCCGAGTCGAGGTGGAAGGTGTACAGGTCAGCGAACGAACCCGTGAAAGCCAAATCGAACGATTTGGTGTAGCTCACAGGACTCGCGACGCTCAGGTTGCCGAGGTCGACGGCAGCGAAGGCAGGTGCCGCCACGAAGGCGGCGGCAGCGGCGATGGCGATGGCGCCAAAACGAACTCGGAACATGGACACTCCCAAAAACTGGCCTGACAAGGCCTCTTGGCGACAAGTATTGCCGATGTATCCACTTGAAACCATGGCCGGCGGCCGCTCGAAGCTCAAAACCCTTCAAAGAGGGGGGAGAGGCGCCGGCTCCCAGCAGACCATCGGCGCCATTGGAGGCTCAGACCGTCAGGAATTCGGCCAAGCGGCGGGCCAATTCTTCCGGCTGGTCGTGGTGCAACATGTGCCCCGCCTGCTGGATGGTGCTGACCGTGAAGTCGGGCACCACCTTCACCCGCTCCAGGAACTCGTCTCGCCCGAACTTGCCGGTGAAAAACAGGAAGTACAGCGTCTGGTCGCCTTCCACGAAGAGCACCGGGCAATCGATGCGCGCGAGGAATGCCAGCACCTCTTCCACCCTGTAGAGGATGGGCTGCGAACGCTTGTGCGCCGGGTCGGCGTTGATCACCCAGCGCGTGCCTTCAGGCGTCTCCACCTGGCGAGACCAGTGGCCCGCCAACCACAGGGCCCGGTCTTCGCGCAGCAAGGGGTTGTTGGCCATCAGCCGCTTGGCCACCTCGGCCTGGCTGCCGTAGTCCTTCAGGCCCACGGGCTTTTGGAGTTCGTCGAGCCACTTGAGGTAACGCTCCGGGGCGTCAGCCGGGGTGGTGGCAGGCATGCCAAAGCCTTCCAGGTTGACCAATTTGCGCAGGCGCGCCGAGCGCACGCCGGCGTAAAGCATGACCACGTTGCCACCCATGCTGTGGCCCAGCAGGTCCACCTTTTGGCCGGGGGCGAAATGGTCGATCAGGGCGTCGAGGTCGCCCAGGTAGTCGGCAAAGAAATAGCTGTCCCCCACCGGCACCTCGGACAAACCGAAGCCACGCCAGTCCAGCGCCACGATGGGGCGATCCGCCCAACCCGGTTGCGCCCGCAAGGCGTCCACCATGAACTGAAAGGAAGCGGCGCAGTCCATCCAGCCATGCACCATGACCAGCAAGGGCGCCTCAGGCGTGGCGCGGGAGACGTCGCCCCAGGTCAGGACGTGGTGGCGCAGGCCGCGCAGCGTCACCCAGGTGGATTCGGCGGGGTGCTGGCAGGCGTAGGGCAAAGAAGAGGTCATGGATACAACGGATACGAGTCTTGAACATGTGGCGCCTCACGCCCCCCTCTGGTGCGGGGGAACGGTTGGGTACCACCCCAGATCATCGCCGATTGGCGCGTTTTTCACCTAAGCTCGTCCTTTCTGTTTTTTGCCTGGCTCGCGCCCTGCCCTTCGCGAGCCCTTCGCCCGAAACCTTGCCCCCCACCGTGAGCGATCCAGCCGCCCCCCCAGCCGAACCGGCGCGCCCTGCTGCCGTGGCGACATCGGCCTCGCCTCGATTCCTGCCGCTGGCCTTGAGCGTGAGCGTGGTGGCGGCCGTGAGCATCGGCATGATTGGCTGGGCTCACCTGGGCTGGAACCGCTTGCAGACCCGTGCCCACGAGGTCGACCACTTGCTGCAAGAAGCAAGGCAACAGGCCCGACAGGGGCAGTGGCTGGTTGAACAACGGGTGGTCGGCAACTCCGAGCCCGATGGCGAAGCTTCACACCAGGGCAGCGCCGGCAAAGCGGCAGCCGCCGTGCGCCAGTTGATGGACATGGGCCAGCCCGCGCTGAGCCAGCCGCTGCAAGCGTTGCAAGACCGGCTCACCCAGGCTGCGGCAGCCCTGGAACAACGCTGGCGCGACCCTGACGCCATCTCCGCCCGCGACCTGCAAGCCCGCCTGAACCTGGTGGACGATGCCGCCCGGCAGACCGAACAAGCGTGGCAAGACGAACTGCAGCGCGAGACCGCTGCCCAGCACCGGCTCGACAAGATCAACATGGGCCTGGTGGGCAGCCTGTCGCTGCTCTTGCTGTGGCTGCTGGCGCGCGGCCATCGCCAGCGAGAACAGGTGATGTCCAAGCTGCGCTTGCGTGATGGGCAGTTGCGCGCCTTCGCCGAAGTGCTGCCCGACATCGCCTTCCGCATGGACGCCAGCGGCAAGTGCCTCGACATCCACGGCAGCAACCTGGCCCTGTTGGGGCGGCCGCCCGCCGCCATGATCGGCATGGGCCTGGCCGACTTCTTCCCACCGGACATGGCCACCCGCTTCGAGACGGCGCTGCAGGCCGCCTTGAAGGACGGCAGCACCCAGTCGCTCACGTTCTCGGTCAACATCAACAAGGAACCCCACCACTTCGACAGCCGCTGCGCGCCCATTGGCGAGGCGGGCCAGGTGGTCTGGATGATCTGGGACGTGACCTCGCGCCGCCAGACCGAGCACCGCCTGCGGCGCAAGAACCGCATGTACGACTTCCTGAGCCACGTGAACCAGGCCATCGTGCGGTCGGAAGACGAGCAGACGCTGCTCGACCGCGTCTGCCAGGTGGCGGTGGACCACGGCCAGTTCCGCAAGGCCTGGGTGGCCCAATTTGAATTGCCGGGCGTGCGCAGGCTGATCTGCCGCGCAGAAGCGGGCGACGTGCTGCAAAAGGCCGTGAGCCTGAATTTCGATTTGCTGCCGCGCGAGATGGCCGACGCCCAGCTCGACAGCGCCTTGCGCAACGGCCGCACATACCGCACCCGCGACCTGGGCCGCGACCGCATGCCGCCGGCCTGGGTGCAGCTGGCGATTTCGCTGGGCTTGCCCGGCTGCGTGATCGTGCCTTTGCGGCGCGACCGCGAGTTGTTGGGCGCCCTGGTCTTGCTGGGCAAGCGGGTGGACGACCAGCACGCCGAAGAGCTCAAACTCTTCGAAGACCTCTCCAGCGACCTGTCTTTCGCCTTGCACAACCTGCACCGCGAAGCGCTGCGCCACGAGGCCGAAGAGCGGATCCGCCTGCACGCCGCGGCGCTTGAAAGCACCCAGGACGGCATGATGGTGTTCGACCGCCGCCGCACGCTGGTGTCGATCAACCCGGCCTTCACCGCCCTCACGGGCTACCACGAAGCCGAAGTGGTGGGCCGTTCGCCCGAATTCCTGCTGCCCGACCGCCCCGACGAAACGCTCGACGAAATGCGCGGGGCCATGGTCAACGAAGGCCATTGGCAAGGCGAGGTGTGGTTCCGACGCAAGAGCGGCGACCTGTTCATGACCAAGCTCTCGGTCAGTTCGGTCAAGAGCGCCGCCGGGCGCCCCAACCACTTCGTGGGCGTGTTCACCGACATCACGCCGCTCAAGCGCACCGAAGAGCGCCTGGCGCGCATGGCCCACTTCGACACGCTCACCGGCTTGCCCAACCGCGTTTTGATCCACGAGCGGCTGGCCCACGCCATCAACCTGGCCGAGCGCCACCACACCCTGGTGGGCGTGGTGTTCATCGACCTCGACAACTTCAAGACGGTGAACGACGGCCTGGGCCACGCCGCCGGCGACAGCCTGCTGCGCCAGGTGTCCCAGCGCCTGTTGGCTCGGGTGCGCGAAGAAGACACGCTGGGCCGCCTGGGCGGCGACGAATTCATCCTGGTGCTCGAACACCTGCGCCACCCCCAACAGGCCGCGCACGTCGCCACCAGCATCCTCGACACCTTGTCCGAGCCCTTCACCCTGGACGGTGGCCAACAGGTCTATGTGCGGGCGTCCATCGGCATCAGCATGTTCCCGGGCGACGGCCGCGAGGCCACCGACCTGGTGCGCAACGCCGATGCAGCCATGTACGAGTCGAAGCGGCGCGGGCGCAACGCCTTCCATTTCTACACGGAAGCTTTCACCACCGAAGCCAACAGCCGCCTGCAGCTCGAAACCCGCCTGCGCCAGGCCGTGGAACATGGCGAGTTCATGTTGCACTACCAGCCCATGGTGCGCCTGAGCGACCGCTCGGTGGTGGCCGTCGAAGCGCTGGTGCGGCTGAAGGCGCCAGGCACCGACGACGGCTGGAGCCCGGCCGTGAGCCCGCACGAGTTCATCCCGGTCATGGAAGACACGGGCATGATCGTGCCGCTGTCGGAGTGGGTGCTTCAGGAGGCCTGCCGCCAAGGCAAGGCCTGGCTCGACGAAGGCGTCGATTTCGGGCGCATCGCGGTCAATTTGTCGCCCAGCGAAATCCGTCGCGGCGGTGTGGTCGAGCGCCTGTCGCGCATCCTGGCCGAGTCGGGCTTGCCACCGCAGCGCCTGGAAATCGAGATCACCGAAACCGGCCTGATGGAATCGGGCCTGGGCGCCGAGCAGTTCCTGCAGATGTTGCACGCGCTGGGCGTGATGATCTCCATCGACGATTTCGGCACGGGCTATTCCTCGCTGGCTTACTTGAAGCGCTTCCCGGTCCACCAACTCAAGATCGACCGCAGCTTCATCCAGGACCTGCCCAGCAACGAAAACGACTGCCAGCTGGTGTCCACCATGATCTCCATGGCCCGAGGCTTGCGCCTGAACGTGGTAGCGGAAGGCGTTGAAATGCCCGATCAGGAGGCCTTCCTGGTCAGCCGTGGCTGCGACATCGTCCAGGGCTACCTCTACGGGCGCCCGGTGTCTGCGAACCAGCTGGAAAACCTTTTGCCCAGACTGTCTCCTGACAAAAAAGCACGATCGTTCGATAATGCGGCGGTCGATGCTCTTCCTGCCGGACATGTCTGAAGCCAACCTCACCGCCGCCCAACCCGAACTCGTCTCCCTGCCCCAACTGCTGGCCATGCGCCGCCAGGAAGGCCACCTGGTGCACTTCACGGTGACCCCTGACTGGGGCCAAGGGCGCACCACCTTCGGCGGGCTGCTGTCCACCCTGGCGGTTCAGGCCATGCGCGACGTCTGCGGCAGCGACTGGCCCTTGCGCGCCCTGCAAACCAACTTCGTTGGCCCGGTGGCGGCCGGCACCTTCGAAGTCGACGTCTGCCTGTTGCGCCAGGGCAAGAACGTGCGCCAGGTGCAAGCCCGCATCACCCAGAACGCCCCAGACGGCACGCCCCAGGTGGCTGGCGTGATGGTGGGGGTGTTCGGCCTGGGGCGGCCTTCCGCCATCCCGCTGCTGATGCCCGCCCCGCCGGACGTGACCACCGACGCCGAACGGGCCTTCCTCTGGCCCTACATCCCCGGTGTGACGCCTGACTTCACGCGCCACATGGAAGTGCGCCACGCACAGGGTGTCACGCCCTTCACCGGCGCCACGGAATGGTATTCACGCAGTTTTGCTCGGCTGCGCCAACACGCTGACGTCGACGCCGAACTCACCACGGTCTTGCTGGCCGACGTGGGCCCCACCCCGGCCCTGGCGACCTTGAGCAAGCCTGCGGCAGCTTCGTCGGTGTCGTGGTCGCTGGAATTGCGCCCCGTGCTGGGCGACCCGGGCGACGGCTTGTGGCGCATGGACAAGACCGCCCTCGCTGCGGCAGAAGGCTACGTGAACGAAAAGACCGAGTTGTGGGCCCCCGACGGCCAACTCGCCGCCCTGGGCTACCAGGTGGTGGCGGTGTATGGCTGAAGAACGCCCAGGCCCGCGCTCGCTGCTGGCCTTGTTCTGGGCCTTCACCGCGCTGGCCATGCAGGGCTTTGGCGGCGTGCTGGCCGTGGCCCAACACGAGTTGTGCGTGCGCCGCCGGTGGTTGACCGCCGGTGAGTTCGTCACCTTGCTGGCCAGCGCCCAGGTCATGCCTGGCCCCAACGTGTGCAACCTGTCGCTGATGATCGGCGACCGCTTCTTTGGTTGGCGCGGCGCGCTGGTGGCCCTGGCCGGCATGATGGCCGCGCCCATGGCCCTGATGTTGACGCTGGCCTGGTTGCTGGCCGAGTGGACGCAAGGCGGCCACAACGCCCAGGCTGCCGGGCTGGTACGCGGCGCCTTGTGGGGCATCACGGCGGTCGCCGCCGGCCAGATCGTGGGCACGGTCCTCAAGCTGGCGGCCCCCGTGAAAGACCACGTGCTGGGCTGGCCCACCTGCCTGGCCATCGCCGCAGCGGTGTGCGCCATGATGGCCGTGCTGCACTGGTCCCTGATCCATGTGCTGCTGGGTGCCGGGGGGCTGACCTGCGTGTTCACCTACGCCGTGCTGCGCCGTCGTGCCCGCGTCAACCAGCCGGAGGCCCAGCCATGAGCCCGCTGATTTGGCGCCCCGATCTGTGGTGGGCCTTGTTCGCCCAATTCCTGCCCTTGTCCTTGATGGCCGTGGGCGGGGCCATCACGCTGGTGCCCGACATGCACCAACGCCTGGTGGTGGAACACCAGCTGCTGACCGACACCGACTTCACCGGCGCCATCGCCCTGGCTCAAGCTGCCCCTGGCCCCAATGTGCTGTTCGTGGCCCTGATGGGCTGGTACGGCGCTGGACTGGGCGGCGCGATGGCCAGCATGATCGGCGTGATGCTGCCCTCGACCACCGTGACCTTGCTGCTGTCGCGCTGGGTGGCGGCACGCCGAGACTGGCTGAGCGTGCAAGCTTTTCAGCAAGGCCTGGTGCCCGTGACCTTGGGCCTGCTGGTGGCCACAGGCCTGCTGCTGGCCCCCGCCCCAGCCGAGCACCCGGCGGCACTGGCCCTCAGTGCCGGGGTGGCGCTGCTCGTGTGGCGCACCCGCCTGCCCCTGATCTGGCTCGTCGCCGCAGGCGCCACGCTGGGCGCCCTGGGCTGGGTCTGACCCCGCGCTTCACAACGAGAACCTCCATGACCGACGCTGCACTGGACATCCACCACCTCCCCCAACGCTGCCGATTTGAAGCGGTGGTGGAAGGCCTCACCTGCGAGGTCGACTACCGCTTGAACGCCGGGGTGATGGTGGTGACCCACACGGGTGTCCCACGCCAGCTCGAAGGGCGCGGCATCGCTGCAGCCATGGTGAAGCACGCTTTGAACTGGGCCCGCACCGAGGGCCTGCGGGTGCAGCCCCTGTGCAGCTACGTGGCGGTCTACATGCGTCGCCACGCGGAATGGCAAGACCTGCTGGCCTGAAGCCTGGAGGGCTCAGGGCCCGACCTGCTCGCCCAGCACCCGCAGCCGGGCATCGCCCTGCAGTGCAGCCGCCATGTCACGCACGAAGCGAGCCTGCACCGCCCAGGCGTGATCGGGGTTGTCGTCGAGGCTGGACACCCGCACCAGCATGCCGTCCGGCAACAGGCGCTGCAAACCCAGCCGCAACTGTTCCCCACGGAACTGGGCGTCGTCGTCCATCACACGGCGCCCCAGCATCTGCCAGTAAGTGATGGGCTCGTGACGGTCGTTGAGGTGGGCCACCAGCCTGGTCACAGGCAGGGACGCCACGGCCGACACCTGCACCCGGGTGCGGTTGACGTTTTCAACCGTGAAGCCGCCAGCCCGGTAACAGACCTCCGGGCGGTGCATCTGCAAGCCCACCGATTGCATGCGGCCATAGGCAGCAGACAACATGATCTGCTCGCCCCGGTCGTTCACATAGATGCGCTCCAGCACCTGGTCGTACATCTGGAAGCGCCGCGCCACATCGAACGCAGGACGCACCAAGCCTGCGGCCACCGGGTCCAACTGCCAACCAGGCAAGCGCTCCGGGAAGACGGATTCCAGCGGGACTTGCGCCGCCGCCAGCGCCTCAGGCGTGGGCCGAGGTTGGTACCAGGCGGCAAACGCGGCCGTGGCCACCATGGCGCCGCCCAGCAACCAGCTGCGTCGTTGGGCGTTCATGGCGCAGCCTCCAGGCGATCGACCCGGAACAGGCGCTTGAGCACCGTGTCCACCAAGGCCATCAGCACCAGGGCCACGCCAAACAACACGGCGCCAGAAAAGTTGTGCACGAAGCCCTGCCCCACCGCGTCGCCAAAGTGATAGGTCACGAGCACCAGGATCATCACCCGAACCACGTTGGACAGGAACGCCACGGGGATGGCCATGACAGCCAGGGTGAAGTTGTAGCCCCAGGACGCCCGCGCCATGAGGTGGCTGTAGAGCAGGCCCATGGCTTCGAGCGTGAACATGGAGCTCAGACCCGCGCAGGCTTCTGCCACCAGCAACTGGTATTGCCCCACGGTGAGCACCACCCCTGTGCGAGCCACGGGGTAGTCGAAGGCCTGAAGCACGGTGGCGGCCACGACCGACACCGCCGTCTTGAGTGGTGCCGTCAAGGCCAACACCCAGCTGAAGGGCAAAGGCATGGCAAACAGGGCGAACGCCAGGGCAAAGCCGGTGGCACGCAAACCGCGCCACCCTGCGTGCATCCAGATCAGGGCGACGGACAGGCCCCACAGTGAAAGCAGCTCGACGCGGATGAACTCCTGGGTGCGTCCCAGCCAATAGCCACCCAAGCACGCGGCGATGGCCAGCCAGGCCACCACGCCCGATTCAGGCGCAGGCGCCTGCTTGAGGACATCCCGAGCGCGCCAGATCAGCCAGCCCACCACCCCGAGCAGCAACAATTCGTGCCCTTGGCTGTAAGCCACCCAGGTGCCGAACTGGTAATCCCAAAGGCTGGGCAGGGCCAGCGCCAGCCAGCCCAAGGCCACAGGCCAGACCGACGTCAGCCGGTTGGGCTGCGCCAACGCGTTCGCCATGGATCAGGGCTGGGAAGCCGAGACGGAAGCCGGCTCCGCCGACGCAGGCGCCGAAGCGGCTGCCGCACCAGAAGCGGCCGCGAATGGCGGGTGAACCGTGATCTTGGCGTCCTTGCGCAAGACGGCTTCAGCCTCTTGCAGCATCTTGCGTTGGGCCGTGCCCTGCAGCGCCAATGTGATCCGGTCGCTCGCTTCGTCACGCGTCATCGGACGGGCTTGTGCTTGCAACAGCGTCACCAAACCCAGGCCCTGGGGACGGATCACGCCCACCGTCTGGCCTTCCTTCAGGTGAACCAATCGTGCCACGATGTCCATGGGCACTTCCTCGGCCATCATGGTGTGGATGCGGCCGTCCGTGGGCAACCCGGACGACTCGACCGCAGCACGTACGGCGTCGATGGTCGACAACTGCTCAGCCTTGGCCAACAGCGCCCGCAATTGATCCGGCTTGCCCTGCACCATGGTTTCGGCCAGGGTGTAGAGCTTGCGCTGAGCGAAAAGCTCAGGGTGCTCCGCGTAATAGCGATTGACGGTCTCGGTGTCAGGCCGTGTCACCCGCGCGGTCAGGCGTTCCTGGTACGCCCGAGCCAGGATTTCGCGCTTGGCCAATTCGAACGACTGGATCACATCCGGCGACTTGTCCAAGCCTTCCTTGCGGGCCGCTTGTGCCAGCAGCTCCTGTCGAATCAGACCGTCCAGCGCAATGGGGCCGGCCTGCTGCCCCCGAGCAGCCAGCATCGGCTGGCGACTCACCAGCAAACGCACCTGGTGGACGGAGACCTCATCGCCATTGACTGTGGCCGCCACTTGCGAGGGGTCAGCGGATTTCTTCTCGTCTTTGCATGCGGCCAAGGTGACCGACCCAAACGCCAACGCAATCAAAAAAAAGCGAGAAACGGGCCGCCCCGAAAAACTGGAAAGGATCAAAGGACCTCCGACATGGATGAGGTGCGAACGACCTGGCGCCCGCATGCAGCGATTATCTTGCGCATTGCGGTGCGTCGATGCCACAAAAAGCAAACGGGCCCTCGGGCCCGTTTGTTTGAGGGGACAGGGCCCAGGCCCAGCCCTGATCAGCCGCGCTTTTGGCGACGGGCCCAGGCGGCCACGCCCAGCAGGCCCATGGCGGTCAAGACCACTTCGGATGCCTCAGGCACGGCGGCTGCCACCGTGGTGGTCGAAGCCTTGATGGTGCCGGAGTAACTGCCGGTGAGCGACCAGTCGGTCGGGGTGTTGGTGCCCTTGACCACCAACTCGTAGGTCTTGCCCGCTTGCAAACCCACGAAGGTGAAACCCACCGGGGTGTTGTCGAAGTACAGGTTGGTGGTCGTGCCGGCCAAGCGCAGCGCGATCGACTCCAGGGCCACGTCCGACGTCAGCGACAGGCTGGAAATGGCGTCCGTGTCCTTGGTCGAGCCGCTGGTGGTGTTGCCGCCAGCCAGATCGAAACGGAAGATGTCGGTGAAGGTTTCCGGGGTGCTGGCGAACAGGAATTCGTGGTTGAACTTCAGACCCGTGGTGCTTGTCGGACTCAGCACGCCGATGTACTGATTGAGGCTGGCCGCAGAAGCGAGCGAGGCAGCGCCTGCCAGAGACAACACTGCGAGGGCCTTGATTGCGTG
>JBEEJT010000172.1:0-9913 GCA_041169085.1 Pseudomonadota bacterium | reverse complement strand
GGCCCGGGCCGCATCCACCACTGCATGCGCATGCTGGGCGCCGCTGAGAAGTCGCTTGAACTCGCGATCAAGCGCGGCATCGACCGCGTGGCCTTCAAGAAGCAGCTGATCAACCTGGGCGGCAACCGCGAGCGCATCGCCGAGTGCCGCCTGGCCATCGACCAGGCCCGCTTGCTGACGCTGCAAGCCGCCTGGAAGATCGACACCGTGGGCGTGCATGGCGCGCTGACGGACGTGTCGGCCATCAAGGTGGTGGCGCCCAATGTGCTGCAGCAGGTGGTGGACTTCGCCATCCAGATCCACGGCGGCATGGGCGTGTCGCACGACACCATGCTCACGGCCTTCTTCAACCAGGCACGCAGCCTGCGCCTGGCCGACGGCCCGGACGAGGTGCACAAGGGCATGATCGCCCGCCTGGAGCTGATGAAGTACGGCATCGCCAAGTGACGGCGGCTTGAGATGGGAGCGATCTACCTGTTGCGCCATGGCCAGGCCTCGTTTGGCTCGTCGAACTACGACCAGTTGTCGCCCATGGGGCACACCCAGGCCACGGCACTGGGTGTTGCCTTGAAGGCACGGGGGGTGACGCCTGACCACGTGGTGTGCGGCACCTTGCAGCGCCATGTGGACACGGCCCAAGGCGCATTGGCCGCCTGGCAGGGTGTGCCTGGCCTGGTCGTGCCTGACACGGTCACCCACGCCGGGGTCAACGAGTTCGCCCACGAGAACGTGATCGAGGTGGCCGAGCCGCGCTACAAGGACGGCGCGCTGATGATGGCCGACATGGTGGCCAAGGGCGACCCGCGCCGCGCCTTCCAGAGCTTTTTCAAGGACGCTGTGGGCCGCTGGGTGGCCGGCCAGCACGACGAGGAATACGCCGAGCCCTGGTCGGTGTTCAAGCTGCGCTGCGTGGCCGCGCTCGATGACATCGTGAAGCAGGCGCCGCCCAAAGGCACGACGCTGGTGTTCACCTCGGGCGGCGTGATCAGCGTGATCTGCGCCCACCTGCTGGGCCTGCACGACAGCCAGGCTTTCACCATCAACTGGACGCTGGCGAATGCCGGCATCACCAAGGTGCTGGCGGGGCGCGACGGTTTGCACCTGATCTCGGTGAACGAACACGCCCACCTGGAGGGCGGCAGCGGCTTGCTGACCTACCGCTGACGCGCGGAGGTCACAGCGGCGGGCCTCGGTTGGTCTTGACCCGCCACCTGACTGGTCATTCGCCGCCAGGCCGGGGGGGCAAGACCCTGTGCGCGCCGACTCGCGCCACAATGGCCCATGGCCACCCCCTTGCGACAACACATCCTCATCACTGGCGCCAGCTCAGGTTTGGGCGAGGGCATGGCCCGCGCCTTTGCCGCACAAGGCCGACACCTGGCGCTGTGCGCGCGTCGAACCGACCGGCTCCTGGCGTTGCAGGCCGAGTTGGAGGCCCGGCACCCGGGCGTGAAGGTGCACGTGCGGGCCCTGGATGTGAACGACCACGGCCAGGTGTTCGAGGTGTTCCGCGCATTCGAGCAAGACATGGGGCGCATCGACCGCGTGATCGTCAACGCGGGCCTGGGCAAGGGCCAGCCGGTGGGCAAGGGCCGCTTCGACGCCAACCTGCAGACGGCGCAAACCAACTTCATTGCGGCCTTGGCCCAATGCGAGGCCGCGGTCGAGCTCTTTCGGGCGCAAAACAGCGGCCACCTGGTGTGCGTGTCGTCGATGAGCGCCATGCGTGGTCTGCCGCGCAACCTCACGGTGTACGCGGCCACGAAGGCCGGGCTCGCGCACCTGGCGGAGGGGATCCGTGCCGACTTGCTGGACACGCCGATCCGCGTGACCACGCTGTACCCCGGCTACATCGAGAGTGAGATCACCGGGCAGACCCAGCACAAGATGCCGCTGATGGTGGACACCGAAACGGGCTGCCGCGCGCTGGTGGCCGCCATCGAACGTGAGCCGGCACAAGCCTGTGTGCCCCGCTGGCCGTGGACGGCCATCGCGTGGTTCATGCGCTGGGCCCCTTTGCGCTGGGTGGCGCGCAGCAACTGACCACGTGCGGCGCATGTGGTGAGGCCGTCGCCGGCCGGGCGGCCGTGCGGTAGCCTAGCGGCCATGAGCAAGACCATCTCCTGGAAGGGCGGACTCGCCCTGACCGTGATCGCGGCCGCCGTTTGGGGCGGCGCGCAAGCCTGGGCCCCTGACCGTCCGGTGGACAGCCTCAAGGCCCGCTGGGCGCCTGCGCCATCGCAGTTCATCGCCGTGGACGGCATGAGCGTGCATGTGCGCGACGAAGGCCCGCGCGACGACCCCCACCCCATCGTGTTGCTGCATGGCACGTCGGCCAGCTTGCACACCTGGGACGGTTGGGCCGAGCAGCTGCGGGCCACGCGCCGCGTGGTGCGCATGGACATGCCCGGCTTTGGCCTGACCGGCCCCAACCCCAGCGGCGACTACACCCTGTTGGGCTACGTGGCCTTTGTCGATCACGTGCTGGGCCAACTGGGCGTGAAGCAGGCGGTGGTGGCCGGCAATTCGCTGGGTGGCGAGATCGCCTGGTTGATGGCCCTGCACCGCCCCGAGCGCGTGGCCCGGCTGGTGCTGGTGGACTCAGGGGGCTACGCCTTCCCGACCGAGGGCATGCCCATCGGCTTCAAGCTGGCGAGCATCCCGGCGCTGGCGCCCTTGACC
The DNA here is from genome assembly GCA_041169085.1 of Pseudomonadota bacterium. Taxonomy (GTDB): domain Bacteria; phylum Pseudomonadota; class Gammaproteobacteria; order Burkholderiales; family Burkholderiaceae_C; genus Aquabacterium. The sequence goes on along the minus strand of JBEEJT010000172.1, from coordinate 7,231 downwards.
ACGCGCCTGTTGCCGCGCTCGGCGATCGAAAGCAGCGTGCAAAGCGTTTACGGCCACCCCGAGCGCATCACGCCGGCACTGATCGACCGTTACCAAGAGCTGACGCTGCGCGAAGGCAACCGGGGGTCGTTGATCGCGCGCTTCGAGCAGTCGCCCTTGGGCCAGCACGCCGACGACGTCAAGCGTGTGCGCCAGCCGGCGCTGATCTTGTGGGGCCGGCGGGACCGTCTGATCCCGCCCGACCATGCCCAGCGCTTCGCGCAGGACTTGCCTGGCAGCCGCGTGGTGATGTTTGACGAGCTGGGCCACGTGCCTCAGGAAGAGGACCCGGTGGCCACGCTGGCAGCGGCAAGGGCGTTCATGACGCCCTGAGCGTTTCAGCGGCGGCGCAGGGCCGCCGACGCGCCCAGCACGCCCATCCCGGCCAGCAGCAGCGCGAGGTTGCTGGGTTCGGGCACGCTCGAGACCGCCGCCAAGGTGATGGCGCCTTGCAGCGGCGACAGGTTGATGCTGCCGCAGGACGACACGCTGGCGCTCAGGCAGGCCTTGTCGATCACGGTGATGCCGGCCCAGGCCTGGACGTTGGCGCCAGCGAAGCTGCCGATGGCGGCATCGAGGTCACCCGTCGGGCGCGTGAGGGGCACGGTGAACGACAGGTCCAGCCGGTAGGAGCGGTCGCCGTCGGCCGTGGGGGCCGTGCCGAAGTTCAGGGCCAGGGTGCTGGTGGGGCCCTGCCAGGTCTGGTTGCGGTTGGCTTGGCTGAAGCTGTAGTCCAGCGTGGGGGCGCTGCCTGTGAAGGTGTAGGCCGTCTGGGTGTCGGGCACGTTCAACGACACCGTGGCGGTGGGCGTCACGCCAGCCTTGGGGCTGATGTACCAGAAGGCGCTGTCGGCGTCTTCGAAGGCCGGCGTGGCGCTGATGGCCCACTGGGCCGTGTCGATCGTGATGCTGGCGGTGAGTTGTTGCCCGCGCGAGCCCACTTGTTGCAACACACCCAGCAGGCTCGGCGAGTTGTTGAGCGCGCCCAGTGCGCTGTCCCATGGGCCGAAAACGTCGCTGACGGGGCCGGACACCGTGAAGGTGGCCGTTGTGGCCAGAGCGGCGGAGGTGGCGCTGGTCAGGGCCAGGGCGATGGCGATCGGAGCAAAGCGGAGTCGCATGGCAGTGAGGCTTGGAGTGGGGGCGCCCGGCGTGGGCGCTTTGTGCGCCAAGTTAACACATTGTGGTGATGTGTTCCACATGGTGACACGCGCGCCGGGGGCATTGTGTGGGTGGGCCTTCACAGGCCCCGGTCGCGCAGGTCTCTGGCGAGTTGCTGCCAGAAGTCGGCGGAGCTGCCTCGGTAGGGGGCGGCTTCCTGGTCTGCGGGCAGCAGGGGGCCGTACATGCGGTCGTTGCGGCCGGTGAAGTACATGTGGTGGTAGCCCACGCTGCCCGACTGGCCCTGCATCAGCCGGACGTTTTCGAAGTTGGCCGCCGTGTTGCGGTATTGCTGGCTGTCGACGCTGACGTAGCCGTCGTGGCGGGCCTTGAACAGCGACAACAGGGACCAGACGTCGGTTTGGTCGAGCGTGTCGCTGGGGCGGCGGCTCCAGGCGGCGTAGTTCAGGTAGCGCACGCCGTTGTTGGACTCGGCGCTGGCGGGCACGCTGGTTGACCAGCTCCAGTCGGGCTGGCCCACGTAGTCGAGCAGGTTGCGCCAGCCAAACAGCGGCTCGCCCAGCGAGGTGATGAGGCTGGGCCGCATGAAGGCGGGGCTGAGGTCCACCAGCGAACGCAGCAGCCAGCGGTATTGGGTTTCGGGCGTGCCGCGGTCGCATTCCTGCGGGGTGCGGCAGCGCTCGACCACCTGGCCGGGCGCGTTGAGCGATTGGCCGGCTTGGCGCCAGGTGGCGTCGGTGAACGCGGGTTGCACGCCGGCCAACACGCTGGGCTGGTAGCGGCTCCACACGCCGCCGTTGAGCAGGAAGACGGCTTGCACGCCCAGCCCAGAGGTCTCGGCGCCGCTGTCTTCGCCGACGATGCTGGTGACCGAAGCCACCACGCTTTGCATCTTCGGGCCTTGCGGGTTGGCCTCGTCCAGCGGCAGGGCGGTGGTCATGAAGCGCGCGTCCTGCACGCCCTGCGACATGCCGATCACGTTGACCTTGGCCGCGCCGGTTTCGCGCAGGGCCTGCAGCACGGTGTCGCGCAACACGCGGGCCCGCACGGCGTAGGACGCGAACTGCGGCTTGTCGGCGATGTAGACGGCGTTGCCGCACGTGTCGCGCAGGCGGCTGACCACGGCCTTGCTGAAGTGGCGGTGGTAGGCGCTCAGGTCACGGTGCAGGCCGGGCTCGAACACGTTGGTGTTGCGCGGCGGCAGGTCGAGTTCGTCGGCGGGCACCTGCCACTTCAGGCACTTGGGCTGGCCGTCGGCGCCCGTGCTTTTGGTGGCGCAGTAGCGCTCGTAGTCTTGGGCCTGTTCGCAACTCTTGGCGCCCGTGACGGTCGGGTCCTTGCAGATGGGGCTGATGGACCAGACGTGAGACAGGACGAGCGGGTAGCGGGCCTGGCAACTGGTGTCGGTGGCCAGCGCGGGGCCGGCCAGGGCGGCCAGCGCCCAGGTGAAGATGAAGGTGGGCTTGCGCATGGTCATGCTGGGGTGGTGGTGGCTGCAGGGCTTTGATACCAGAACGACTGAAACTGCTGAACCGCCTGGTCGCGCCTGGCGCCGCTGAGCTGGTCGATGTTGCTCACGTGGAAGGCGGCCATTTGCTGCACCAGTTGGTTGATGTCGTCGCGGCTGCGGGTGTAGCTGGCGTAGGCCGGCCCGGAGTTGTATCCCCCGTCCTGCAAGGTGATGCTGCTGATGGGCTTGACGCTGTCGTCGAACCAGTCCTTCACCGTGGCGCTCAGTTTGGAATAGCCATTGAATGAGCCGTAGAAGATCAGCAGGTCGTTGGTACCTTCCGGGCGGGAGAACCAGTAGTCCTGTACGTAGACCGCGCCGTTGGTGTAGCCGTTGATCCTGAGGGTGTTGGTGCTGCCGTCGGCGCTGCTGTCGACGATGGTGGCCGCATTGAACTCGTAGCCCGATGACGACAGGACATAGGCGTCGTTGCCGGCGCCGCCTTCCAGAACGTTGTTGGTCGACGAGAAGTTGAAGGCCAGGGAGTCGTTGCCGGCACCGCCCGACACCTTGCTGCGGAGCAGGGTGCCGCTCAACACGTCGTTGCCCGCGCCACCCACCATGAGGCTGTCCGTCATCGCGGCTTTGAGGGTGTCGTTGCCTTCCAGCCCCCAGACTGTGTCCTTGTCGGACTTCATGTAGGTGGCCTCCAGGTTGGCGTAGTTGCCGTGCAGGATGCTGTCGCGCAGGCCGCGATAGGGCGAGGCCCAATTCTGCTGGCGGCCGTTTGGGTAGAGCTTGTCCAGTTCCATCAGCCTGTCCACCATGGGGCGCGTGATGGGTGGGGTGTCCGCCCAACCGGCGTTCTGGATCTGGTGGATGCCGCCGGGCAGCTCGCCTGCCGGCGCGTGTGACCAGCCTGCCAGCGTCAGGATGCCGCCTCGCGGCCCCTTGATCAACAGCTCGTCAGCCGCGTTGACTTCGAAATCGGGATCGCCTCCCCCCCAATCGAAGAGCGCCAGCGTGTCCTGGTTGGCGGAGGCATTGGTGCGGTGGTCTTCGAAGCGGGCTTGAACCTCATCGGTCAGCACGATGAGGTCGGCTTCGTTGTCGTCGTTGATGAAGAGCGCGTTGCCTGCGGCGGCCGCCAGGGTGTCCTGGCCCGCGCCGCCATTGAAGGTGTCCTGGCCCCCCTTGCCGCCCAGCAGGATGTCGTTGCCGGAGCCGCCTTGTTGCAGGTCATTGCCCATGGTGCCGGGCTTCGCCCCGCTGGAGCGGCCCTGCCAGATCGCCTCCATGGCGCTGGCCAGTGGGCTGCCCAGGCTCCAGCCATGGTAGGCGGCGTCGAGTTCAGCTTGCAGACTCACCACGTCGTCGATGCCGCTGGGGGTCAGCGTGGCGGTGTCGGTGCCCACGCCCGCCTGGATCAGGTCGATGCACAGGTTCGACCCCGTGGCCGTGGTCTCCTTGTCGATGAAAATGTTGTTGCGGATGAAGTGGGATACGAGCCAAATGGCCACGTTGCCGTTGTCGTCATAGGCCATGGCCAGGTCGCGGTACTCGATGTCTTGCAGGATCAACTTGTCCACGTCGGCCAGGCCGTCGGCGTTTCCGTCGGAGATGACGGTGTGGTCTTCCGAGTTGGGCCCCCGCAATACATAGGTGTCAGAGCCGTCACTGTCGCTGATGAGCCGCTCGCCTACGCTGGGGCCGAGGTAGCCCGGGTCGCCGCCACTGACCAGGGTGTCGTTGCCAGCGCCACCGATGAGGGTGTCGTTGCCAGCGCCGCTCACCAGGCTGTCGTTGCCGTCCTGGCCTTCGAGCAGGTCGTTGCCCGCCGAGCCGAACAGGGTGTCGTTGCCCGCGCCACCACGCAGCGTGTCGGGGCCATAGAGGCCGACCAGGCTGTCGTTGCCGGCGGTGCCCACCACGAGCTGGGGCTCACGGCTCACCCAGAGGTCTTCGAGCTCTGCGCGGGCGTTGGCCGGCAGGTCCTTGTAGCTGGTGATGGTGGCGACGTTGAGCGGCAGCCGTTTTGACCAATTGACCAGCGCCCAGATCTGGTCGCTGTTGAGCACGGCGTAGCCATCGCCCTTGCGGGCGATGAGCTTGTCGATCACCACGCGCGGTGACTTGCCGCTGTCGTCGCGCCAGCCGGTGTCGCCGTTGACCCGCACGACGTTGTCCGTGCCCAGTTGCTGAACAAAGAACACGCCGTTCCAATACATGGTCTGGCTGTCATATGACGTCAGCCAGAGTTGGTCGTAGGGGGTGTCCAGGAAGGCGATGGTGTCGACGTCGCTGGCCGGGGCGTCGTAGTTCTCGGTGATGGTGTCGTGGCCGAATCCGGCAGAGAACTGGTAGATGTCGCTGCCGCCCACGGTGTCGCTCAGCACGTCGTTGCCGGCACCACCGGCCAGGATGTCGTTGCCGGCGCCGCCTTCGAGGCTGTCGTTGCCGTCCAGGCCGCGCAGCAGGTCGGCGCCACTGCCGCCTTTGATGGTGTCAGGCCCGGTGCCGCCGGTCAGGCTGTCGTTGCCCCCCGTGCCGTTGATTTGTTTGCCGGCCTCTGGTGGCAGCGTGGGCCACCACGCCTTCAGCGTGGCCTGCTGGTCTGCGCTCAGGTCGGCCCAGGAGTTGGCGGGTGCGCTCAGCTTGTCCATGGCCGTGGCCAGGGCGTCGAGCTGGTCGCCGCTGAAGGTGGTCACGCTGTTGTTGCCCACGTCGATCTGCTCGATGCGGCCGGTGCCTGCGGCCTGGCCTGTGTTGTCTCGCCAGTGCTGGATGGTGACCTGGTTGGCGCTGCCCAGCTGTCGCACCAGCAGCGACTGGTTGGCGTCGTTGAGGTGCGTGACCCACAGCCGTTCGGCCACCACGCCGGGCAGGGCCATGCGGTCGCCTTCCAGGGCGCTGGTCGATGTGGGGCTGTCGTTGATCGTGTCGGCGCCGAAGTTGCCGGCGAGGGTGTAGACGTCGGCGCCACCGGTGTCTTCGATCCGGTCCTGGCCGTCGCCGCCGTCGTAGGTGTCGTTGCCTTGGAAGCCGCGCAGGGTGTCGTTGCCGGCCAGGCCCAGCAAGGCGTCTGACGAGGTCGAGCCGATGAGCAGGTCTGCGCCCGCCGTGCCGCTGGGCAGCGTGCCGTTCCACAGGGCCGCGAGGGCGGACTGTTGCGCTGCGGTGAGCGCGCTGGGTGAGGCCGGGGCAGGGTCGGGGCCCAGTTGGGCCATGTAGTTCACCAGCCGGATCAGGTCTGCGCCACCGATGAGGGTGCCGGCATTCATGCGAGGCTTGGTCTGGCTGAAATCGTCGGTGCCCACATGGAGGACGACCGATGGGGCGTCGGCCGTGGCCAGCCAGGCCGGCACCACCACCTGGTTGGCTGTGCCCAGTTGCCGGATGGTCAAAGCGCCTTGCGCGTCGGTCTGCAGCCAGAGGTCCGCCGTGGTCAACCCTCCAAAGCTCAACAAGGCAGGCGACGCAGCCGTGGCGTTGTTGACGGTGTCCTGGCCGAAGTCGCCCGTGAAGAAGACCAGGTTGCGGCCACCTTTCAAGTTCACCTGGTCGTTGCCGCTGCCGCCCATGAAGACGTCGTTGTCGGCGCCGCCGTTGAGCGTGTCGTTGCCCGCGCCGCCCAGCAGCGTGGAGGCCACCGTGTTGCCGGTGATGACGTTGTCGAGCGCGTTGCCCACGGCTTGCGCGGCGCTGCCGGTCAGGCTCAGGTCCTCAACCTGCGGGGCCAGCACGCTCAGGTCCACGTTGATGCTGCTGACGACCTTGTCGGTGCCGCCTGCTGCCGCATCCACGATGGTGGTGCCAGGCTGGTTGATGTAGTAGGTGTCGTCGCCTTCGCCGCCGTCCAGCGTGTCGTTGCCGGCGCCGTCGCTCAAGGTGTCGTTGCCGGCCAGGCCTTGCAGCAGGTCATTGCCTGAGCCGCCTTGCAGGGTGTCGTTGTCAGCCGTGCCCATGTAGGGGTTGAGCTGCTGGCCTTGCCACAGCGTGGCCAGGTCTGCGCGCACGCTGGCGCTCAGGTCGGCGAGCTTGGCCGGGGCCGTGCCCAGGGCGCCCATGTAGGTGGCCAGGCGTTGCAGGGTGGCCGCGTCGATGGTGGCGGCGGTGGCGCCGCTGCCTGCCGTCAGCTTGCCGACCTGGTTGGTGGCCTGGCCCCAGTTGCGCACCGTGACCTGGTTGGCGCTGCCCAACTGCTGCACCACCAGGTTGCCGCTGGCGTCGAGCTTGAGCCAGAGCTGGTCGGTGGTGAGTTGGGCGAACGACAGTGTGCCCACGTCGGCAGCGTTGCTGCCCTGGTCCACCACCACATCGGAGCCGAAGGCGCCGCTGAAGCTGAACACGTCGGCGCCGCCACCTGTGTCTTGCAGCAGGTCGTTGCCGGTGCCGCCATCGAGCCTGTCGTTGCCAGCCAGGCCATCGAGCGTGTCGTTGCCGCCCAGGCCGTTGAGCGTGTCGCTGCCCGCGTGGCCGGTGAGCATGTTGGCTTGGGCGTTGCCGGTCAGCGTGATGGCGCTGCTGGCGGCCACCGTGCTGTGCACGGCCAGGTTCTCGACGTTGATCAGCCGAACGTTGTTGTTCAGGCTCAGCGAGATGGTGGTGGCCACGGTGTCG
>JBEEJT010000171.1:0-12122 GCA_041169085.1 Pseudomonadota bacterium | reverse complement strand
GTCGAACACGCCATGCGGGTCCATCGACCGCTGCACCTGTGCCTGCAGGCGCAGGGTGCTGGCCTGCTGGGGGCTCAGGCTCCAGGGCTGGCTTGGCGCCCGGTAGAACGGTTGGGCCTGGCCGCCCACACGGCTCATCAGCTCGTGGATGGACGCGGCCGGCGCCGGCGTGCAGACCCAGCGCAAAGCGCCCAACCATTCGGTGAGCTGCTCGCCATGCAAGGCCAGCGGCGGCGTGGTCGCCGGCACCGACAAGCGCCACAGCGTGACGCCCTGTTGGCCCGCCTGGTCCACGGCCTGCCTGGCGCGCACGAAAAATTCATCGGTGTGGTCGCGCACCCCCTGCCAGAAGGCATCGGCCACCGGCGGCGTGAGCAGCTCGCCACGCCGCGCCTTGTACAGGCCTTGCACCGCCTGCACCACCGCAGCGCGAGCCCCGGCCAGCCGCAACACCAGCATCCCGTCCCACCAGGCTGAAGCCTCGATGGGCAAGGGCTGTGCGGCCCAGCGGTTCACCTGCACCAAGGCCTCTTCTTCGGGCATCTCGAAGCGCATCGTGGCCCGCACCACCGGCTCAGGCAACACCTTCAAGGTGACGTCGACCAGCAAACCCAGGGTGCCCATGCTGCCGGCCATCAAGCGCGTCAGGTCAAAGCCGGCCACGTTCTTCATCACCGCGCCACCAAAGCGCAGCAATTGCCCTTGGCCATTGACCATGGTGCAGCCCAGCAGGTGGTCGCGCACCGCGCCGCGTTGGGCGCGAGCGGGCCCACTGAAGCCGGCCGCCACCATGCCGCCCACCGTCGAAGGGCCGCGCTGGTCGGGCGCAAAGCCCCAGTGCGGCGGCTCGAACGCCAGGGCCTGACCACGGTCCGCCAGCACGGCCTGCAAGGCCGCCACCGGCGTGCCGGCGCGCACCCGCACCACCAACTCGCTGGGCTCGTGCACTTCGATGCCGGACCACCCGCCCGTGTCCAGCGACCACCAGGGTGTGGCCTCGGCGTCGAGGGGCGCTCGCCTGCCCACATGGCCTTTGCTGCCCCCACCACGCACGTCGATCCGTGCGCCTTGTTGGGCGGCTTCACGCACCTGGTCCATCCAGGCCCGCACGGGCTCGGGCACACCGGCCGCGTCAGCAAGGTTCAGTTCGTCCACAGGAGGCAACTCAGGCGTTTGGGGCAAAGCCACGCAGGCCGGACAATCGGCGCGCTGCGGTGCATGATGCGCCAAGCATACCGCTGCCCCACCCTGTCACCCCGCCACGGACACCCCCACATGCTCGTCGCCGCCCTGCAAATGGTCTCCACGCCCCACGTGGACGAGAACCTCGCCACCGCCCTGCGCCTGATCGCGCAAGCGGCCACGGCCGGCGCCGAGCTGGTCGCCCTGCCCGAATACTTCTGCCTGATGGGCCTGAAGGACGCCGACAAGCTGGCCATCGCCGAAGACTTCGCGCCCGCCCCGCTCGACGCCCCGGCGGGCTCGGCGCCACTGCAACAGGCACTCGCGCAAGCCGCTCGACAACACGGCGTGTGGGTGATCGGCGGCACGCTGCCCATCCGCAGCCACGACCCGCAGCGCGTGTCCAACACCATGCTGGTCTACGGCCCGCAAGGCGAGTTGGCGGCCCGCTACGACAAGATCCACCTCTTTTGCTTCGACGACGGCCAACGCCGCTACGACGAAGCGGCCACGCTCACGCCCGGCCACACGCCCACGGCGTTCACCTTGACCGACCGCCATGGCCAGCCCTGGCGGGTGGGCCTGGGGGTGTGTTACGACCTGCGCTTCCCCGAGCTGTTCCGGCAACTCGGGGCGCCGGCGCCGCTGGACCTGATCGTGCTGCCAGCCGCGTTCACCGACACCACGGGCAAGGCGCACTGGGAGCTGCTGTTGCGCGCCCGGGCGGTGGAGAACCTCTGCCATGTGCTGGCCCCGGCCCAAGGTGGCCTGCACGCCAGTGGGCGGCGCACCTTCGGCCACAGCCTGGCCATCGGGCCCTGGGGAGAGGTGTTGGCGGTGCAGCCCGAAGGCCCGGGCGTGGTGCTGGCGCAGCTCGACCGCGTGCGACAGCAAGAGGTGCGCACGGCTTTGCCTGCCCTGCAACACCGGGTCTTGTGATCGGCAGGGCCCCTGGCCCGCCTGGCGCTCAACCGTGGCGGCTGTCGGCCCAATCCGTGGTGGCGGCCATCACTTCGGCACGCGCCTGCGGGCTGCCGTCGTACAAGTCCAGCGCGTGATCGCGCACCCCTTCGCGGAAGTGCTTGCGGTCAAACAGCTTGAGCTGGGCCTCCATCGGCAGGTCGGTGATGCAGATCACGTTGCGCCGGATCAGGGCGTCGATCAAGTCTTCCAGCACCCGCACCAGGCCGGCGTCCAGGCTGGCGAACTGGCGCTGCTCTCGGTCTTCGCCCAGGAACTGCTGCACATCCGGGTGGGTGAACGGCAGGGCCTCGGCGCCCGGCACAGGCTCCTTGTGCAGGCTGACGATGTGCCCTTGGGCATGGCGAGTGGCGTAGATCATGGCAAACCTTCACGAAGCCAGGGCAACCGGCAGCCCCAGCCTTGGACGGGATATCGGCCGCCACCTCGCCCGGCTTGAGCCCGAACAGACCCGCATCCACCCGCCAAATGGGCCTCGCAGGCAAAAAAAGGCCGCCGAGTGGGGACACCCGGCGGCCAGAACTTGCGATCCATGCCCTGTGTCCCAGACCGCGCTCGCTCCCCCTGTCAGGAAGTGGGCCCGGCCCCTGGAACACGGTTTGATTCTGCGCCGCAGCAAGGCCTAGCGCACACGGCGCCCACAGGCCCGGCCGAGATAGCGGTAATTTGTGGCGAAGCTGACCGGCGCGGGCGGTGCCCGGGCCTCAAGTCGTGAAGGCTGACCGCCTCAGCGTGCCGGCCGGGGCAGGCCCGCCATGAGCTGGTCGAGCACGGCGCGCTCGGTGTCGCTCACGCCGGCCAGCGCCATCAACTTGGCGCGGTGGATGACCTCGATGCGCCCGTAAGCCACCCGCAACACCCCCTGGTCCTGCAGGCCTTGCAGGATCTGGTTGGTGGTCTGACGCGACAGCGACAACATCATGCCCAGCTGCGCCTGGCTGATGGGCAACACGCGTGGCGGCTCCGGCAGCGAAGGGTCGAACTCGCCGGGCGGGGGCGACGCCAGGGTGTGGGTCTGCACCAGCCACACCAGGCGGCGCAGCAAGCGCGCCTCGGCCGACAGCAGCGTCATGTCTTCCAGACCGATGAAGGTCAGGCGCATGCGCAAGGCCATCAACACCCCCAGCTCACGCCAGAAGGCGGGCTGGGCGGCCAACATCGCCAGGGTGTCGGCCTGGGGCACGTGCAACAGGCGCACCGGCCCATCGGCCAGGGCGTTGTGGGTGCGCGGCAGGTTGTCGAACAAGGCGATCTCGCCAAACCACGCGGGGGGCTCGACGAGGGCCAGGATGGCCTCCTTGCCCGCCTCCGTGACGCCAGAGATGCGCACATTGCCTTCGAGCAGGGCGTACAGCCCGTCGGGCGCGTCGCCGCGCATGAACAGGTGCTCCCCGGGCTGCAGGCGCCGCACCGTGGCGCGGCTCAGCAGGGCCTCTTCCAGCGGGCGGCTGACCTGGCCGAACCAAGGGTCGCTGCGCAACTGGGCGACCAGCTGCGGCGTGAGCCATTCGCGCATCACGGGGGCGTCCATGTCAGGCCATCCAGGGCGAGCGGGGGCAAGAAAAAAGGGCGGGCCTGAACGGGCCGCCCTTTTCCGTGGTGACTGGCCATGCAGCCAGTGCGATCAACGCAGACCGGCGATATAGTCGGCCAAGGCGTCGATTTCCTTGTCGCTCAGGTTGGCGGCGATCGTCGACATCTGAACGCTGTTGGTGCGCTCACCTTGGCGGAAGCTGGTCAGCTGGGCCTTGATGTAGTCGGCGTGCTGGCCGGCCAGACGCGGGTACTGGGCGGGGATGCCGGCACCGTTGGGGCTGTGGCAGCCAGCGCAGGCAGCCACGGCCTTCTTGGCGATGCCACCGCGGTAGATGCGCTCACCAGCGGCGACCAGCTCCTTGTTCTTGGCCGAGCCCGACACGGCCTTCTTGCTGCCGTAGAAAGCAGCCACGTTCTTCATGTCTTCCGGCGTCAGGGCCGCAGCCATGCCACCCATGATCGGGTTCTTGCGCTTGCCTTCCTTGAACTCGGTCAGCTGCTTGACGATGTACTCGGGGTGCTGGCCTTGCAGGATCGGGTAAGCGGGCAGGCCACGCGAGCCGTCGAAGGTGTGGCAGGCGCCGCACACCGTGGTGGCCTTGGCTTCACCAGCGGCCACATCGGCCTTCTTTTCGGCGGCGCGCGCAACGCCTGCGGTCAGGGACAGAGACAGGGCCACCGAGGCGAGGGCGATCAGGTTCGAAAAGCGCTTCATGGCGATGCAGCTGGTTGGATTTCCTGCCTGGTTGCGGCCAGATTGGCCTGCTCTTGCCCGGACAGAAAAGGTGGGTTTCAATTGGAACAATCCGGGATTTTACAATGGCCTATGGCTGCATCGAACTCCCACCGACCAACACCCAAGGTCAAACCCCCCCGTCCCGTGACGCCTTCCCCTGAACGGGAGCGCCACGCCCCCCGTAAAGTGGCGGGTCCGGAGCTGTCCGAAGAAGCCAAATTGGCGATGGCTTGGGCCCATTCCGCACGGTTTTTCATCACCGCGGCGCAACTGCGCCAGCTGCCCTTCTCCGAGCTGCCTGAGGTCGCCTTCGTGGGCCGGTCTAACGCGGGCAAGTCCACGGCCATCAACACCATCGCGCAACAGCGCCAGCTGGCCTACGCGTCCAAAACGCCGGGCCGCACCCAGCACATCAACCTGTTCCACCTGGGCAACAAAGAGGCCCCGGACGAGATCTGGGCCGACTTGCCCGGCTACGGCTACGCCGCCGTCGAGCGCGCTGCCAAGGAGCGCTGGCAGGCCGTGATGGCCGACTACCTGGCGCTGCGCCGCAACCTGGGCGGCGTGGTGCAAATGGTCGATTCCCGCCACGGCTTCACGGCGCTGGACCGGCAGTTGCTGGAGTTCGTGGCCCCGCGCGTGCGCACCGGTGAAGTGAAGCTGCTGGTGCTGCTGACCAAGGCCGACAAGCTCAACCGCAAGGAACAGGCCGAAAGCCTGCGCAACGCCCAGGCCGTGTTGGCCGAGTTGGCCACCGACGACGCCGACATCGGTGTGGCGCTGTTCTCGGCGCTCAGCCGCGTGGGCGTGGGCGACGCCGCCGAAACGCTGCAAAGCTGGGCCGCGTCACCGGAATGGGCGGCCGAACAAGCCCGCCTGGCTGCCGAAGCGGCCGCGCGGGCCGAAGCTGGAGAAGACCCAGACGCCAGCGTGGACGACGGGCTGCTGCCCCCCGACCAGCGCGACGCCCCTGATCAGGCCTGACCCGTCAGGCGCTCCAGCGCTTCGCGGTACTTGGCCGCGGTGTGATCGATCACGGCTTGGGGCAAGGCCGGCGACGGCGCGGTCTTGTCCCAGGGCTGGCCATTGACGGTGGCCTGCTCCAGCCAGTCGCGCAGGAACTGCTTGTCGTAGCTCGGCGGGTTGGCGCCAGCCTGGAAGGCGGCTTCGTAGCCTTCGATGGGCCAGAAGCGCGAGGAATCGGGCGTCAGCACCTCGTCCATCAGCGTCAGCGTGCCGGCTTCATCGAGGCCGAACTCGAACTTGGTGTCGGCGATGATGATGCCCTTGGTCAGCGCGAAGTCGGCCGCACGCTTGTACAGCTCGATCGACACGGCGCGCACCTTCTCGGCCAACTCCAGGCCAATGATGTCGACCATCTTGTCGAACGAGATGTTCTCGTCGTGGTCACCCACGTCGGCCTTGGTGGCGGGGGTGAAGATGGGCTCGGGCAGCTTGCTGGCGTTCTTCAGGCCGGCGGGCAGCTTCACGCCGCACACCTCGCCATTGCCCTGGTACTCCTTCCAGCCACTGCCGGCCAGGTAGCCGCGCACCACGGCTTCCACAGGCAGGGGCTTGAGCTTCTTGACCAGCATCGCGCGGCCTTCGACCTGGGGGCGTTCGGCCGCCGACACCGCGCTCACGGGGTCGTCGCCGGTCAGGTGGTTGGGCACCACGTCCTTGAGCAACTCGAACCAGAACAAGGCCATGCGGGTCAGCAGCGCGCCCTTGCCGGGGATGGGCTCGCCCATGATCACGTCGAACGCGCTGATGCGGTCAGACGCCACCATCAAGATGCGGTCGTTGCCCACCGTGTAGTTGTCGCGCACCTTGCCGCGCGCCAGCAGCGGCAGGGATTGGAGGGCGGAGGTGTGCAGGGCGTTGCTCATGGGCGGTCTCGTGAAATCAGGTTCAACCCGCCATTTTGCCTGCACTGGCCTTTCAGAACGTGGGCGTGACGAAGACCGGGCTCTTCTTGACCCCGCCCTGGCGTTTTTCTTCCTCGAGTTGCTTGTTCAACTGCGCCTTTTCACGCTCTGCGCGCTCCAGCTCCGACTGGTCCACCAGCCGGGCACAACCCGCGAAGCAAAACGACCCCGTGAACGACGAATACACGAAGGGCGTCTGCCGCTTGCGGTAGTCCTGCAGGGTCTCGTTTTGCACGCCGGTGGTCACCCGCTTGATCATCTCCTCGACGTTGATGCCAGGCGTGTCGATGTGGGCCAGCAAATGCTTGGTCAGCGGGCCATGGCCATCGATGCCGTCGAAGGCCGCGTCGTCGGCGGCGGTGGCGTACAGCACGATGGTGCCGGTGGGCGCATCCTTGATGGCGCTCAAGCCATAGTTCGCCTGCGAGGCCCCCAGGGCCCTCACGAGGGCCGCCCGGCTGCGCTGTTGGGCAGGGGCCACCGCCCGCGCTTCGGCGCGGCCCACGGTGCGCGGCTGGAAGGGGTTGTTGCGGCAGGCGTCCAGCACCACCATTTGAAAGCGGTCCACGCTGGGCCCCAGCGCCGCGAACACGGCGTTCATGCCCACGAACTGCGCTTCGATGTCCTTGGGGCCACGCAGCTCCGCGCCCGTGGGCACGAGGTAGTTCTCACCGCCCACCTGCACGGCGTGGCCCGCGTAAAAGAAGACGGTCTTGGGCCGGTCGGCCCGACGCACGCGGCCAGCGAACTCGCGCACCTGCTTCATGAAGTCTTCGCGGTTGCGCAGGTTGGTCACGCACTGCGTCTGGAAGCCCACGTGGCCGAGCTTGTCGCACATGGCCTGGGCGTCGTGCGCCGGGTTGACCAGCGGGTCAAAGGTCTCGTAGGCCGAGTTGCCGATGACCAGCGCCAGGCGATCGCCTGCGGCGGTGTCCGTTGCGCTGGCCGCACTGGCGGCTGCTGTGGCCGCCGTGGGCGCGGGTTTGGCCGGCGGGGCCGCCACACAGGCGCCGGCCACCAGACTGGCCGCCCAGGCCAGGTGCATCAGACGGGTGCTCGACATGGCGGTGTCCTTCAAAATGCGGCGCTCAGGCTCAAGGCCAAGCCCTGGGTGGTGTCAACCAGGCTGCCACGCGTGTTGAGCGTGGACGAGCCATCGGGCGCGGTCTGCGCCAGGCCGTAGCCGGTGGTGGTCACCGTTTGCACACGGTAGCCCGCCGTGAACGCCAGCGACCGCACCCAGGGGTTGTCCAGCGCCATGCCATGGGCGATGCCGAACTCGCCCAAGCGGTAGCCCGCGCGGAAGCTGTGTTTGCCCTGCGCGTCCGATTGGGTCTGCGGAAATTGGGCCTGCATGGCGCCCAAACCAGCGGTGGCGTACAAGGCCCAGCCCGGCGCCACGGCGGCGCTGGTGTTCACCCCCATCAACGGCCCGGCCCAACGGAAGCGATCGCTGCCATAGGTCTGCGTGAGCTGCTTGTAGCCCAGGGTGAGCGCCACGTTGGGCACCACATACCACCCTGCGCTGACATCGGCCTCCTGGCGGTCGGCGTTCACGTCGAAGCCGCCCGGCGTGCCGGCATCGCGCAGCGCATAGCTGGTGCGCTGCATGAAGCTCGCTGCGGCGAACAAGGCGCCCTTGCGCACGCTGGCAAACGGGATCACCGACAACCGCGTGCCGCTGTGCATGGCCTGCACCACCTGGTAGCGCTGGGTGCCCAGGGCCACGCCCGTGCCCGTGGGGTGGGTAGACCAGCTGTCCCACGTGTTGAGCCACAACTTGGTGCCGGCGCTGAACAGCCAGGGGTCCGGTTCATCGGCCAGCCCCACGGCGGGCGCCAGCGCCAAGCCCCAGGCCACAGCCCATGCGCCCCACTTGAATGCCCGGCTCGATTGCTTCATGTTGTCACTTGCCATCACAGGTCCACCAAATAAACCGCGCTGCCCACCGTCAGCACCACGCGCTTGTCCAGCAACGTCGCCGCAGCTGGGCGCTCCACATACGTCGGCAAGGCGCCCGGCAAGGTGCGCGTCGCCACATCCAGCAAGCGCACCGCTGCAGGCCGCTCGCCATCGGGCAGCAACATCACCCGGGTGTCGGACACCGCCACCACGCTGCCCCGCCCGTCGCCAAAGAGGTCGACTTCGCCCATCTCGGTGGACAAGTCGAACACGTGACCGACGGCGTCCACCCATTTGAGCCTGACCCCGTCACGCACCAGGTAACCCCGGGCGGTTGGCGCCACCGCATCGATGGCCGTCAAGGCCCAGCTGGCCGCAGCGGGGTCGGTGTTGACGCACGTCACCGAGGCCCATCGGTTCTCCGCCTCGACATAGCGTTGGATGCAGCCGTTGGCGGTCGTCAGCTGGCCGGCGCCATCCAGGAAGAAAAACCGTGGCGAACAGCCCTTGGTCAAGGTGGTGGCGCGGCCCGCCGCATCGATGCGCAGGAGCAAGCCATCATCGGTGCACACATAGGCGCGGTCGTCGGCCCCGAAGGCCACGCCAAACGCTTTGGGCGTCGACAGCCCGGGCAAGAAGCCCGGGGCTTGCCACACCGTCGTCACGGCCCCCGTTGCCGACACCCGCCGGACGGCGCCATTGGCCCCATCGGCCACCAACAGGTTGCCCAGGCTGTCGCGCGCCACGGCACCCAGGCTGGCAAAACGGGCCTCGCTGCCTTGGCCATCGACCATGCCCAAGCGGGCCACGTTGCCCGCGAAGGTGGCGGGCTCGCCCGACGCCCCCGAGACCATCAAGGTGTTCTGCGCGCGATCGATGACGAACACCCGGCCATCGGGCGCCACCGTCACGGCCCCCAGGTCGTTGCCCACGCGGCCATAGGGCAAGGGGAAGGCAGTCCGCCCCATCAGCCCGCCTTGTGCCGCCACATGTTCCACCGTGCGAGATGTCCGCTGGTTCTGGTTGACCGTCGCCCACAGGCTGCCATCCGGCCCCATGGCCAGGCCCAACGCCCGGCTGTCGTTGAACACGCGCAGGACCTGCACCGTGTCGTCGCGGTTCAAGCGCACCACACCGTAGTTGTTCGCATAGGTGGCACTCAGCCGGCCCACCACATACAAGGTGCCGTCCGAGGCCGCGGTCAGCCCGCTGATGCGAAGCACCGTGTTGGCAAACGCCGTCCCCGAGGTGCCCGCGCGCAAGGTGACGCCCCCATCGGGCGCCAACATCGTGATCCAGGCATCGCCCGTCTGGAAGTAGAGGCGGCCCGCGCCATCGCGGGCCATCGCACCGTTGATCCACTTGGTCTGGCCCAAGCTCGCCAGCAAGGCCGCCACCTGTTCGCGCTGGACACCGACCGTGGCCACGTCGCCATTGGGGGCCACCGAGCGGACCGCATCGTTGCCCAGGTCCGCCACGAACAGGCGGCCCGAAGGGTCAGCGACGATGCCGCTGGGGGCCGAGAAACGTGCCTGTGCGCCGCTGGCGTCCACGCGACCGGGCGCATCGATCACGCCCGCCAAGGTGATGACGACGCCGCTGGGCGTGACCTTGCGCACGGCGTTGGCGTCGACGAGGTAGAGGTTGCCCTGCGCGTCCGACGTCATGGCCCCCGGCGAGGCAAAGCCCGCTTCAAGGCCGTGGCCGTCTTGAGCGCCATATTGCGGCAGTGCGCCCGCCAGGAGCGACAGCTCTTTGCGTTTGACGCAAATGACCTGGATGTCGCGAACCTCGGCCTCAGGCACTTCGCCCTGGCCACCAGCCACCGTGCAAGACACCCCGGCAGGCTGCTGCGCCACCTGCACGTCGTACCCGGCCCCGGCCGGCAGGTGCGCGACCACGAAGGGCCGGTCCTTGACCACGCCCTCGTCGTCGAAGGTCAGCTCAAAGCGGTCGATGCCATTGCTCAGCACCAACGGGCCCGCAGAGAGGCCCGCCACCGTGCCGCCCACCGCGTAAGTCGGGGCGCTGCGCCCACTGGCGGTGGCGCCATCGCTGCCGCCTGAGCCGCCCCCACAGGCCGCCAGGCCCAAGGCCCACACGCCGGCCACGATGAACGCCCGCCACTTGCGCAACGCCATGGCTGCACCACGCCTGCCCATGCCTGTTTGCCCCTGTTTTGCTGGATGGATGCCGCGCGCCGCTTTCACGCAGTGTGAAAACGGGCGCACACGGGCGGCATGTTAATCGCAGCGGCGGGGCGCCGCACCGCTCACAGGTCGGCGGCTTTCAAGCGGGCCGCATGGGCCAGGAACAGCTTGGCGGGGTCAGGGTCGGGCGTCAGGCCGCCCACCATGCGCACCGCGTGGAGGTGGTTCATCGGGTGGTGGTCACCCAGGACCTCGCCCAGGTGGCTGGCACAGCGACCCACGAGGCCATCGTTGTCGTCGCGTTCGCGCTCGAACAGCTGGCCCGTGAGCCACATGGGCACATCGAGCATGTTCAAGGCGCTGTGGAAACGCCCCACGCCCGACCACGAGTAGTAGCGCACGCCGTTCACCTCGTGGGCGCCCTCGCCACACGGTGTGCCTGGCACGCCCGCCGGGTGCTGCTGGTTGAAGGCTTGGGCGCCCGCCGAGGTCAGCGAAGCCAGCGTGCCACGGGCGTCTTGGGGCCAGCTGGTGCCGGCCAGCCAATTGATCAGGGCGCCGGTGGCGTTGCCCAGCGCCAGGATGCCATCGACCACCACCGGGTGCTGGGCCTGCAGCGCCTGCAAGGCATCGGCCACTTCCGAGCCCATCGTCGGGCTGGCGACCGCCGTGACCGATGCCACCCACTCGGGGTGCAGACGGGCCACGTAACGCGCCGCCTGGCCGCCCTGGCTGTGGCCAATGATGTGCACCTTGTCGGCGCCCGTGCGTGCGCGGATGGCCTGGACCTGCGCCAACAGCTGCTCGCCGCGCAGCTCCGAGCTGCCGAACGCCGACACCGAAGTCACTTCGACCTGGGCGCCCTGGGCACGCAAGCGCGGCGCGATGTCAAACCAGTAAGAGACGTCGCCCACCTGGTTGAACCCCATCATGCCGTGCACCAGCACCAGCGGGTAGCGCGTGCGCGCCTGGTCTGCCGCCGGCCCGTCGAGCTGCGCGGGCACGGCCATGTGCCCGGCTCGCCAGACGCCCACGGCAAATTGCACCGCCACGGCCGCGCTCACCGCGACCACACCACCCAGCACGCCCCAGCTCGCTCTGGCTGCCCACTTGCGCCACACAGGTTTCACCGTCTCCACTTTCATGTCGCCTGCCGCCACCGGCAGGGCCGCGCGATTGTAGGGGCGATGATCTGCCAAGGCTGCCCGCAAGCAGGGGGCGTTCAAACCCTCGCATGGGCTCGCAGCGGCCATGAAAAAGGGGCCCGAAGGCCCCTGATCAGCGAACGCGCCAGGCGTCAGGCGGGTCTCACGCCACCACTTGGGCCAACTTGCCCGAAGCGTAAGCGGCGGCGATGTCCACCAGCGACACCGGCTTGATCTTGCCAGCCTGGCCTTCGCATCCGAACTCCAGGTAGCGCTGCTTGCACACGGCCTTGGCGGCTTCGCGGGCGGGCTTGAGCCACTCGCGGGC
The DNA here is from genome assembly GCA_041169085.1 of Pseudomonadota bacterium. GTDB lineage: Bacteria > Pseudomonadota > Gammaproteobacteria > Burkholderiales > Burkholderiaceae_C > Aquabacterium. The sequence continues at coordinate 234 of JBEEJT010000171.1, read as the reverse complement.
GTCGAACTTGTCGGGGTTCTCGGCCAGGAACTTGCGCACGGCACCGGTCATCGCCAGGCGGATGTCGGTGTCGATGTTGATCTTGCGCACGCCGTACTTGATGGCTTCCTGGATTTCTTCCACGGGCACGCCGTAGGTTTCCTTCATCTTGCCGCCGTACTGGTTGATGATGGCCAGCAGCTCTTGGGGCACCGACGACGAGCCGTGCATCACCAGGTGGGTGTTGGGGATGCG
>JBEEJT010000170.1:0-7979 GCA_041169085.1 Pseudomonadota bacterium | reverse complement strand
GGGGTGACCACGTCGAAGTACTGGCCGCCAAGCGGGGCCACGAACTTGCCGCCAATGAAGTTGTCGTAGCGGGCCTTGTAGGTCAGGGGGGCGCCGGCGGCACCGGGGGCAGCGTAAACGGGCATCGCAGTCTCCTGTTGAACGGGGTTGAGCGCACCGGTCCTCAGCGGGTGGTTGGTGTGTCCGGCGCACCCCGGCGAACGCTCGCCGAGGCCAGACTGACAGGGCACGGCGCGTGCCATCTGGGGTGAACCCTGAGCCGCGGCCTGTTTTCAGGCATTTCTGGCGCTTTGGGCCCATCGGCGGTGTCCCAGGCTGTGTCAACCTGATGCGTTGACCTGTGTCACGCTGTACCCTTGTCACGGTTTGACACAGGGGGAACCCGCGTGACCCCGTTTTCGGGGTGGCTCGATACTGTGCAGACACCGCGAGGAACCATGCTGCAACTCACGCCCACCACCAACGCCGATCAGCTCCGTTTCGCACGCCGTTGTCTGTTGGAAACCGGCGAAGTGCCAGACGGCCTGCTCAGCCCCCATGTGTCCAAATCCTGGCAGCGCAGCGCCCAGGCCGGCCTGTCTCCGGCCGACCCGCCGGGCCCGCCTCCGCTGAGCTCCAGCGCCCAGTTGCGCCAGGCGCTGAGCTCCGAGCACGACCTGCTCGCCCATGCCCGCCCGGTCATGGAATTCCTCAGCGACCAGATGCAAGGCAGCGGCAGCATCGTCGTCCTCGCCGACGCCCAAGGCCTGTTGCTGCACAGCCTGGGCGACGCCGCCTTCATGAGCCGCGCCGAGCGTGTGTCTTTGTCGCCCGGCGCGCTGTGGCGCGAAGAACACCGTGGCACCAACGCCATCGGCACGGCCCTGGCCAGCGCCCAACCCGTGGTCATCCACGGGGCCGAGCACTACCTGGAGCGCAACAGCTTCCTCACCTGCTCGGCGGCCCCGGTGCTGTCGCCTGACGGTCGGGTGCGCGGCGTGCTCGACATTTCCGTCGACCACAACGGCTACCACCCCCACACCTTCGCCTTGGTGCGCTCTGCGGCGCGCATGATCGAAGACCGGCTCTTCCACGCCCGTCACGCCAACGACCAACTCTTGCGTCTGCACCCCCACGCCGAAGGCCTGGGCTCGGTGGGCGAAGGCCTGCTGGCCTATTCGGAAGACGGCTGGATCATGGGCGCCAACGCCATCGCCCAGCAATGGCTGGGTTTGTCGGCCACGCAGATCGGCGCGACCACGCTGGAGCGCGTCTTCGGCCCGCAAGCCCTGCGGCTGATGAACCTGCCGGCCACGGGCTTGCCCACACGCGTCACCACCATGACCGGGCAGCAGCTCTTCGCCCGCGACGAGCCCGACCGCCGTCGCCGCGTCTGGGCCACCGAACCGGCGCGCCGCGAAGGCGAACGCCCCTCGGCCCGTGGCGAGCGGGGCGAGGCCCCGGCGCGCGTGCAGGCCGTCTCCGGCCAGCGTGGCTCGGCCGCCGCCATGCGCCGTGGCACGCCGCTGGCCCACGACCGCCGAGACGACCGCCGCATGGACCTGGCCCTGGCCCGCGCCCTGCGCGTTCAGGCCCAAGGCATCCCGGTGCTGCTGCAAGGCGAATCGGGCACCGGCAAGGACGTCTTTGCCCGAACGCTGCACAACGAAGGCGACCGCGTGGCCGGCCCCTTTGTCGCCGTGAACTGCGCGGCCTTGCCCGAGTCGCTGATCGAGGCCGAGCTGTTTGGCTACGTGGGCGGCGCCTTCACCGGCGCGCGGCGCGAAGGCTCGCCCGGCCGCATTCGCCAGGCCGATGGCGGCACGCTGTTCCTGGACGAAATCGGCGACATGCCCCTGTCCATGCAGGCGCGGCTGTTGCGGGTGCTGCAAGACCAGCAGGTCGTGCCGGTGGGCGGCGGCCAGCCCGTGCCGGTGGACTTCGTGCTCGTTTGTGCCACCCACCACCAGTTGCGCGACGCCGTGGCGGAAGGCCGCTTCCGCGAAGACCTCTACTGGCGCATCAACGGCCTGACGGTGCAGCTGCCGGCCTTGCGCGAACGCGGCGACACCGCCACCTTGATCGAAGACATGCTCGGCACCATCGCCCGAGACATGAAGCGCACCGAAGCCCCACGCGTAGCCGAAGACGTGCTCGACGCCCTGCTGCAACACCCCTGGCCCGGCAACTTGCGCCAGCTGCACGCCGTGTTGCGCACCGCCTGTGCGCTGGCAGGCCCGCACGACGACGAACTGCACTGGGAACACTTCAGCGAAGACCTCTGGTACGACGTGTTTTCACCGGCTTTCCGCGAAGACACGCCCGTGGCCCAGCGCCTCGACGCCCAGGCGCCTGCCCCCACCGTGGCGCAGTTGCCAGGCGACGGCCAGGCGCCCGCCGCCACCCAGACCGACGACGTCAACCTGCGCCGGCTGTCACACAGCGCCATCGCCCGCGCCATCCAGAGCTGCGGGGGCAACATGTCCGAAGCTGCGCGCCAGTTGGGCATCAGCCGCAACACGCTTTACCGGCGACTCAAGGCGCAACCCTGAGACACCCCTGTGTCCAGGGCCCGTCTGGGTCGGCGGCGCCCTGGCGATGGCGTAAAGTTGCGCCCATGACGACGAACGCCGACCCCCAAGAACTCGCCAAATTCAGCGACCTGGCCCACAAGTGGTGGGACCCGGAGAGCGAGTTCCGCCCCCTGCACGAGATCAACCCCTTGCGCCTGGACTGGATCGACCGCCTGGCGAACATCCGCGACAAGCGCGTGGTGGACGTGGGCTGTGGCGGCGGCATCCTGGCCGAATCGATGGCCCGCCGTGGCGCCCAGGTCCTGGGCGTCGACCTCGCCGACAAGCCGCTGAAGGTGGCGATGCTCCACGCCATGGAAGCAGGCGTGGCCAACATCGACTACCGCAGCGTGGCCGCAGAGGCCCTGGCCGCCGAGCAACCCGGCCAGTTCGATGTGGTCACCTGCATGGAGATGCTCGAACACGTGCCCGACCCGTCTTCGGTGGTGCGGGCTTGTGCGGCCATGGCCAAGCCAGGTGGCTGGGTGTTTTTCTCCACCATCAACCGCAACCCCAAGGCCTTCCTCATGGCCATCGTGGGCGCCGAATACGTGATGGCCATGCTGCCGCGTGGCACGCACGAATACGCCAAGTTCATCCAGCCAGCTGAACTGGCCCGCTGGGTGCGCGAAGCCAACCTGAACCACGTCGAGTTCAAGGGCATGGGCTACAACCCCCTGACCCGCCGCTACAGCCTGCACCAGGACACCAGCGTCAATTACCTGATGGCCTGCCGCAAGCCGCTGCAAGCGTGAAAGACCCGGCCATGTCCACCCCTGCCTCTGGCCTGCAACTGAACTGGCCGGCCCCGCCTCAAGCGGTTTTGTTCGACCTCGACGGCACGCTGGCCGACACGGCTGGCGACCTGGGCGGCGCACTCAACACGCTGCGCGTGGCCAGAGGCCTGTCGCCCATGCCCCTCGACGCCTTGCGCCCCTACGCCTCCGCAGGCGCCCGCGGCCTGATCGGGGTCGGCCTGGACATCCACCCCGGCCACCCCGAATTCGAGCCCTTGCGCCAGGCCTTTCTGGACGCCTACCTGGCGTGCCTGGCCGACACCACCGCCTTGTTCGAGGGCATGGCTGAATTGCTCGACACGCTGGAAGCCCGTGGGCTGAAGTGGGGTGTCGTCACCAACAAGCCACACCGCTTCACCGTGCCGGTCATGGACGGGTTGGGCCTCATGGCACGCGCCGGCACCGTGATCAGTGGCGACACCACCGCCCACGCCAAGCCCCACCCGCTGCCCCTGCTGACAGCCTGCCAGGCCTTGGGGGTGGCGCCCGAACGTTGCCTCTATGTGGGCGACGACCTGCGCGACATCCAGGCCGCGCAAGCCGCTTCGATGCCCAGCGCCGCCGCCGCCTGGGGTTACATCGGCCACAACGGCGACATCGCCACCTGGGGGGCCAGCGTCATCGCCCCGCTCCCGCTGGACCTGCTGCAAGCCCTGAGCTGACCGGGCTGCGTCGTTCGCCCAACGAACGATTTGTCACATCGCGCCAGCTGGGCTGCCCCCACAATCCGCGCACCACGCGGCTCGCGCCTGCCCTGTCGGGGCGGTGGGCTGGTCGCGTGGGCTGCCGCCCCTGTGCGGCAGCGTGACTGAACCATAAACACCTACAAACCAAGGGAGTTGCCATGCGCAAACACCTCGGCGCGGCCCATTCGCGGGCTCGCGCGGCACGCGCCTGTCTGGGCGCCGTTGCCAGTGCCCTCTTCGTCTTCGGCATGACCGCCTGTGGCGGCGGCGAGGACGCCACCTCCACCCAGGCAGCCAAGCAGGCCACCCAAGAAGACGCCCACTTCCAGGCGCTGGCCGTGACGGCCACTGCGGTGCCGGCGGCTGGGGTTGTCAAGGGCCCGGGCTGGGTCGCCCAACCGCCCGAGATGCCGGCGGCCACCTCGGGCCCGGCGATCACCCGACGCTTCTACATCAGCCCGACGGGCAACGACAACCTCGACGGCACCTCTGAAGCCACGGCCTGGAAGTCGCTGTCCCGCGTCGCCCAAACCTCGACATACCAGGCTGGCGACGCCATCTTGCTGAAGTGCGACGGCACCTGGAACGAAGGCGAGTTGTCGCTCAGTGGCGCCAAGAACCCCAGCTTGAACAATGGCTTGACCCTGGGCGCCTACGGCTGCGCCGACAGCCAGCAACGCCCCACCCTCAGCGGGGCCACGCCGCTGCCGGTCGACGGCAGCGTCACATGGGCCCCCAGCAGCGAGGTGAGCACGGCCAAGACCATCGCCGTCAAGGGCCTCATCAAGCGCCTGTTCAAACAGGGTGAGCCGCTCACGCCCGCACGCCACCCCAACATCCAGGGTGACAAGCGCTTTGCGCTGGCAACGCCGCTGCCCGCCGCCGGGCAGGAAACCGAAGCCCAGATCCTGGACCGCCTGCACCGCTACTTCGTGGTCGCGCCCAACGACCTGCCAGCCCTGGTGGGCCGAGACATGAAGGATGCGCAAGTCAGCGTGCGCACCAACCCCTACACCGTGGAGACGGCACGCGTCGCGAGCTACAACGACGTCACCGGCGTGGTCGAACTCGCCACGCCGCTGGCCTTCCCCATCGCCAAGAACGCTGGCTACTTCTTCGAAGGCAAGAAGTGGATGGTCGACCAGGAAGGTGAATGGGCGCAAGAAGGCGCCAAGCTGTATTACGCCAGCGCCGCGCCCGTGACGGAAGAACTCACCGTGATGGCGCAGCGCTACAGCTTGAGCGGCACGCCCAAGAAGACCTACGGCCTGTGGTTTGACCAGGTGCAGAACATGCGCATCGAGCGCCTGCGCATCGCCTACACCGAAGCCGCCATCGACCTCAATGGCGCGACCAACGTGGTGGTCAGCGACGTGGTCACCCAACACGCCCATGAAGACGGCTTGTTGGCAGGCACCAGCGCCGGCCTGCAAGTGCTGGACAGCCGCTTCGATGCCTCCGGCCGCGACGGCATCCGCATCATGTTGTCGCCCAACGTGAACGTGGCCCGCAACGTGGTCACGCGCACGGGCCATTACTGGTCGCCCCAAACCATAGGCGCGGGCGTCAAAAAGGCAGGCCAGGAGAAGCCCGACATCAGCTTCACCGGTTGGGCGCTGCGCGTGGACGGCGCGGGCTCGGTCGTCGAAGGCAACCTGGTTCAGGATGCCGCCAACGCGGGCATCGTGTTCAGCAACCGGGCGGGCACCGAGGTCCGGCACAACACCGTCTTGCGCCCCTGCCTGCTGCTCACCGATTGCGGTGGCATCTACACCCACGGCGACAAAAAGCTCATGCAGGCCACCTTGGTGGGCGTCACCAACGCCACGGGATTCACCCCCACCACCAAGGTCTACGGCAACCTCGTGGCCGGGCTGCGCAGCAACCTCGACGGCGCCTACCTTTACGGTGGCCGCGGTGACCTGGTGGCGGGCCAGAACCAGGCCAACGGCATCTACCTCGATGCCTACACCACCCAGGTCGACGTCTACCAAAACACCGTGTCTGGCGCCGAAGTGGGCATTTACCTGCACAACAGCGCATTCAACCTGATCCACCACAACCAGGTCCAGGGCACGTCGTACGCCTCCTTGCAGGTGTCTTCAGACGAAGAAGTGAAGCAGCCCAGTGACCACTGGATCACGCGCGGCAACCACATCTTTGGCAACACGTTGTTCAGCCGCCGCTCGGTGGACCCCACCGCCTTCGCCAAGAAGCCCTACCAAGGGCTCCGTGGTGACGTGACCTACGCCCAGTTGTGGCTCCACGCCACGATGGACGCCCGCACCCTCTTCGCCGATCAGCAAGCGGGCAGCAACGACCGCAACAGCTCACAGGACAACAAGACCCTGACGCTGAGCAAAGTGCCTGCGGCCACCGTGCCCGCCACCTGGCGCCTCGAATCGCCAGACCGGCGCATCACACCTGCCCTGTCCCTGCAACTGGAGCAGGTCAATGGCGCGGTCTGGGGCCTGGGCAGCAAGTACGCGGCCAAAGAGAACTGGGGCCGTGCGGCCTGGGTGGCCCTCACGGGCGGGCTCATGCCGGACACGGAAGCCAGCCCCGTGGCCTACCTGACCCACGTGTTCGCGTCCACCACCGCCATCGACCTCAATGGCAGCTTCACCAAAGGCTCGTTCACCTCGTGGTACAGCGGCATCACGAACGCTTCGGGCACGGCCAGCACCACCACCAATCGCATGAACTACCTGACCAGCGGTTGTCCGCTGGGCTTGGGCACCTGTGCGAGCTTCGTCGAGACATCGCCCAACGAGTGGATGGCAAGCAAGACCTTCAGCCTGAATTCGGGTGCGCAGTACCAGCTCACCTACACGGTGGCGGCGCCGGCCACGTCCAGCGCCCAACACAGCGCCCACTTGGGCACCGTCAAGACGCCGGGCTCGGTGAGCACCGCGGTGACGCCCACCTTCGAATTGGCCCCAGGAGAAGTGCGCCAGATCGAATCGCTGGTGTGGGCGGGCACAGGTGGCCAGCAAAAGCTGGTGTTCCGCGCCAGCGACAACACCAGCGGCTGGCTCAACAAGAAGCTGACCTTCGCTTCGGCCAGCCTGAAGCCGGTGGCCACCACCAGCACGCCTTACAGCGTGCTGCCGGAGCTCAACACCTTGGCCGTCAGCGTGGTCAATGCGTCGAGTGTGCCGCGTCAGTTCTCTTGCCTTGACCTGGGGCTGACGCCTTGCTCGACCAGCACCATCGTGACCGACCAGAACAAGGCCGTGGCCAGCTTCCCGGTGACCGTGCCTGCGCGCAGCACGGCCCGCTACTACCGCAAGGTGCAGCTGTTCAGCCAGCAGTGAGGCACACGCGGCCCAGGCCGCGTGACCGCCAAAGCAAAGGGGCGCCGAAAGCGCCCCTTTTTCATGCGTGCCCTGCTCCGGGCACCATTCAGGCCATCAAGCCATCAGGCGGAACGCCCGTAGTTGTCCTGGAAGCGCACGATGTCGTCTTCACCCAGGTAGCTGCCCGACTGCACTTCGATGATCTCCAGCGGGATCGTGCCCGGGTTGACCAAGCGGTGCACCGTGCCCAGCGGGATGTAGGTGGACTGGTTCTCTGACAGCATCAGCACCTTGTCGCCGTTGGTGACCTCGGCTGTGCCGCTCACCACGATCCAGTGCTCGGCGCGATGGTGGTGCATCTGCAGGCTCAAGGAAGCCTTGGGCTTGACCATGATGCGCTTGACCTGAAAGCGTGGGCCCGAATCGATCGAGTCATACCAGCCCCATGGGCGGTGTACGCGGCGATGCAGCGTGCCTTCGGTGCGCTAGGCGCTGTCCAGCGTCGCCACAATCTTCTTCACGTCCTGGCTGCTGTTGCGATCAGCCACCAGCACGGCGTCCGGCGTCTCCACCACCACGACGTTATCCAGGCCCACAGCAGCCACCAGCCGGCTGGTGGCATGCACCAGCGTGTTGCTGCTGTTC
>JBEEJT010000169.1:0-6746 GCA_041169085.1 Pseudomonadota bacterium | reverse complement strand
GGTGACCAGGCCGCCCATGCCCAGGTCCATCGGGGTAACGGAACCGTCAGTGTCCTGGCCGATGATGATGGAACCCTTCTCCGCACGCAGCACGTGCATGGTTTCGGTGCCGTAGGGGGTGATGTCGAATTCGGCACCCGCGGCCATCACGGCCTCCCACAGTTCGTGGCCGTAGCCCGACTCCACGTTCAGCTCGTAGCTCAGTTCACCCGAGAAGGAGACGCGGAAAACGCGGCAGGGCAGGCCTGCCACGGTGCCGGCACGCCAGTCCATGAACTTGAAGTTCTCGGGCGAGAGGTCGATGTCCTTGCACAGCTTGGCCAGCACGGCACGGGCCTTGGGGCCCACCAGGGCCACGGTCGACCAGTGGTCGGTCACCGACGACATCCACACCTTCAGCTCGGGCCACTCGGTCTGGTGCCAGCGCTCCAGCCAGGTCAGCACCTTGGCGGCACCACCGGTGGTGGTGGTCATGTAGAACTGGGTGTCGTTCACGCAGGCGGTCACGCCGTCGTCCATCACCATGCCGTTTTCGTCCAGCATCAGGCCGTAACGGCACTTGCCCGGCGCCAGCTGGCTCCATGCGTTGCTGTAGACACGGTTGAGGAACTCGCGGGCATCCGGGCCGTCGATCTGGATCTTGCCCAGGGTCGAGGCGTCCATCACGGCCACGCCGTTGCGGGCGGCCAGGCACTCGCGGTTGACGGCGGCGTGCAGGTCCTCGCCCTTCTTCGGGAAGTACCAGGGGCGCATCCACTGACCCACAGGCTCCAGCGCTGCACCGCGCGCTTCGTGGGCGGCGTGGCAGGCTGTGTAGCGGCTGGGCTCGAGGGTGTCGCCCTCCATGGTGCCAGCCAGGGCGCCCAGGGTCACCGGGGTGTAAGCGGGGCGGTAGGTGGTGGTGCTGACCTGCGAGACCGGGCGCTTGAGCGCACGCGCCGTCAGGATGAAGCCGTTGACGTTGGACAGCTTGCCCTGGTCGGTGCCAAAGCCCAGCGCCGTGAAGCGCTTGACGTGCTCGATGTGCTGCCAGTTCTCACGGATCGACAGCTCGATGTCGGCCGCGGTCACGTCGTTCTGGTAGTCGACGAAGGCCTTGGCGCCCTCGCCTTCCGGCTTGCCATCGGGCAGGCGGTACATCGGGCGGGCCGGCGAGCCCGCGCGCTTCGGCACGGTGGGCACCACCAGCTGACCCGGGCGACCCAGCGTGGCCAGCACGGCCTGCATGGCCACGGTGGTCTGCTTCAGGCACTCGCCCAGCTCGAAGGCACCGGTCACGGCGCCCACGCAGGCCACGCCTTCGCGGCCTTCACGTGGCACCACGAAGGCGGCGCAGGACTCGTCCCAGATGGGGCGGCGGCCGTCGTGGCAGAACAGGTGCACCGTGGGCGACAGACCACCCGACGACAGCACCACATCGGCCTTGACGGTGGGGCCAGCGCCAGCCACTTCATCGCGCTCAGGGTGCAGCTTGACCAGGCGGGCGCCGGTCACGCGGCCCTTGCCCTTGACCTCGGCAATGCCGTGGCCCTTGAGCACCTTCACCGTGGGTGGCAGGCCTTGGGGGTCGACCTTGCTGCGCACGTCGGCCACGGTGACCTGGGCACCGGCACCGGCCAGGGCGCGGGCCGCGTCATAGATCAGATCGCTGGTGCCGCAGATCAGGACCTGCTCGCCCACGCGCACGGCGTAGCGGTTCAGGTAGGTCTGGCCGGCCGAAACGGTCATGACGCCGGGCAGGTCGTTGTTGCCGTAGACCAGGGGACGCTCGATGGCGCCGGTGGCCAGCACCACGTGCCTGGCGTGGATCTTGTGCAGGCGCTGGCGCGGGGTCTCGTGCGAACGCTGGGCCACGGGCAGGTGGTCCTGGATCAGCTCGACGGCCTGCACCAGGTTGTTGTCGTACAGACCGAAGGCCGTGGTGCGGCTCAGGGTGGTCACGTGCGGCATGGACTTCAGCGAGGCCATGACCGCGCGGACGTAGGCGGCGCTGTCGCGGCCATCGACCTGGGCCGTGGGGTCGGACAGCAGCCAGCCGCCGAACTCGTTCTGCTCGTCGATCAGCAGGGTCTTCAGGCCAGCCAGACCCGCTTGCTGTGCGGCCAGCAGACCGGCGGCACCGCCGCCCACCACGACCACGTCCACATGGTGGTGCAGGTGGTCGTAGATGTCGGGGTCGTTCTCGGTGGGTGCGTGGCCAAAGCCCGCGAACTTGCGGATCACAGCCTCATAGGCCGGCCACAGCTTGCGCGGCCACTTGAAGGTCTTGCTGTAGAAGCCGGCAGGCATGAAGCGCGAGCCCGTGCCCAGCACCGACTTCAGGTCGAAGTTCAGGTGCGGCCAGCCCGACGTGGAGGCCGACACCAGGCCTGCATACAGTTCGGCCTGCGTGGCCTTGACGTTGGGCACCGTCAGGGCGCCTTCGCCCATCTGCACCAGGGCGTTGGGCTCTTCCGCGCCGGCACCGATGATGCCGCGGGGGCGCCCGTACTTGAAGCTGCGGCCCACCAGCTTGACGCCGTTGGCCAGCAGGGCCGAAGCCAGGGTGTCACCGGGGTGACCGGTGTAGGTCTTGCCGTCGTAGCTGAAAGAAATCGTCTTCGACGAATCGATGCGGGCCGTGGCCAGCTTGATGCGTTGGGCGCTCATGCCTTCACCCCTTGCTGTTCGGAAGCGGCCTTGTCGGCCAGGAAAAGGGGCTTGCCATCTGCCAGCGTCCAGGAGCCGGCGACCTCGTAGGTGGCGGTGTTGCGCTTGACGGCAAACACCTTGCGGCAGCCTGCGCTGTGCTGCCACTGTTCCCAGAACCAGCCCTTGGTGTTGGTGCGACCGAAGAGGTAGTCGCCCCAGGTTTCGTCGTCCACGGCTTCAGGCTGGGCAGGGCGTGCGATGTAGGCTTCACCGGCGTAGCTGAACTCTTCTTCGTCCCGCGTTTCGCCGCAATGGGGGCAATGCAAATGCAACATGGTGGGTGATCCGGATCAGTGGGCCACGGCGGCAGCGCCGTGCTCGTCGATGAGGTGGCCGGTGGTGAACCGGTCCAGCGAGAAGGCCGCGTTGATGGGGTGCGGAGCGTCGTTCGCGATGGTGTGCGCGAAGACGTGACCCGAACCCGGCGTGGCCTTGAAGCCCCCCGTGCCCCAACCGCAGTTGAAGTACAGGCCTTGCACCTTGGTCTTGCTGATGATCGGGCAGGCGTCCGGCGAGACGTCCACGATGCCGCCCAACTGGCGGGTCATGCGCACGCGCGAGAACTTCGGGAAGAGCACGACGATGCCGGCCGCGGTGTGGTCGATCACGTGCGGGCTGCCACGCTGGCCGTAACCCAGGTAGCTGTCGATGCCCGCACCGATCACGAACTCGCCCTTGTCCGACTGGCTCAGGTAGCCGTGCACGGCGTTGGACATGATCACGGTGTCGATCACGCGCTGCATCGACTCGCTCACGAAGGCCTGCAGGGGATGGCTTTCCAGCGGCAGGCGGATGCCCGCCATCCTGGCCAGCACGCTCGAATGGCCGGCGGCCACGCAACCCACGCGACCGGCCTTCACATAACCCTGGCTGGTCTGCAGGCCCTTGATCTGGCCGGCTTCGATGTCCAGGCCCGTGACCTCGCAGTTTTCGATCAGGTCCACACCCAGGCGGCTGGCGGCGCGGGCAAAGCCCCGGGCCACGGCGTCGTGGTGGGCGATGCCGGCACGCGGCTGGAAGCTCGCGCCCAGGACCGGCAGACGGCGGCCGCGGCCGATGTCGAGCTGCGGGATGCGCTCCTTCACCTCGGCGGCGGTCAGCACCAGGGCGTCCACCCCTTGCAGGTGGTTGGCGTTCACGCGGCGCTCGATGTCGCGCATGTCCTGCAGGGTGTGCCCCAGGTTGTAGACGCCGCGCTGGCTGAACATCACGTTGAAGTTCAGGTCCTCGGTCAGGCCCTCCCAGAGCTTCAGCGAGTGCTCGTAGAGGCCGGCGGCTTCGTCCCACAGGTAGTTGGAACGCACGATGGTCGTGTTGCGCGCCGTGTTGCCACCGCCCAGGTAGCCCTTCTCCAGCACCGCGATGCGTCCCACACCGGGGTGGTTCTTGGCGAGGTAGTAGGCGGTGGCCAGGCCGTGACCGCCGCCCCCCACGATGACGACGTCGTATTCGGGCTTGAGGGGCACGCGATTCCACGCGGGCTCCCAGGTCTTGTGGTGCTTCAAGCCGTGCTTGAGCAGGCTCCACAGGGAGTAGTTCTGGCCTTGCATGATGAGGGGCTGTCCGTTCGAAAGCAGGGGCGAGGGGTGTGAAATGATTGTGTTGGGACACCCCCTTTCGACCTTGCGCCGAGCGGACGCACACTTGTCCAAATCCGACATCGCCGATCTGTCTGCATCCGACATGTCGGATGTGGAACACTCTCGGCCACCCCCTCCCGGATCCGGAGCCCGCCATGCCCCTCACCGCCCCCACCTCCGCCGACACCGACCTGCGCTTCGAGCGCGTGGTGGACCTCCCGCCCGAGGCCATCTGGGCCGCCTGGACCACGCCCGAACTGGTCAACCAGTGGTTCACCCCCGCCCCCTGGCGCACCAGCGACACCACCATCGACCTGCGCCCCGGCGGCGGCTTCCACACCGTGATGCACGGCCCGGAGGGCGAACGCCACGCGCAGGCCGGCTGCTACCTGGTGGTCGAACCCGGTCGCACCCTGGTGTGGACCAGCGCCCTGCTGCCCGGCTTCCAGCCTGCGCCCCCCACACCCGAAGGCTTTGCCATCACGGCCACGATCCGCCTGACGCCCGAAGGCCAGGGCACCCGCTACGAGGCGACCGCCAGCCACGCCGATGCCGCCAGCCGGGCCCGGCACGAGGCCATGGGCTTCGAAGCCGGCTGGGGTGCCGCGCTCGACCAGCTGGTCGCCCTGATGAAAGCCCAAGCCCGACCCCATGGGTGAGCGGCTGGACGACTGGCCCAGCACCCTGCTACACCAGCCGGGAAGACTTCCGCCAGTTCCGGCGCTGAGCGCACCTGCCTGATTTCCGTCACACCCCACCCATGCCCATCCGCTCCGTCACCCCGGCCGACGCGCCCGCGATCGCCGCGATCTACAACCACTACATCGCGCACACCAGCGTCACCTTCGAAGAGACCCTGCTGAGCGATGCCGACATGCTCGCCCGCATCGAGGCCCTCACCCGCCAACACCCCTGGCTGGTCAGCGTCAACGAAAACGGCGCCGTGCAGGGCTATGCCTACGCCAGCCCCTGGAAAACGCGCAGCGCCTACCGCCACACGGCCGAGGTGACCGTCTACCTGCACCACGATGCCGCCCGCCAGGGCCTGGGCCGTGCGCTCTACACCGCCCTGCTGGCCGAGCTGGCCCAAGGGGGCTGCCACGTCGCCCTGGCCTGCATCGCCCTGCCTCATGAGGCCAGCGTGGGCCTGCACGAAGCCATGGGTTTCCAGAAGGTGGCGCACTTCACCGAGGTGGGCCGCAAGTTCGACCGCTGGCTGGACGTGGGCTACTGGCAAAAGCAGCTCACGCCGTCCGCCTGAAGGCATTTACAAGCTGTTTCAGCCTCACCCATACGGGGTGGGCCAAAGCCCCGGCGCCCACCTGAGAATCCCTGGCTAAACGGCCATCGAGCCACAACCAAACATCAGGGAACCCGCCATGGGTCTGGGAACGTCCTTCCTCTCCGGGGCAGCCACGTCTGCGGCCGGGGCACTCTCGTCTGTCCTGCCGACCGGGCTGGGCGCGCTGTTGCAGCAGCTCATCGCCCATTGGCAGAGCGACAGCCGCCTCTACACCCTCGTCTCCCCCAGCACCGAACGCCCGCTGCCGGCGGACCTGATGGTCGAGCGCTTCGTGCTGACCGATGCCGTCTCCGAGCCCTTCCGCCTGACACTGCACGCCCTGGTGCTGGACGCCAACGTCGAGCTCAAGCAGCTCTACGCCCGTCCCATCACCCTGCAGACCACCCTGGCCGATGGCCGCCGCACCCGCCTGAGCGGCTACGTGACCGAGGCCAGCTCGCTCGAATCCGATGGGGGCTTCGCCCGCAAGGCCCTGCTCATCCAGCCCTGGATCGCGTTGCTGGGCCACAGCCTGCAAAGCCGCATCTGGCAAGACAAGTCCGTCATCGAGATCGTCGAGGACGTGTTTGCCGACCACGCCTCGGTCGCCGCGTGGCGCTGGGACGAAGGCGTGGCCGATCACGTGTCCCAGGGTCTCTTCGCCCGCAACCAGGGCCAGCGCGCCTACTGCGTGCAGTACCGCGAAACCGACCTCGCCTTCGTGCAGCGCCTGCTGGCCGAAGAAGGCATTGCCTGGCGCGTGGAAGAGGCCGAATCCGCCCCGGGTGGACACGGCCTGGTCTTCTTCGTGCGCAGCAGCGCCCAGCCCGAAGACGCAACCAGCGTCAGCAGCCTGGGCGGCCGCGGCCTGCGCTATCACCGCAGCAGCAGCCAGGAGGAGCAAGACAGCATCCAGGCCATGGGCGCCTGGCGCCAGCTCGGCCCCACCGCCACCGTGCTGCAAGGCTGGGATCACAAGGCCCACGCCGCCATCACCGCCGAGGTGCCCACGGCCCACCAATGGGGCGGCGAGGAGGCCACCAGCCTGCAAAGCTGGCTCAGCAGCTACGACCCCACGGGCGACTTCCTCTTCGCCAACTCGGGCGAAGCCAGCTTCATGGCCACCCTGATACAAGAGGCCCACGAAGCCCGCTACAAAACCTGGCTGGGCCGCAGCACCGTGCGCACCCTGC
>JBEEJT010000168.1:0-9367 GCA_041169085.1 Pseudomonadota bacterium | reverse complement strand
CGGCTGGTTTCCAGGGCCACGAACAAGTAGACGCCGCTGCCGTGGAAGGCGGCGGCGCTGCCCAGGCTGCTGTTGTCGTGGTCAATGCGGCGGGGCAGGTCTTCTGCCAGCGTGCTCAGGTCCACGCGCGAGCTGATGGCGCGGACCGTGTTCTGGAAGTTCAGGTTCTGGCCGTTGCGCAGGGTGCCACGCTTGATGTTGTCCTGCTTGGAGGGCACCCAGGCGGTCTTGCCGTCGGGCGAGACAGTCGCCGCGGCCAGGTAGTTGGGCAAGCCGGCGCCCTGGATTTCAGTGTCGGTCTTGTCGCTGTAGGCCAGCTTGATGGTCTTGGACAAGGCCATGGTCGAGGCCGTCACCACCAGCACGTCGCCACCGGTGCCGGTCGTGTTGACCGTGGCGGTCGATTCACCAGGCAGGGCGGGGGTGATGAAGCGCGAGACCAACACCCTCGCCGAATCGGCCGCCACCGACACGTGCCGAATGTTGGCGCCCAGGCTCAGGCTGGCCTGTTGGCTGCCATTGGTGGGCGACAGCTTGAGCAGAGCGCCGGTGCCTTCCAGCGTGACGTAGGCGGCCGCACCGCTGGGCGCGAAGGCCAGGCCGTGCGGTTGCGAGGCGCGAGCCAGGCTCACGGTTTGCGCCACGGCCAGGGTGCTGGCGTTGACGATGGAAATGGTGGCCGAGCCTTTGTTGACCACCCAGATGCGGCCATCCGGGGCCACGGCCACGCTGCGCGGCGAGGTGCCCACGGCGATTTCGGTCACGCGGGCGTTCGTGGCGGTGTCGATCACGCTGACCGAGTTGTTGTCGGGGTTGACCACCCACAGGCGGCTGCTTGCGCCCGATCGAGCCTCCAGGGCCATGGCGCTGGAGCGCGTGGGGGCCTTGGCGGTGGCGGTGGTGGCCACGGCCTGCACGAAGGTGCGTCGCGACAAGGCGCCATCTGCGCTGCGGGCCGTCAGGGTGATGGTGTAGACGCCTGCGGCGCTGAACGCGTGGCTGATGTTGGCCGTGCTGGAGAAGACGGTGTCGGCGCTGTCGTCGCCGAAGTTCCAGCTGTAGGTCACGCCGGTGGTGGTGGCGTAGCTGTAGCTCGCGGTGCCGCCTGCCGCGATGATCGGGGCGCTGATGGGCGTGCTGCTCAGGTCAGGCGGGTTGTAGGGGGTGGTGCTCGCCGGCGGCGGGCTGACGCCCTGGCCGATGGCGATGATCACGGCCCGTGAGGGCACGCCCTGGCTGTCGATGACGACCAGTTGGTAGTAGCCCGGCGGCGCCAGGTTGGCGTTGGGCAGCGTGGTCGTCAGGCGGATGCTGTCTTGCGTGAAGCTCAGCGGGATGCGGCGCTGGCCCGGGTTGAACGAGTGCGTGCCGTTGCCCAGGCCCAGCAGCACCATCTGGTTGATGGTGCCGGTGGTGCTCAGGTCGAGTTGCAGCGTGTTGCCATGCTGGTGGCTCAGGCCGCTGATGGCGCCGATGACCGGGCGTGGTGCCAGTTGTGCCGCGCCGTTGACCGTGCGGAAGAGCTGGGGCGGGTAGTAGACCTCGGCGTTGAGGTTGGTGACCGGCCCGGGCGTGCCGCCACCGGTGGACAGCACGGTGCCATTGGGCAGCAGCACGGTGAACGAGTGGTAGCCGCGGTAGATGGCCGCGCTGGCGCCGGTGCTCCAGGTGCCTGTCGTCGGGTTCCAGATCTCGGCGGGCAGCACGGCGTTGCTGCCGTTGTTGTTGCCCAGGCGGGTGCCGCCGGTGATCACCACCTTGCCGTCGGGCAGCACGATGGCGTTGCCGTAGCGTCGGGCGTTGGCCATCGCGGGCTGCTCGGTGAGCACAGGCGTGGCGCCGTTGATGTCGACCTGCGTGGCCATCACGCTGGCGGGCATGCCGTCGCCATTGAATGAGCCGTTGCCGCCCACCAGCAGGATCTTGCCGATGTCGTACATCACGGCCGTGTTCGTGGCGCCCACGTTGGGCTTGACGGTGGTGTCGGGCGCCGCCTTGAAGGCGCCGTGGATGACGATGCTGCCGTTGTCGCTCGCATCCAGTGTCCACATGCGTTCGGCCGAGATGCCGAACACCTTGCCGCTGGGGGCCACCCAGGCGCGCGGGTAGGACGCACGCAGGTAGTCCGGCCCGAAGGCATCGCGGCTGTAGGCGTTGAGCAGGGAGCGCCAGGCGCCGCCCTCATAGACCTCGGGCGTCATCGACGCCAGGCCCTGGGCCACGGCCGTGTCGGGGTTGTCCTGCATGCCCTCGGTGTACGGCACCATGCCGCCCAGGATCAGGGGCCGGCCGTCGGGCAGCGTGAGCATGGTGGCGTACCAGCGCTGGTCGGCCAGGCTGGCGGCGTCGGTGCTCAGCGTGTCGTTCTGCGGTGCGTACAGCGAGGTGGTGACGCTGCCATTGCCGCCGGAGATCATCAGGCGGCCGTCGGTCAGGTAGGTGGCGCCGGCGCAGAAGCTGTCCTGGCTGTCGGCGCGGTAGGTGGTCAGGTGGCTGTTGGTGGCAAAGCCCAGGCTCGGGTCCCACACGTCGAAGTAGCGGCCGTTCTGTTGCCCGCCGTCGGGGTTCGTGCCGAAGCTCAGCACCTTGCCGTTGGGCAGCACGGCCACATGCAGGCCGTTGAGTGGCCACGTCTGCACGGCCGACCACATGCCCTGCGTGGGCGCCGAGGCCGGGATGCTGAGGTTCTGGAGCAGCGGGTCTGCTGGCGCGTTCACCGTCACCCAGTTGGTCGCGTTGACGGTCACGGCCAGGGCCTGCATGCGGGCGCTGCCGGATACGCTGGTGGCGGCAGTTTGACTGGTGCTGGTCGACTTCGCATCGTCGTCGCTCTGGCACGCGGCGAGCATCAGCAGGCTGGACAGGCCCAGCAGGGTGGGCCAGTTCAGGCGGGGGCGGGTGGTGGACATCATGTTCCGGAAGCGGAAGGGTGGGGCGCGGTGGCCAGGGCCGCGATTTCTTGGGTGAGGCGGCGCACGTCAGGCTGCCGGCCGTCGTAGCGCATGCGCAAGCGGCCTTGCGGGTCGACCAGCCACAGGGCGGTGGTGTGGGTGGTCGGCTCGGCGGCACGGCCCGGGGCCGTGCGTGGCCACAGCCGCAGGCGTTGCGCCAACTGGTCTGTGTCCTGTACCGAGGCGCGCACGAACTGCCAGCGGGGCCGGTCGGCGCCCAGGCGTCGGGCATAGGCTCGCAGGCCGGCGGCGGTGTCGCCCCAAGGGTCGATGGACACCGACACGATGCGCACGCGGTTGCGCACATGGGCAGGCAGGCCATCAACCACCCGCGTCAGCGCCTGGGTTTGCGTGGGGCAGACAGTGGCGCAGCCCGTGTAGATGAAGTGGTAGAGCACCACTTGACCAGTCAGCGACTGGGCCAAGAAGTTGCGGCCAGCCGTGTCCGTCCAGTGCAGCCCATCGAAGTTGCGCGCGAACTGGTCTGGCTGATGGCTTGCCTGTGTGGCATGGCTCGCCCCCCACATCAGCAGGGAGGCGCAAAGCACGACAGGGCGGAACAGTTGGTGAGATGGCATGCCGCGCCAAATGTAAGCAGTCGTGAAACTGCGGGATACCCCTTGGATGCGCGGGCGCCCCACACCTGTGGTGAAGCGTGGCTGCTGCGTGGCCTGTTCATCGGCGAGGGCGGCAGGTGCCGGTGCGGGCTAGAATGCTGCGCTGACCAGCCTCCTGTGGCTGGTGCCCATTCCCCCGCGTAAGGACCGTAGAAAGGCACGTCGGTTATGACACCGCGAACTCCGACCACCCTCCACACCTCGACCGAGGTCTAGTTGGCTGGCCGCTGCTTTCGCATTTCCTTTCCGAGATCCAGGCAAAGCGCGGCGACCACCGCGCTTTTTTGTTGCCTGCGCTGCGCCCTGAGTCGTTGGCGCCCAGGCTCCAGCAAACCATTCAAGCTGAGCACACCATGATTTCGATTCAATTGCCCGACGGTTCCAAGCGCGAATTCCCGGGGCCCGTCACCGTGGCCGATGTGGCCGCATCCATTGGCGCCGGCCTGGCCAAGGCCGCGCTGGCCGGCCGCGTGGGGCAGGGCGAGTCCGCCCGCCTGGTCGACACTTCCTTCCTCATGGAAGCCGACACCCAGTTGGCCATCATCACGGAGAAGGACGCTGACGGCCTGGACGTGATCCGCCACTCCACCGCCCATTTGCTGGCCTATGCCGTCAAGGAGCTGTTCCCCGACGCGCAGGTCACCATCGGCCCGACCATCGACGATGGCTTCTATTACGACTTCTCGTACAAGCGCCCGTTCACCCCGGACGACCTGGCCGCCATCGAAAAGAAGATGGGCGAACTCGCCAAGAAGGACGAGAAGGTGACCCGCAAGGTGCTGCCGCGTGATGAGGCGATCACCTACTTCAAGGGCCTGGGTGAGCACTACAAGGCCGAGCTGATCGAGGCCATCCCACAAGGCGAAGAGGTGTCGCTCTACACCGAGGGCAGCTTCACCGACCTGTGCCGTGGCCCTCACGTGCCCAGCACCGGCAAGCTCAAGCACTTCAAGCTGATGAAGCTGGCCGGCGCCTACTGGCGTGGCGACCACCGCAACGAGCAGTTGCAGCGCGTGTACGGCACCGCCTGGACCAGCAAGGACGACCTGCAGGCCTACCTGACCCGCCTGGAAGAAGCTGAGAAGCGCGACCACCGCAAGCTGGGGCGCGAGCTGGATCTGTTCCACATCGACGAGTGCTCGCCGGGCACCGTGTTCTGGCACCCCAAGGGCTGGACCCTGTGGCAAGAGGTGGAGCAATACATGCGCCGCGTCTACCGCGACAACGGCTACCAGGAGGTCAAGGGCCCGCAGATCCTGGACAAGTCGCTGTGGGAAAAGACCGGCCACTGGGACAAGTACCGCGAGAACATGTTCACCACCGAATCGGAAAAGCGCGACTACGCACTCAAGCCGATGAACTGCCCGGGCCACATCCTGATCTACAAGCAGGGCGTCAAGAGCTACCGCGACCTGCCGCTGCGCTTCGGTGAGTTCGGTCAGTGCCACCGCAACGAGCCCACGGGCGGCCTGCACGGCATCATGCGCGTGCGCGGCTTCACGCAGGACGACGGCCACATCTTCTGCACCGAAGACATGATCCAGTCCGAGGTGGCGGCGTTCACGGCCTTGCTCAAGAAGGTGTATGCCGACTTTGGCTTCACCGACATCCTCTACAAGCTGTCAACGCGCCCTGAAAAGCGCATTGGCACCGAGGAGAGCTGGGACAAGGCCGAAGCCGCCTTGGCCGAAGGCCTGCGCGCAGCCGGTTGCGAGTTCGAATACCTGCCGGGCGAAGGCGCCTTCTACGGCCCCAAGATCGAGTACACGCTGAAGGACGCGCTGGGCCGCCCCTGGCAGTGCGGCACCATCCAGGTCGACCCGAACATGCCGGAGCGCCTGGACGCCGAGTTCGTGGGCGAAGACGGCCAGCGCCATCGCCCCATCATGCTGCACCGCGCCATCGTGGGCAGCCTGGAGCGCTTCATCGGCATCCTGATCGAGCAGCACGCCGGCGCCTTGCCGACGTGGCTGTCGCCGGTGCAGGCCGTGGTGCTCAACATCACCGACGCCCAGGCCGAATACGCCGGCCAGGTGGCCGCTGCACTGGAACAGGCTGGCATCCGCACCAAGCTCGACACCGGCAACGAGAAGATCACCTACAAGATCCGCCAGCACGCCATGCAGAAGGTGCCGTACTTCGTGGTGCTGGGCGACAAGGAGCGCGAGGCCGGTACGGTGGCCGTGCGTGCACGTGGCAACCAGGATCTGGGCGTCATGTCGCTGGAGTCGCTGGTGAACACCATCCAGCAGGCCATCGCGGACAAGCGGTGAGGCCTGGAGGCGGGCTGGGGCCCTGCTTCTCCGTTTGTCGGCCTGGTGCCAATCGGCGGAGAAAAAGGGCCCAGCTTCGTGCTGGTATTTGTACGAGCGCGAGAGCCGTGTAAAATTGAGAAGCCTCCACCTGGGGTGGGGGTTCAAGAGTGCCGGGCTGTCGTGCTGGCACTTCCCAAGAATTGCTGGCACAGGGCGTGGAGAGCCCGCTGCCCGAAGGACTAGACATCGCTACCAACTTCTTTGATCGCCGGACCCGCAATGACGAACGCAAGCACCGGCTGAATCGCGAAATCTCGGCGCCCGAAGTGCGCCTCAATGGCATCGAGAACGAGCCCCTGGGCATTGTGTCCATTCAGGAGGCTTTGCGCCTGTCTGCCGAGCACGATGTGGACTTGGTCGAAGTGGCTGCCCAGGCAGATCCGCCGGTTTGCCGCCTGATGGACTATGGCAAGTTCAAGTACCAGGAGCAGAAGAAGGCCCACGACGCCAAGATGAAGCAGAAGGTCATCGAGGTCAAGGAAGTCAAGTTCCGCCCCGGTACCGACGAAGGTGACTACCAGATCAAGCTGCGCAACCTGCGCCGCTTCCTGGAAGATGGCGACAAGGGCAAGGTCACGCTGCGTTTCCGCGGTCGCGAAATCACCCACCAGGAGCTGGGCATGAAACTGCTCGAGCGCGTGCGCGACGACCTGACCGACTGCTCGCTGGTCGAGAACATGCCCAAGCTGGAAGGCCGCCAGATGATCATGGTGCTGGGGCCCAAGAAGAAGAAGTGACGTTGGGCGCCACGGCAGCGCAAGCTTCTGTACAAGGCGCTCAAAAATCTTCTATAATCCAAAGCTTCGCCCCAAATGCGTGGCGCTGATGCTGCTGAAAAGTGGCGTTGGGCGCCACGATTTTTTGTGTGGCGATATTTCGAGAAGCTGTTGCAGGCTGGTGAAGACGCGGCAAGGACACCGCGGCGCCTGGCAAAAGCAAGTCATAAGGAGCATGCAATGCCCAAGATGAAGTCGAAGAGCAGCGCGAAAAAGCGTTTTCGCGTCCGTCCCGGTGGCACCGTCAAGCGCGGTCAAGCCTTCAAGCGTCACATCCTGACCAAGAAGACCACGAAGAACAAGCGTCAGCTGCGCGGCGCTGTGAACGTGCACGAAACCAACATGGGCCACATGGCTCAAATGCTGCCTTTCGCCGGCCTGTAAGCCGCGAAGCAGTTGTTGTTGGATCTGGTCTTTTTTCTCTAACGCTGAAGGAGCTGAAACATGCCTCGCGTCAAACGTGGTGTTACCGCCCGCGCCCGTCACAAGAAGGTGCTCGCCCTGGCCAAGGGTTTCCGTGGCCGCCGCAAGAACGTCTACCGCATCGCCAAACAGGCGGTGATGAAGGCTGGTCAATACGCCTACCGTGACCGCCGTGCCAAGAAGCGCGAATTCCGCCGCCTGTGGATCGCCCGTATCAATGCCGCCAGCCGTTCGCTGGGCCTGACCTACAGCAAGTTCATGGCTGGCATCAAGAAGGCTTCGATCGAGATCGACCGCAAGGTGCTGTCTGACATGGCCATCAACGACCCCGCTGCTTTCGCCAGCATCGTCGAAAAGGCCAAGGCTCAACTGGCTGCCTGAGACGTCTCAGCCAAGGCTGACTGATCTTCACCTGATCTGCCCAGCCTGCACGCCTGTCATCCAGGCGTGCGACCATACCGAAGGCCAACAGCAATGTTGGCCTTTTTCGTTTCTCTGCCCCGACTGCGCACCATGAACGACCTCGACGCCCTGGTGGCTCAGGCCCAACAAGCCTTCGCCGAAGCCGCCACGCCCGCTGACCTGGAAAACGCCAAGGCCCGCTTCCTGGGCAAGTCCGGCAGCCTGACCGAGCTGCTCAAGGGCATGGCGGCCCTCAGCCCGGAAGAGAAGAAAACCCGTGGCGCGGCCATCAACCAGACCAAGCAGCAGGTCGAAGCGGCGCTGAACGCCCGCCGTCAGGCCCTGGCCGATGCCGAGCTGGCGCAGCAGCTGCAAGCCGAGCGCCTGGACGTGACCTTGCCGGGCCGCCGCCGTGGCGAAGGCGGCCTGCACCCGGTGTCGCTGAGCATCGAGCGCATTGAGGGCATCTTTGGCTCCATGGGTTTTGACGTGGCGGACGGCCCCGAAATCGAGGCCGACTGGTTCAATTTCACCGCGCTGAATACGCCCGCTGATCACCCGGCGCGCTCCATGCACGACACCTTCTATGTAGAAGGCGGCCACCTGCTGCGCACGCACACCAGCCCGATGCAGGTGCGCTATGCCGTGCAGCACGTCAAGCGCCACGCCGAGGCCATCGCCCGTGGTGAGCGCATGCCCGAGATCCGCGTGATCGCCCCGGGCCGCACCTACCGCGTCGACAGCGATGCCACCCACTCGCCCATGTTCCACCAGTGCGAAGGCCTGTGGATTGGCGAGTCGGTCAGCTTCACCGACCTGAAGGCCGTGCTGGGCGATTTCTTCGCCACCTTCTTCGAGACCGACGAGCTGGACATCCGTTTCCGCCCGTCGTTCTTCCCCTTCACCGAGCCCTCGGCCGAGGTGGACATCGCCTTCTCGTCGGGCCCCCTGAAGGGCCGCTGGCTGGAAGTGGGCGGTGCGGGCCAGGTGCACCCGAATGTCGTGCGCAACTTTGGCCTCGATCCTGAGCAATACATCGGCTTCGCCTTCGGCCTGGGGCCGGATCGCCTGACCATGCTGCGCTACGGTGTGAACGACCTCCGCCAGTTCTTCGAAGGCGACCTGCGCTTCCTGCAACAGTTCCAGTGAGTCCGACGGGCCGTTTGGCCTGATGTCCCACCCCGATGGCTTGGCCATCGACCTGAGTCTGAGGAGTCCGAGATGAGCAGCACCCCCACCGTTCGTGCCTGGGCCGCCCAAGAGGCCGCCAAGCCGCTGGTTCGCTTTGACTACACCCCTGGCCCCCTGGGCGCCGAAGAGGTGGAGATCCAGGTCGAGCATTCCGGCCTGTGCCACTCCGACGTGTCGATGATCGACAACGAGTGGGGCTTCTCGGCCTACCCCATCGTGGGCGGCCACGAGGTGGTCGGCACGGTGGTGGCACTGGGCAGCCAGGCCAAGGGCCTGAAGCTGGGCCAGAAGGTGGGTGTGGGCTGGATGGCCTCGTCGTGCATGGCCTGTCAGCCCTGCCTGGGCGGCGAGCCCCACCTGTGCCGTTCGGGTGTGCCCACCATCGTCGGCCACCACGGCGGCTTTGCCGAGCGTCTGCGTGCGCACTGGCTGTGGGCTTGCCCCATCCCCGAAGGCCTGAACCCGGCCAAGGCCGGCCCGCTGCTGTGCGGGGGCATCACCGTGTTCTCGCCCTTCCTGATCCACGACATCAAGCCCACGGCCCGCGTGGGCGTGGTGGGCATCGGCGGCCTGGGCCACCTGGCGCTGAAGTTCGCCCGCGCATGGGGCTGCGAAGTCACGGCCTTCACGTCGAGCGACAGCAAGCGTGACGAGGCCATGGCCCTGGGCGCCCACCGCGTGGTCTCCAGCGT
>JBEEJT010000167.1:0-18961 GCA_041169085.1 Pseudomonadota bacterium | reverse complement strand
GACCGTGCCATCGACGTGGCCTTCAACGGCATCATGATCACGGACTGGCAAAAGCCGGATCACCCGATCCAATACGTCAACGCGTCTTTCGAGCGCATCACCGGCTACACCCGGGCAGAGGTCTGCGGGCGCAACCCCAGGTTCCTCCACGGCGAAGACACCGAGCAGCCTGACCTGCACGCCATCGGTCGGGCCATCCACGCGGGCGAAGAAGGCCATGGCCTCATCCGCAACTACCGCAAGGACGGCAGCCTTTACTGGAACCAGCTGCACGTCTCACCCGTGCGCGACGAACAAGGCCGCCTCACCCACTATGTGGGCGTGATGAACGACGTCACGGCCACGGTCGAGCAGCAACAAGCCTTGGCGCACCAGGCCAGCCACGATGCCCTCACCGGCCTGCCCAACCGCACCACCATGCGCGACCGCCTGGAGCAGGCCATTGCCCAAGCCCGGCGCCGCAAGGAATGCGTGGCGGTGCTCTGGCTTGACCTCGACCATTTCAAGTACATCAACGACACCTACGGCCACAAAGTGGGCGACGGCTTGCTTGTCGCCCTCGCCGACCGCTTGCGCCAGACCATCCGCCACTCCGACACGGTGGCCAGATTGGGTGGGGACGAGTTCGTGATGCTGATGCCCGGCGTCACCAACGATTCGGACGCCATCGTGGCCGCCGAGAAGGTCATTGAAGCCATGGCCACCCCGTTCTTGGTGGACGGCCACGCCTTGCACGCCAGCACCAGCCTGGGCGTGAGCATGTACCCACAGGACGGCGACACGCCGGAGTTGCTGCTGTCACACGCCGACATGGCCATGTACCGCGCCAAGAGCGACGGTCGCAACGGCTTCCAGTTCTACAACCACGCCATGCGCGAGCATTCGCGTCAACGTGAGGCGCTGGTCCAGGCCCTGCACCAGGCCATTGAAGCCAAACAGTTCGAACTCCACTACCAGCCCAAGTTTGACCTGCACACAGGCTTGTTGGTGGGCATGGAGGCCTTGCTGCGCTGGCGCCACCCCGAGTTGGGCATGGTGTCTCCGGCCGAATTCATCCCGGTGGCGGAAGAAACCGGGCTCATCTTGCCCATAGGCGAATGGGTCATGCGCACGGCCTGCGCCCAAGCCAAAGCCTGGCTGGCCTTGAGCCCCACCCCCTTGACGATGGCGGTCAACGTGTCGGCCCGTCAGTTCAGGCAACACGATCTGCCTGGCTTGGTGCGCCAGGTGCTGACCGACACCGACCTGCCGCCGATCGCCTTGGAGCTGGAGCTCACCGAAAGCCTGTTGATGCAGCAAACCGATGTGGTCATCAAGGCGCTGCGGGACATCAAGGCCACCGGCGTCTCACTGGCCCTGGACGACTTCGGTACCGGCTTTTCCAGCCTGAGCTACCTGCGGCGCTTCCCCATCGACGTCATCAAGATCGACCGCTCGTTCGTGGGCGGCGTCACCGAACGCGAATCCGACGGCGCCATCATCCGCGCCATCATCGGCATGGCCCATTCACTGGGCATGCGCGTGGTCGCGGAGGGCCTGGAGACCGCAGAGCAAAAGGCCTTCCTGCAAGGACAATGCTGCGACATGGCGCAAGGCTACCTGTTGGCGCGCCCCATGGCCGCTGCGGACCTTCAGCAGAAGTGGCTGCCCCCGCCGGCGGCCACCTTGCCGCCCGCCACGCCCCCCGCCACGCCCCCCGCCTCCGAGCCTGTCACGGCCCCGGCCACGCCGCAACGGGAGCAAGCATGAAGCAGGCGCTGTCGGCGCGGGTGGCAGAGCGGCTGGAGGCCTTGCAGCAGCAACCCGGTGGCCGCGGCCTGATCGAGGCGACGCCCCCCGCGGACGCGCCCACGCTAGCACAACACCTCCAGCGCCAAGGCCCGCTTGCGCCCGAAACCTGGCTGAATTTGGCGCTCCGACTGACTCAAGCCTTGAGCGCCTTGCACCACCTGGGCGTGCAACACCGGGCCATCCAGCCTGAACATGTCTTGTGGCCCGCAGACGCGGTGCAGTCAGCCCTGACCGGCTTGGCCCAAGCCACCACCTCTGCCCAGGAGCAACCAGGCTTCACCCACCACAGCCAGTTGACGGCCACCCTGGCCTACTGCGCGCCAGAACAGACGGGGCGAGCAGGCCTGGCCGTGGACCAGCGGGCCGATCTGTATGCCCTTGGCGCCACGCTCTACGCCGCAGCCACTGGCCACCCTCCTTTTGTCAGCGACGACCCGCTGCAGCTCATCCACCAACACCTGTCTCAGCCCGCCCCCCACCTGTCTGAACGCGCGCCCCATTGGCCAGCCGACTGGGCAGCGGTCACCATGAAGCTGCTGGCCAAGTCACCGGACGATCGCTACCAAAGTGCGCAAGGCCTGCTCATCGACCTCACGACCTTGCAGAACCGGCAGGCCCACCCGTCGATGGCCCAAGGCCCCTTCATCCTCGGCCTGCATGACCACGCTGCCTGGTTGAGCCCGCCTGGCCACCTGGTGGGCCGAGACGCCGAGATCGCCCGGCTGGCCGAAGCCTTTGAACAAGCACAGCACAGCGCGCAGCACACCGTGCTGGTGGACGGCGCGCCTGGCGTCGGCAAATCGGCTTTGCTCAACACCCTGCGACCGCTGGTCACCGCCAGGCGGGGCTGGTTCGTCAGCGCCAAATTCGACCAACTTCGGCAGGACGCCGACGCCCACGCCTTGCGCCAGGCCTTGCGGGCCCTGGGCCGACTCCTCCTGTCTGAACCCGACGAGCAGCTCGCCCGACAGCGTCAGCAACTTCGTCAGGCCTTGGGGGCCCAGCTGCCCCTGGTCACGGACATGCTGCCGGAGTTCGCCTTGCTCATGGGCGAGGGCGGTGGCCAAACCAGCAGCGAAGACGTTCTGCTGGCCGAGCACCGCCAGGCCCAGGCCCTGGTCACGCTGCTGCGCACCATCGTCAGCCCGGAGCGCCCACTGGTCATGGTCATCGACGACCTGCAATGGGCAGGGGCTCCGGCCATTCGCGCCTTCGATGCCCTCGCGCAAGAAGCCCACCTGCGGGGCCTGCTGCTCGTGGGGGCGTTCCGAAGCAGCGAAGTGCACGCGGCCCACCCCCTGCAAGCCAGCCTCACGCGCTGGGCCCGCCAAGCCCAGCCGCCCGCCAGGATGGCGCTGCAAAACTTGCCGCCTGCCGACCTGAGCACCTTGCTGGCCGGCATGCTTCGACTCGGGCAGGCACAAGCCGATCGCCTGGCCGAAGCCATCGCGCCGCGCACGGGTGGCAACCCCTTTGACACGGTCGAGCTGGTCAACGCCCTGCGACGTGACCACCTGCTCAATGTGGCCCCCGACGGCTGGCACTGGGACCCCAAGGCCATCGCCCAGCACGTGGGGCAAAGTGAAGTCATCGACCTGCTGCAAGCCCGCATGGCCCAACTGCCTGAGGCCACGCAATCGTTGATGCACGACATGGCCTGCCTGGGGGGCGAACTGCCCCAGTCCTTGCTGGCCCAAGCCTGCGCCCTGTCCCCTGACGCGCTCGTGAGCGCCTTGGTGCCCGCGCTCGACCAAGGCCTGGTGCTCCTGCAGCGTGAAGGGGAAGCCGAACCCAGCCTGCGCTTCCGCCACGACCGCGTGCAACAGGCCGCACACGCCATGATGGCCCCGCAAGCGTTGACAGCCCGGCACCTGAAGCTGGCCCGTCAGCTGGCTGGCCAGGAAGCCCAGGCGGCGCTGGCGGCCGAGCAATACCTGCACGCGATCGAGCTGATCGAAGCGCCCCAGGAGCGACTCGCCGCCGCCACTTTGCTGCTCCAGGCCGCACGCCAACTCAGGCTGGTTCACCACGAGCGTGCCGCTCGGCTCAGCCTGGCTGGCCTGGCCCTGCTGCCCCAGACCGCATCGCCCTTGCACACCGCGCTGGCCACCGAAGCCCACCTCGCGCTGCACAACCAGGGCCAGCTCGACGAGGCGGACGCCATCTTCGCCCAACTGCAGGCCTGGTCTCCACAGCCGCTGGAAGCCGTTCACGCCACCTGCTTGCAGATCGCCAGCCTCACCCACCGCGCCCGGGGCCCGGAAGCCGTGAGCCTGGGCGTCGAGGCCTTGAAGCAACTGGGCCACCCCGTGCCGGATGGCGTCCAGGAGCTGGTCCAAGAGGGCCTGCAGGCGCTCAGGCAAGCGTGCCGCCCTGAAGCCATCGAGGCCAGCACCGCGCACGACCTGGACATGGCCGAAACGCAAGACCCGACGCTCATCGCGGTGGCACAGGTCCTGGACCGGCTGCTCATCCCCAGCCTGCAGTGCAACCCGGCGGTCAACGCGTGGCTCGCCATCGAAAGCCGCAGGCTGTGGACCTTGCACGGCCCCAGCCCGGCCTTGGTTCGCGCTGCGGCGCTGAGCATCCCGCTGGTGCTCGCCAGCCGCCTGGGCGCCTACCGTGAAGCCCGCGCCATCGCACGCCAAACCCTCACCGTGAGCGAAGCCCGGGGCTACGAGGTCGCCACCGCCACCGCCCGCCACGTCTACGCCATCGCCACCCAGCACTGGGGCGGCCCCGTGGAAGACAGCATCCAGCAAGCCCGCGACGCCCATGAAGCATTGGTGCGAGGTGGTGACCTGCAATTCGCCTGCCTCACCTACCACGCCACCCTGCCCGCCCTGTTGGACAGCGCCCCACAGCTCAGCGCCACCGAAGACGACTTGCGCAGTGGCCTGGCCTTCGCCCAACGCACCGGCAACCAGTTTGCGCTGGGGCTCTACACCACCTACCGGCAACTGGTCCGTGCGCTGCAGCGCGAACCCGCCCCTGACGGGGCCACGCCCGGCGCCTTCCAGGATGCCGACTTCGACGAAGCCCAACGCCAGACCGGCAAGATGGCCTTGGGCACCATGGGCGCCGTCTTCCATGTTCTGCGGGCCTTGTCGGCAGGGCTCTTTGGCGACCTCCAGGCGCTGCGTCACCACAGCGAAGCCTCCTTGCCCATGTTGGGGGCCATGCCCGGCTTTCACCCCACCGCCTGGGCTCGGGCCCTGCACGGCTGGGCCATGGCCGAGGCCCTGCGCGCGGTCGAGGCGCCGGTGGCGCAACGGCACCACCATCCCGCGTTGGCGGCCCTGGATGCCGACCTCGAATGGCTGCACCTGCGCGCCCAGGACATGCCGGCCAATTACCAGGCTTTGGCCCAGTGGCTCGCAGCCGAAAAGGCCTGGGCCCTGGGCGACGGCTTGGGCGCCATGCAAAGCTTCAACGCGGCCACGCAAAGCGCCCATGCAGCAGACGCCAACGGCGATGCCTGGCCCGCCTCCCCCAGGCGCCCCTGGCAACACGCCCTGATCTGCGAGCGCAGCGCCGCCTGCCACGACGCCCACCAACTCAGCGCCAGCGCCCATGCGCTGCGCCTGCGCGCCTGCCAGGCCTATGCCGATTGGGGCGCGACCGCCAAGGTCCGCGCCATGCAGGACCGCCACCCAGGCCTGGCCAGCGATCGCCACGCCTCGACCCTCGCTGCCGACGTGGAAGCTGCACCCCCCTCGCCCGCCCAACATGCCATCGACCTCATGGCCGTGGTCCGTGCCTCTCAGCTGCTCTCTTCGGAGACCGGCCTCGAACGCCTGACCCGCAGCGTGAGCGACATCCTGGCCGCCATGACCGGCGCCACCCGTGTGCAGCTGCTCACGCGGGATGCCGGTTCGGCCAACTGGCAAGCTGCGGCTGCGCGACCGGACGACGCCCCGCTGCCCACCGCCGCTTTGCGCTTTGTGGAGCGCACCCGGGCGCCGTTGCTGGTGCCCGACGTCACGCAAGACGAACGCTTCCAATCAACCGTGCGCGACGCTCGCCAGCGCCCCGGCTCTGCATTGGTCTTGCCCGTCCTGGGCCAAGGCCAGCTGCAAGCCCTCTTGCTGCTGGAGAACCACTTGGGCGCAGGCCGCTTCTCGGCCGAGCAACTCGACACCGTGCTGCTGGTGGCGGCCCAGCTGGCCGTCTCACTCGACAACGCCCGCGTCTACGGTGAACTGGAGGCCCGCGTGCAAGCCCGCACGCGTGAGCTCCGAGAGCTCCAAGCCAGCCTGGTCGACACCGCGCGTCGCGCCGGCATGGCCGAGATCGCCACCAACGTGCTGCACAACGTGGGCAACGTACTCAACAGCGTCAACGTGTCGGCCGACGTCATCGGCCACCGCTTGCGACACACCAAGGCCGCGGGCTTTGGCAAGGCCGTGGCCTTGATGGCGGAGCACGAACACGACCTGGGCCATTTCTTCACCCAGGACGACAAAGGCAAACGCCTGCCCGGCTACCTGCACAAGCTGGTCCAAACCGTCACGACCGAACACAGCGACATGCTGCAGGAGCTCGATCAGCTCATCCAGCGCGTGGACCACATCAAGGAAATCGTGGCCATGCAGCAGTCCTATGCCGGACACAGCAGCCTGCTCGAGCCGATACGGGTGGCCAGCCTGATCCAGGACGCCCTGCAAATGAACGAAGCCGCCATGGCCCGCCACAAGGTGCACCTGGAGGCCCGCATCGCCGACCTGCCCAGCATGCAGCTGGACCGGCCGAGGGTCTTGCAGATCCTCATGAACCTGCTGAGCAACGCCAAGCAGGCCTGCAGCGGCCCTGGCCAACAGGAAGGCCGAGTCCAGCTCGACGTGGACGAGGTCGATGGCCAATTGCGCATGCGGGTGAAGGACAACGGCGTGGGTATCCGGCCCGAACACCTCACGCGCATCTTTGCCCACGGCTTCACCACCAAGCCCGATGGCCACGGCTTTGGCCTGCACAGCTGCGTGCTTGCCGCACGCGACATGGGCGGCAGCCTCGAAGCACAGAGCGAAGGCCCGGGGCTGGGCGCCACGTTCACGCTCAAGCTGCCCGCGCGCCACACGGCCGACCTGGCCTGAAGCAGGCTGCGGCGCCAGACAACAAAAAAAGCCCGTCCAAAGGACGGGCTTTCATGTTTGTGGCGGAGTCGGAGGGATTCGAACCCTCGATGCAGCTCATCACCGCATACTCCCTTAGCAGGGGAGCACCTTCGGCCTCTCGGTCACGACTCCAGCAACGACGCGAATTCTAGCCCGAAAAGCCCGCCACATCGGTGGCCGCAACGTTTTGGGCTCAAAACAACGTCAGTCGCACACCTCTCAGCTTCAGGCCTTGGCCTGGTCCAGACCAAACGCCTTGTGCAGCGCGCGCACGGCCAGCTCCATGTACTTCTCGTCGATCACGACGGAAGTCTTGATTTCGCTGGTGGTGATCATCTGGATGTTGATGCTCTCGTCCGACAGCGTCTTGAACATCGTCGAAGCGATGCCCACGTGGCTGCGCATGCCGATGCCGACGATCGACACCTTGCAGATCTTGGGGTCGCCCACGATCTCGCGTGCACCCAGCTTGCCTTGCACTTCCGACTGGAGCAACTCCATGGTCTTGGCGTAATCGTTGCGCGGCACCGTGAACGAAAAATCGGTCTTGCCGTCGTGCGACACGTTCTGGATGATCACGTCCACGTCGATGTTGGCGTCGGCGACCTTGCCCAGGATCTGGTAGGCGATGCCGGGGGTGTCGGGCACGCCGACCACGGTGATCTTGGCTTCGTCGCGGTTGAACGCGATGCCGGAAACAACGGCTTGTTCCATGTTCTCGTCTTCCTCAAAACTGATGAGCGTGCCCGACTTGGCTTCTTCTTCCAGGTCGATGTCCCAGGGGGTGAAGCTCGACAGCACGCGGGTGGGCACGCGGTACTTGCCGGCGAATTCCACCGAGCGGATCTGCAGCACCTTCGAACCCAGAGAGGCCATTTCCAGCATCTCTTCGAAACTGATCGACTTCATGCGGCGCGCTTCAGGCACCACACGCGGGTCGGTCGTGTAAATGCCGTCCACGTCGGTGTAGATCAGGCATTCGTCGGCCTTCATGGCAGCAGCCACGGCCACGGCGGACGTGTCGGAGCCGCCACGGCCCAGCGTGGTGATGTGGCCTTCAGGGTCGACGCCCTGGAAGCCCGTGATCACCACCACCTTGCCAGCAGCCAGGTCGGCGCGCACGCGGGTGTCGTCGATGCTCTCGATGCGGGCTTTGGAGAAGGCCGAATTGGTCTTGATGGGCACTTGCCAGCCGGCATAGCTCACCGAATCGATGCCTTCAGCCTGCAAGGCAATGGCCAGCAGACCCACGGACACCTGCTCGCCTGTGGAGGCGATCATGTCGAGTTCGCGCGGGTTGGCGCGGTCGGAAAGCTCTTTGGCCAGGCCCAGCAGGCGGTTGGTCTCGCCGCTCATGGCCGAAGGCACGACCACGAGTTGGTGACCCGCACGCACCCACTTGGCCACACGCTTGGCCACGTTGCGGATGCGCTCCGTAGAGCCCATCGACGTGCCGCCGTATTTGTGAACGATCAGTGCCATGTCAGATGTGGTTGGAAGCAATCGCGTGGCGCCCCCGAGCGACGCCCGGTGGTCGGGCCCAAAGCCCTACGCGATCAAACCTTCGATTTTAACCCCAGCCGCTGCACACCTGTCATCCGGGGAGCCCCCTGAATGCGCTGGCCGCGTGAAGCCTTGGCAGCCCCAAGCCACCAGCCACCCCACATTCACGCCAGGGGCACCCAACTCAGCACCCATGCGGCCTCACCCTGCGGGGCGCGGCAGCGGGCGTCCACCCCCAGCCCCGGCACCCACAACAGCGTCTCGTCTCGCCACACCAAGGGCTGCGCGCGAGCCCAGGGCGGCACACCGTTTGACTGAAACTGCTTCTTGAGCGACCGAGCCGGCCCGGCTGCGTGGGCCTGCCAACGCTCTCCCCCTTGTCTGGCCTGGCAATGCCATCGGCCCGACCATGCAGGCCCCAAGCCCGCCAGCCCAGCATCCGCCGAGGCCTCCCTGACCTGCAACACCAGCCCCCAGGCCGGCACGGGGTGGTCACCCGGTCCGGCCACCCAGAAGCCCTGAGGTTCGCCGACCCCGCTCACGGCGGCTGAGGGCGACGCCGCCCAAGCCACCTCGCCACGGTACAAGCTGAGGCCCAAGGTGCTGTCAGACCAGGGCTGTGCGCAGGCCGCCAAGGCGGGCCACTCATCGGCCAGGCGCTGCACCCAGCTCGCCGGCAAGCTGCGCCCCACACAGGCGCGGTACCAATGCGCCAGCAAGAGCCGCCGCTCGTGGGCCGGCCGCTGTGCCCAGGCCTGAACAGGCCATGTGCACCCCAGCATGCCCAGCGCCTCGCATTCGCGATGAAGCCACTGGGCCACGATGGGCAAGGTGTCGGCCACATGGGCGGCGGCCATCGCGAACGAACCTTCAGCGTGCGGAAACGCCTGGCTCAGTGCCGGCCACACCTCATGACGGAGTCGGTTGCGCGCCCAGCGCACATCGCCGTTGCTGCCGTCTTCGACATGGCGCAACCCGTGGCGTGAGACATGGTCCGCAATCGCTTGCGGGTCCACCGCCAGCCAGGGACGCCCCCACCACAAACCACGGCGCTGCGCCAAAGCCGGCATCCCCGCCAGCCCACTGACCCCAGACCCGCGCAAGCCCTGCAACAACAGGGTTTCGGCCTGGTCTCTTCGATGGTGGGCCAACCACAGCACATGGGCACCCACCTCGCCGGCCATGTCTTGCAAGGCCGAATGGCGAGCCTGACGTGCCCGCTGCTCCAGACTGTCACCCGGCAGCACCGCCACGGCCACCCGCCGCACCACCACGCGCACAGGCCAGCCGGCAGCGGCCCAGGAAGCCACCGCCTCGCTCACCTGCTCAACCCAGGCGTCGGCCTCCGGCATCAAGCCATGGTGCACGTGCAGGGCCACCACCTCGGTGGGGCGCCCCTGCTCGCAACGTTCAGCCGCCAGCCGGGCCGCCACATGGGTCAGCGCCAGCGAATCGCGGCCGCCACTGCAGGCCACAGCCCACACGTCCGGCGCGCGCCCCCCAAGCTCTGCGTGGGGAGCACGCTGCTGCTCGACGGCCACCCAGGCCGCCGACACAGCATGGCTCAGCCGATCAGGCTTCCTTGGTGTCCGTGTAGCGACCATAGCTCTGCAGGCGCTCGTAGCGGGTCTGCAGCAGGTCCTTCACTTTCAGGTCGCTGACCTGGCGCAAAGCATCGTTGAGCGCACGCTTGAGGTTGGCGCAGGCCTGCTTGTGGTCGCGGTGCGCCCCGCCCACCGGCTCGCTGATGATCTTGTCGATCAGCCCCAGCGCCTTCAGGCGATGCGCCGTGATGCCCAGGGCCTCAGCCGCATCGGACGCCTTGTCCGCCGTCTTCCACAAGATCGACGCGCAACCTTCGGGCGAGATCACCGAGTACACCGAATACTGGAGCATCAGCACCTGATCGGCCACCGAGATGGCCAGGGCGCCGCCCGAACCACCTTCACCAATGATGGTGGTGATGATGGGCACTTCCAGGCGAGCCATCTCGAAGATGTTCTTGCCAATCGCTTCAGACTGGTTGCGCTCTTCAGCGCCAATGCCCGGATACGCCCCCGGGGTGTCCACAAACGTGAACACCGGCAAGCCAAATTTCTGCGCCGTCTCCATCAGGCGCAAGGCCTTGCGGTAGCCCTCAGGGCGCGACATGCCGAAGTTGCGCATCGCGCGCTCCTTCGTGTCTCGGCCCTTCTGGTGACCCACCACCATGCAAGGCTGGCCATTGAAACGGGCCAGGCCCCCCACGATGGATTGGTCGTCAGAGAAATGGCGGTCGCCGTGCATCTCCTGGAAATCGGTGAACAGTTCGTTCACGTAGTCCAGCGTGTAAGGGCGCTGCGGATGGCGGGCGATCTGCGTGACCTGCCACGGCGACAGGTTGGCGTAGATGTCTTTGGTCAGCTGCAGGCTTTTCTTGCTCAGGCGTTCGATCTCTTCAGAGATGTCGACGGCCGACTCGCTCTGCACGTAACGCAGCTCTTCGATCTTGGATTCGAGTTCGGCAATGGGCTGCTCGAACTCCAGGAAATGTCGCTTGCTCATGGCAATGTCCTTCTTGTGTGCGCTCTCGCCTCAGTACTCCACGGGTAGCGGATCGAGGCTGCGCCAGAGATACCAGGTGCCCACGCTTCGGTAAGGGGCCCAGGCTTCGGCAATGTCACGCGCCTCGGCACGCGACACGGGCTCGCCACTGAAATAGTTGAGGCTGATGCCCTTGATCAACCCCAGGTCGTCCAGCGGCAGCACGTTGGGTCGCATCAGGTGAAAAATCAGGAACATCTCGGCGGTCCACCGCCCGATGCCCCGGATGTCCACCAACTCTTCGATGATCGCTTCGTCGTCCATGCCGTGCCAGTCGGCCACGTGCACGGTGCCTTCCTGGAAATGGCGAGCCAAGTCCAGCAGGTATTCCACCTTGCGGGCCGACAGGCCCACACCACGCAACTGCTCCACCGACATCTGGGCCACACCATCCACCGGCAGTGGCGCACGCTGCTCGGGCGGCTGCTGGCCGAACAAGGTCAACAGCCGCTCCCAGACCGCCTGAGCGGCCTTGACGGAAATCTGCTGCCCCACGATCGAGCGCGCCAGGGTGGTGAACGCATCCCCACGGCTGTACAGGCGCGCCGAACCGTGGTCGGCGATCAACTTGCGCATCACCCGGTCTCGCTTGGACAGGTGCTTGCTCGCCTCGTCCCAGTAAGGGGGCGTGATCAGGCCTTCGGTCGAGTCGCCAGTGGACTCGGTGCTGGTCTTGCTCATCAGGCCTTCACCCAACTCGTGCCTTGGGCGCCGTCCTTGAGCACCACGCCCATGGCGGTCAACTCGGCACGGATGCGGTCGGCCTCAGCGAAGTTCTTCGACGCTTTGGCCTCGGCGCGCGCGGCGATGAGCGACTCGATGCGAGCAACCTCGTCGCCCTCACCCGCCCCACCTTGCAAGTACTGCTGTGGCGGCGACTGCAAGATGCCCAGCACCCGAGCCAGCGACTTCAAGCGGACCGCCAAGGCCACCGACTGGCTGCGGTTGACTTCACTGGCCAGGTCAAACAACACCGACAAGGCGATCGGGGTGTTGAAATCTTCGTCCATCGCCTCTTTGAACCGCGCCTCTTCAGGCAAAGCCCAGTCGATGGCGGCGGGCACCAGGGCGCCTTGCGGGTCCACGCTTTGCAAGGCCGTGTACAAGCGCTTGAGGCCTGCGCGCGCGTCGTCCAGGCCGGTGTCGCTGTAATTGAAGGGGCTGCGGTAATGGGTGCGCAGCATGAAGAAGCGCACCGTCTCGCCGTCGTAGTGCTTCA
The DNA here is from genome assembly GCA_041169085.1 of Pseudomonadota bacterium. Classification (GTDB taxonomy): domain Bacteria; phylum Pseudomonadota; class Gammaproteobacteria; order Burkholderiales; family Burkholderiaceae_C; genus Aquabacterium. The sequence continues at coordinate 6,751 of JBEEJT010000167.1, read as the reverse complement.
ACACATCGCGGATGGTGAAGAAGTTGCCCAAGGACTTGGACATCTTCTCGTTGTCCACGTTCACAAAGCCGTTGTGCATCCAGTAGTTGACGAAGCGCTTGCCGCTGGCGCCTTCGCTCTGGGCCACTTCGTTCTCGTGGTGGGGGAACTGCAAATCGAGCCCGCCGCCGTGGATGTCGAACTGCTCGCCCAACAACGAGCAAGCCATGGCCGAGCACTCGATGTGCCAGCCCGGGCGGCCTTCGCCGAACTCGGAAGCGTACTTGGCGTCGGCCGGCTCTTCCGGCTTGGCCGACTTCCACAACACGAAGTCCATCGGATCGAGCTTGCCGTCATCCACCGCCACGCGCTCGCCAGCGCGCAGTTGGTCCAGCGACTTGCCCGACAACTTGCCGTAACCCTCGAACTTGCGCACGGCGTAATTCACGTCGCCATTGCTGGCCCGGTAAGCCAGGCCATTGGCCTCCAGGCGGCCGATCATCGACAGCATCTGAGGCACGTATTCGGTGGCGCGAGGCTCGTGAGTGGGCGGCTCGATGCCCAACTGCGAAATGTCGTCGTGCATGGCAGCCGTCATTTCTTCGGTGAGCTGGCGGATCGTGATCCCGCGCTCCACCGCACGGCGGATGATCTTGTCGTCGATGTCCGTGATGTTGCGCACCAGGGTCACCTGGTAGCCACTGGCCTTGAGCCAGCGCTGAACCACATCGAAAGACAACATCATGCGGGCATGGCCCACATGGCACAGGTCGTAGACCGTCACGCCGCACACATACATCTTGACCTGCCCGGCCACCATGGGCGTGAAGGTCTCGGTCTGGCGGGTGAGGGAATTGAAGAGGCGCAAAGGCATGGACAAACGCGGGCCCGACGCGCTCGCCCCTGTTGCGCCCTCAGGCGTTAGGGGGATGGGCGCCGCTGCCGCTCAGATACAATCGGCGGAGTATAGCGGGCTGCCTCATCGATCAGGGTGAATGATGAGCGCGTCCTTGAACGGTCACTGTTATTCTCCCAGGTCGTCCGCCAGGCAGACACTGCAAGTCCGCCTGGCTTCAAGTCATCCAACCGCCAACACACACATGTCATCTGTTGCCTCTCCGCTCGGATCCCGGCTCTCGACCCTGGCTGCGCAGTTCGCAGTCCAATGCGTCGCGGCTGCCGCCCTGTCCCTGACAGCCCTGGCCGCCCAAGCGGATGACATCGCCGATGTCCAAAAACTCCTGGGCGCCAGCAAGAACGTGGAAGCGCTGCAGAAGGCGGACCAATACCTGCAGAGCAAACCCCGCGACCCGATGATGCGCTTCCTGCGCGGCATCAGCCTGTCGCAAGCCGGTCGCACCGCCGAAGCCATCACCGCTTTCACCAAGCTGACCGAAGACTTCCCCGAGCTGCCCGAGCCCTTCAACAACCTCGCCGTGCTGTACGCACAGCAAGGCCAGTACGACAAGGCCCGCACCGCGCTCGAAATGGCGATCCGCACCAACCCGAGCTACGCCACCGCTTACGAGAACCTGGGCGACGTGTACGCCAAGCTCGCCAGCCAGGCTTACTCCAAAGCCCTGCAGATCGACACCCGCTCGGCCGTGGCCCCCAAGCTCGCCATGATCCGCGAGCTGTTCCCCAAGGAACGCAACGCCGTCGCAGCCCCGACCCCGGCACCTGCGCCCGCACCGATCCCTGCCCCGGCTCCGGCCCCCACCCCGACGCCTGCGCCGGCCCCCGCCCCTGTGGCCAAGCCCGCCCCGGCACCCGCGCCCGTGGCCCCGCCGGTGGCCGCCGTCAAGCCCGCTCAGCCCGAACCGGTCAAGGCCGACACGGCCAGCGAAAAGGACGTCGAATCGGCCGTCAAGGCCTGGGCCGCAGCCTGGAGCAAGAAGGATGTGGACGGCTACGTGGCCGCCTATGCCCGCGACTTCGATGGCGGCAAGGGCAGCCGCAAAGCCTGGGAACGCGAGCGCCAGGAACGCATCTCCGGCAAGCGCAGCATTTCGGTCAAGTTGTCTGACGTCCACGTGAGCGTGAACGGCAACAAGGCCACGGTCACCTTCCACCAGGACTACAAGGCCGACAGCCTGTCGGTCAGCAGCGGCAAGAAGCTGGAAATGGTTCGCAGCGGCAGCAACTGGCTGATCGTGAAGGAAAGCGCTGGGTCGTGATGAAGATGAAGGGTGGACGAGTCGCCGTGCGCAGGCTGTGCGCGGTGACCTTGTTGATGGTGGGCATGACGGCGGGCTGGGCGCAGCCTCGCGCACAGGCCACGCGGCTGGGGCTGGGTTCGTCGAACCAGGGCGAGGTGGTGAACACCCGCTCCGAGCCTGCTTCCGGCAACGCCAACCGGTTGATGAATGCGTCCACCCAGATCGCTCAAGCCGACACTGGCCTGGCCTCCGGCCCCCTGGCACCGGCCGAGTCAAGGCTCATCGAGGTGTACAGGCTGATCGGCGCCGGCCAGTCGCGACAAGCCCTCACCAAGGCCGAGGCCCTGGTGAAAGACATCCCCAACTTCCAGCTCGCCCAACTGGTCTACGGCGACCTGCTGCTCGCGCGCGTCCAAGCTTTGCCGGCCATGGGCCACGCGCCGGCTGACATGGCGGCCAAAGCGCCTCAGAAGCTCGACCAACTCAAGACGGAAGCCGAGCGCCGCCTGGCCGCTTTGCGTGAGCGCCCGCCAGCCGGCGCCCTGCCCGCCCAGTTCGTCGAGATGCCGGCCAGCACACGCCACGCCATCGCCGTCGACGCCAGCCGCTCACGGCTTTACCTGTTCGAGAACACGGCCCAGGGCATGCACCTCGTGGCCGAGCACTACGTGTCCATCGGCCGCCTGGGCGCCGAGAAGAACACCGAAGGCGACCAGCGCACCCCGCTGGGCGTCTACTACATCACCAGCCGCCTCGAAGCCAAGCAACTGACCGATTTCTACGGTGTGGGTGCCCTGCCGCTCAACTACCCGAACGAATACGATCGCCGCCAAGGCAAGACCGGCGGCGGCATCTGGCTGCATGGCGTGCCCAGCGACAGCTACGCCCGCAGCCCCAACAGCACGGACGGTTGCGTGGTGCTGGCTAACCCCGAACTGCAAACCATCTTGCAGCGCGTGCAACCGCGCACCACCCCGGTCGTGATCGCGCGCAGCCTGCAATGGGTCAGCCCCCAAGGCAACGAAAACCAGCGCCGCAACCTGCAAAACCTGCTGGAAGGCTGGCGGGTCGCCCGCGCCAGCGGCGACCTCAACCGCCTGCTGGCGTTCTATTCGCCGCAGTTCGCCTCCGGCAAGCTCGACCTGCCCCAATTCCGTCAGCAGCTCGAGCGCGACGTCCAACAACAGCGCGGCAAGGTCCTGCAACTCAAAGACCTCGCCATTCTCAGCTGGAAAGACAAGTCCGACATCCTCGTCGTCACCTTCGGTGAAGTGGGCGAAGGTCAACGCACCGGTGCCGTCAAACGTCAATACTGGGGCAAGGAAGGCGGACTGTGGAAGATCTTCTTCGAAGGAGTGATCGGATGAATGTGAAGCTGCGCGGCCTCCAGGTCGCCCTGAGCGTCGGCCTGCTGGCCACCTGCACCTGGGTGCAAGCCCAGAACGTCAAGATCGCGACCAGCATGGGCGACATCGTCGTCCAACTCGACGCGGCCAAGGCCCCCAAGACCGTTGACAACTTCCTGCAATACGTCAAGGCAGGCCACTACAGCAACACCGTCTTCCACCGCGTGATCGACGGCTTCATGATCCAGGGCGGCGGCATGACCGCCGACATGAAAGAGAAGCCCACCCGCGCACCCATTCCGCTGGAAAGCCGCAATGGCCTGAGCAACGCGCGCGGCACCATCGCCATGGCCCGCACCAACGTGCCGGACTCGGCCACGGCCCAATTCTTCATCAATGTGAAGGACAATGCCTTTCTGGACGCCGCCCGCTCACCCGATGGCAATGGCTACGCGGTGTTCGGCAAAGTGACGGCCGGCATGGACGTGGTCGACAAGATCCGCAAGGTCGAAACCGGCATGCGTGGCCCCCATGGCGACGTGCCCGTCCAGCCCGTCGTCATCAAGCAAGTCACCATCGAGAAATGACCATGACCAAGACCGTTGAACTCCACACCACTGCCGGCGTGATCCGCGTTGAACTTGACGACGTCAAGGCCCCCAAGACCGTCGCCAACTTCCTGGCCTACGTCCAGGCAGGCCACTACGACGGCACCGTCTTCCACCGCGTCATCAAGGGCTTCATGATCCAGGGCGGCGGTTTCGAAGCCGGCCTGAAGCAAAAGGCCACCCGTGACCCCATCGAAAACGAAGCCAACAATGGCCTGAAGAACGACAAGTACACCCTGGCCATGGCCCGCACCAGCGCGCCCCATTCGGCCAGCGCTCAGTTCTTCATCAACGCCACCGACAACGACTTCCTGAACTTCAAGTCCGAATCGGCACAAGGTTGGGGCTACGCCGTCTTCGGCAAGGTGGTCGCCGGGACCGAAGTGGTGGATGCGATCGAAAAGGTGCGCACCGGCCGCCGCGGCTTCCACGACGATGTGCCGCTTGACGACGTGACCATCACCAAGGCCGTCGAGGTCTGAATGTCGGGGCAGCACCCACCCGCTGCCCTCGCCGCTGCAACACCGCCCGATGGGCGGTGTTCGCGTTTTGAGGCCCCAGCGCACTGGCAATCCATCGACTTCATCTCCGACTTGCACCTCGACGAGCGGCACCCGCTGACCACGCAAGCCTGGATGAACTACCTCGCGGGCACCCAGGCCGACGCCGTGTTCATCCTGGGCGACCTGTTCGAAGCCTGGGTGGGCGACGACATGCGCACCCTGCCCTTCGAAGGCCGCTGCGTCGACGCCTTGCGAGCGGCCGGACAACGGCTCACTCTCGGCATCATGGTGGGCAACCGCGACTTCCTCATGGGCGAAGACTTGCGCCAGGCCTGTCAGGCCATCGCGCTCGCCGACCCCATGAAGCTGAGCGCTTTTGGCCAGGATCACCTCGTCACCCACGGTGACGCCTGGTGCCTCGCCGACACCGCCTACCTGCAGGTGCGCCAGCACATCCGCAGCCCAGCCTGGCAACAAGCCTTCCTGGCCAAGCCCTTGGAGCGCAGGCTGGCCGAAGCACGCGCGATGCGCGAAGCCAGCGAAGCCCACAAGGCAGATCAAGGCCCCATGGACTGGGCAGACCTCGACGCCACCCATACGGCAGCCTGGCTCCAGGCCACCCAAACGCGCAGCCTCATCCACGGCCACACCCACCAACCGGGAGATGCGCCCTTCGGCTTGCCTGACGCCGTGCGCCACGTGCTGTCGGACTGGGACTTGGACCACGGCCACCCCAGGGCGGAAGTCTTGCGCCTGACGGCCGACGGCTTCACCCGACTGACGCCCGCTCAAGCCTGCCGCTGAGCGCCCCACCAAGCAAAAAGGCGAGCACCAGGCTCGCCTTTTTCATGTGGGCCCCGCAGGGCCAAGGTTCACTCCGCCGTGGCGGCTTCGGGCTTGGCCTTGTCGGCTTTCTTGTTGGGCTGGATGTCGAGCTTGACTTCCGGCTCGCCCTTGTCGTTGTCCACCACATCGACCGTCAGGCGACCACCGTCCACCAGGTTGCCGAACAGCAACTCGTCGGCCAGGGCCCGGCGGATGGTGTCCTGGATCAGGCGCTGCATCGGGCGTGCGCCCATGAGCGGATCGAAACCACGCTTGGCCAGGTAGCTGCGCAGCGCGTCGGTGAACGTGACTTCCACCTTCTTCTCGCCCAACTGACCTTCCAGCTGAAGCAGGAACTTGTCCACCACGCGCAGGATGACCTCTTCGTTGAGCGGCTTGAAGCCCACGATGGCGTCCAGACGGTTGCGGAATTCCGGCGTGAACATGCGCTTGATGTCGCCCATCTCGTCGCCCAGCTCGCGCGGGTTGGTGAAGCCAATGGAAGCCTTCTGCAAGGTCTCGGCGCCCGCGTTCGTGGTCATGATGATGAGCACGTTGCGGAAGTCGGCCTTGCGACCGTTGTTGTCGGTCAGCGTGCCGTGGTCCATCACCTGCAGCAGCACGTTGAAGACGTCGGGGTGCGCCTTCTCGATCTCGTCCATCAGCAGCACCGCGTGCGGCTTCTTCGTGATCGCCTCGGTCAGCAGACCGCCTTGATCGAAGCCGACATAACCCGGAGGCGCACCGATCAGGCGGCTCACGGCGTGGCGCTCCATGTATTCCGACATGTCAAAGCGGATCAGCTCGATGCCCAGGATGTAGGCCAGTTGCTTGGCCACTTCCGTCTTGCCCACGCCCGTCGGGCCGCTGAACAGGAAGGCGCCGATCGGCTTGTCAGGCTTGCCCAAGCCAGAACGCGCCATCTTGATGGCCGACGACAGCGCATCGATAGCGTTGTCCTGACCTAACACCACGCTCTTGAGGTCGCGGTCCAGGGTCTTGAGCTTGGAGCGGTCGTCCGACGACACGCTGGTCGAAGGGATGCGGGCGATCTTCGCCACGATCTCTTCCACCTCGGCGCGGGTGATCGTCTTCTTTTGCTTGGACTTGGGCAGCACACGCTGGGCCGCGCCCGCTTCGTCGATCACGTCAATGGCCTTGTCGGGCAAATGACGGTCGTTGATGAACTTGGCCGACAACTCCGCAGCAGCCTGCAGCGCACCCAGGGCGTACTTCACGCTGTGGTGCTCTTCAAAGCGCGACTTCAGGCCCTTGAGGATCTCGATGGTCTGCTCGACCGAAGGCTCCACCACTTCGACCTTCTGGAAGCG
>JBEEJT010000166.1:0-7264 GCA_041169085.1 Pseudomonadota bacterium | reverse complement strand
CGTCGGGGGCTGGTGTGGCTGGATGGGGGCGTGCTGGGCGGGGGGGGGGCGGTGCTGGGCGTGGCCGGTGGCACGGCGCTGGCCGCCGGGGCGCTGCGCGTGTTGGGTGGCGACCTGGGTGGGGGCTACTTCACCGGCGTGCAGCCGACGCTGCAGTGGTCTGGGGGCGCTGCGCTGGCCTATGGCGCGCTGGGCCTGGCGGCGGCGGTGGCCGGGGGCTGGGCGCCCGCCGCCACGGTGGCGCACATGCCGGCGGCTCAGGCGCTCAAAGGCCTGGGCCTGGTGCACAGCGAAGCCGAGTCCCGTCGGGCGGGCCGCGCCAGCCTGGCGCGGGGACTGGCCTTGCTGGCGGTGGCCGCAGCCCTGGCGCAGTTGCCTGCCTGGGGCGGCGTGGCCTGGGCGGCTTACGCGGCCGTGATGGCCTTGTTGCTGGCCGGCCTGGCGCTGGTGCCTGCGGCGCTGAGTGCCCTGCTGTCGCCGGCCCTCACCGGGCGCTGGCGTCGAGACGCCCGTGCCCTGCTGGCCTTGGAGCGGGCGCGCCGCATGCGCCACGGCGCAGCGGTGCTCATGGCGGGCATCGTGGCCTCGCTGAGCTTGTCGGTCGCGATCACGGTGATGGTGGCCAGCTTCCGGGGCTCGGTCATCGCCTGGCTGGAGGTCATGCTCCCGGCCGACCTGTACGTGCGGCTGGCGCCCCCCGGTGGTGGCGCGGCCGATGCCGCGAGCTTGCCCCATCTGCCCGCCGACTGGCCCGCCCGCGTGGCGGCCTTGCCCGGCGTGTCGCGCACCCGGGCGGCCTGGATCGGCGAATTGAGCCTGGACGCCGCTCGCCCACCGCTGACGCTCATCGCCCGGCCTGTGGACCCCGCCGCCCCCGGCCTGCCCTTGGTGGGCCCCGTGCGCCCTGCGCCGCCCGGCGTGGTGCCCGTCTACGTGAGCGAAGCCATGGTCGACCTCTATGGCGCCCGGGTGGGGCAGACCTTGGCCTTGCCGCTGCGGGCGGGCCAGCCCCCCGTGCGTGCCTGGGTGGTGGGGGTGTGGCGCGATTACGCACGGCAAAGCGGGGCCCTGGTCATGCCGCTGGCCGATTACCAGCGCTGGAGTGGCGACAGCCGCCTCACCGACCTGGGCGTGTGGTTCACGCAGCCTGGCGAAGCGGTGGCCGCCCGCACCGAACAGGCCATGCGGCAATGGCCGGACACCCCGGTCAGCGGGCTGCAGGTGGCCCGCCCGGCGGAGATCCGCGTGCAGACGCTGCGGGTGTTCGACCGCAGCTTTGCAGTCACCCTCTGGCTGCAAGCCGTGGCCATCGGCATCGGCCTGTTTGGCACGGCCGCGAGTTTTTCGGCCCAGGTGCTGGCGCGCCGCAAGGAGTTCGGCCTGTTGGCGCACCTGGGCTTCACCCGCCGCGAAGTCCTGGCCACCGTGGCCGCCGAAGGCGCCGCCATGAGCGTGGTGGGCGCGGCCGTGGGGCTGGCGTTGGGCCTGCTGATCAGCCTGGTGTTGGTGAAGGTGGTCAACCCACAGAGCTTCCACTGGACGATGGACCTGGCCCTGCCCTGGTCGCGCCTGCTGGCCCTGTGTGCCGCCGTGGTGGTGGCCGGGACGGCGACGGCCTGGGCCGCCGGGCGCGCCGCGGTCAGCGTGGCGGCCGTGCGGGCCGTGAAGGAGGAAAGCTGATGGCCCACCCCGACCCGACAGGCCGCCGCGCCTGCCTGACCCGCGCCGCCTGGTGGGCGTGGGCCGCTCGCCTGGGCGCCATGTCGCCAGGCCTGGCGATGAGCGCACCGGCCGCGCCCCCGGCCAGCGAGCCGGCCGTGCACCCCGGCCGCCGCCTGAGCTGGCCGCGGGACTTGGGCAGCCACCCGGCCGCGCGCACCGAATGGTGGTACCTGACGGGGTGGCTCGCCGAGCCGGGGGCCCCCGCCCACGCTCCTCCGGCCTGGGGCTTTCAGATCACCTTCTTTCGCTCGCGCACCGACCTGGCCGCCGACAGCCGCTCGGCCTTCGCGCCGCACCAGCTCATCGTGCTGCACGCGGCGGTGACCGACGTGGCTGGCCAGCGCCTGTGGCACCACCAGCAGGTGGCCCGCGCCGGCCTGGGCGTGGCCGAGGCCGCCGAGACCGACACCGCCGTGCACCTGCGCGACGCCGCCTTGCTGCGGCAAGCGGGGGCGACGGCGGGCCGCAGCGTGTATGAAGGCCGGGTGCGCACCCCCGACTTCGCTTTGCAGTTGCAAGCCCGCAGCACCCAGCCCTGGCTGTTGCAAGGCCAGGCGGGCTACTCCCGCAAGGGGCCGGGCGCGGCCCAGGCCAGCCACTATTACTCCGAGCCCCAGTTGGCGGTCACGGCCAGCCTGCAAGTGGCGGCGGGTGCGGCGGGCGCGTCGGCTGCGGCGTCCAGCCTGCAGGGGCGCGCCTGGCTCGACCACGAATGGTCGGAGTCGGTGTTGGACGCGCAGGCCGTGGGCTGGGACTGGGTGGGCATGAACCTCGACGACGGCAGCGCCTTGATGGCGTTCCGGATCCGGGACCGCCAGGGGCGGGCGATGTGGGCGGGCGGTGGCTGGCGTGGCCCGGACGGCCGCCAGCAGGACTGGTCGCCCCACCAGGTGAGCTGGACGCCGTTGGCCCACTGGGACAGCCCGCGCACCCGCGCCCGCTACCCCACCGCCTGGCAACTCGACGTGGGTGGCCAGCGCTACACGGTGCGCGCGCTGGTGAACGACCAGGAGCAAGACACCCGGGGCAGCACCGGCACGGCGTATTGGGAAGGCTTGAGCGCCTTGCACGATGCGCAAGGCCGACGCGTGGGCTGGGGCTACCTGGAAATGACGGGCTACGCCGGCAAGCTGTCGCTCTGAGCGACCAGGCCGAGGCCGGGGTCAGCGCCGGGGCGACTGCGGCCGTGGGAGCGCTGCCACTTTGGGCTGGCGCACCGGCAAGCCCAGGGCGCGCAGCCGATCGTGGGCCCGGCTGACGCAAGCCTGGCGCTCCGGGTCGGGCATGGCTTGCCAGGCCTTGATGTCGTCGAGCGTGCGGCCGCAGCCCACGCAGACGTCGTCGTCGTTGAGCGTACACAGGCGCACGCAAGGGCTGGCCACGGGGAGTGTCGACATGGCGCCATTGTCGCCGCCTGGCCTCAGCCCTGGGCCGTGCAGGGCCTTGCCCGGGTTGGGCGCGGCCCTGGCGCGGTCAGTGGGGACTGGCGCCCAGCAGCGCCGACAGCGGCGGCAAGCCCGCAGCCATCTGGGTGAGCGCTTCGATGCGGTCGGCCCCGAGCTTGGCGCGGATGTTGGCGATCTGGGTGCGCACCGTGGACAGGGCCACACCGTAGCCATGCGCCATGTCGGTGGGGCGCTCGCCATTGACCAGCGAGGCCAGCACGCGGCGCTCGGCGTGGGTGAGGTGGTGTTGCGCGCAGAACATCTCGAAGGCCACCGCGCTGTAGGCGCGTTCGCGGCCCAAGAGCACCAACACCTGGTCAGGGCCGCCCAGCGGGGTGCAGGCCAGGTAGCGCCGCTGGCTGTCGTTGCCCAGCGGGACCAGGCTGCGTCGGCCTTGGGCGGCCTGGCGCAGGGCGCTGTGCAGCGCCACCTCGTGCGCGGGGCGGGTGACCAGGTGGTGGTCTCGCAGCTTGAGGTGGGGGTGTTGCTCCAAGGCTTGCACTGCACAGCGGTTGAAGGCCAGCAACCTGGCATCTGGCGTGCAGATCAGCACACCGTGGTCCAACTCGTCGAGCACGGCGCCGAGCAGGCCGTGCAAGGCGCTGCAATTCACCGGGCGAGGGTGGGTGGCTTCCGTGGCGACGCCCTTGACCGGCGGCTGCCCCAAGGGCTCGGCCGCCACGACCGCCGAAGCGGCCCCCCGCTCCCGCGGGTCCTGCTGGTACATCTTGATCCCCAATTTGATGATGTGTTTGTTGCTGGGTCGGAGTCTGGCGAGGGAATCAGGGTTTGTCCTCATCCCTATGGAGGAGGCCCCCTGGCGAGAGGGGGGGGCAGGTGGCGTGCGGCCCACCGCTTTTTTCACGGATCAGAAAGTCCGGGGCCGGCCGACACTGGCCAGAACTTGTCCGCCTGTCAGGGCCACACATGCGCACCAACCTGCCCGTTTCCCAGCACGAATACCGTTTGCGCCCGGGCGCGACGATCGTGTCCCGCACCGATTTGCGCGGCCGCATCGTCGACGTCAACGACGATTTCATCGAAGCGTCGGGCTTCAGCCGCGCTGAGCTGATCGGCCAGGCCCACAACCTGGTGCGCCACCCCGACATGCCCGAAGCGGCCTTCCGCGACCTGTGGGCCACGCTTCAAGCGGGCCAGCCCTGGCAAGGCCTGGTCAAGAACCGACGCAGCAATGGCGACCACTATTGGGTGCAGGCCCGCGTCACGCCCTGGCTGGAACAAGGCCAGGTCACCGGTTACCTCTCGGTGCGCACCGAGCCCGCCCGCGAGGCCGTCCAGGCGGCCGAAGCGGCCTACCGGCAGCTGCGCGAACAACCCGACGGCGGCTGGACGGTGCAAGGCGGGCGCGTGGTGCGTGATCGGCTGCTGGCCCGAGCCTGGCGCTGGCGGCCCTGGCGGGCGCTGGGCTTGCCTTGGCGGCAGGCCTTCGACGCCGGCCTGCTGGCCGTCGGCGTGGCCCTGGCTTGTCAGCCCCAGGCCTGGGCCCGCGGCCTGGGCGCCCTCACCGCTGTCGCAGCGGTGGTCTTCCTGGTGAGGCTGGGCCAGCGGGCGCAAGCCACGCTGGTGCAGGCCGACCAGCTCTTGCAGGGCCTGGCCGTGGGCCATTTCCATGGCGAACTGCACCCCCACCAAGACGCCTTCCTCGACACGGTGTTGCACGCCATCGAGCGGGTGCAGATCCGGCTGGGCTTCGATGTCTCCGAAACGCGCACGCAGGCCCACCACGCCAGCCGCATCCGGCAGGCGCTGGACGTGGCGGACGCCTCGCTCATGGTCACCAACGCCGAGCACGACATCGCCTACGCCAATGCCTCGCTCCAGGCCATGTTGCGTCGCGCTCAGCCAGACCTGCGCACGGTGGCCCCGCAGTTCGATGCCGGGCGCCTGGTGGGGGCGTCCATCGACGTGTTCCAGGCGGTGCCCGCGCTGCAGCGCGGCCACTTGCGCGACTTGGTGTCGCCCCGGGAAGTGCGCGTGGTGCTGGGCCAGCGCACCTTCGATTTGATGCTCACGCCGGTGCAAGACGAGCGAGGCACCCGACTGGGCACCGCCGTCGAGTGGCACGACCGCACCGAGCAACTGGCCGCTCGCGACGCAGAGCAGCGCCTGGCCGCCGAGCACACCCGCATCAAGCAGGCGCTGGACGTGGCCCCCTTGCCGGTGCGCATCGCCGACGAGCACGGCACCGTGGTCTACCTCAACGAGGCGCTGCGCCAGGTGCTGCGGCGCGACGAAGCCGAGTTCCGCAAGGTGCAGCCCGCCTTCCAGGCCGACAAGGTGTTGGGCTCGTCCATCGGCCTGTTCTACGCCGACCCGGCGGCGGCCGTCGAGCGCCTGCGCCGACTCGACCAGCTGACCACCAGCACCATGGCTTTGGGCGGCCGCATGTACGAGGTCATGACGGCACCTGTGAGCGACGAAGGGGGGCGCAAGATCGGCTCCATCGGGCAATGGCAAGACCGCACCGACCAGGTGAACGCCGAGGCCGAGGTCAACCAGGTCGTGAAGGCGGCTTTGACGGGCGACTTGACGGGGCGCCTGGTGATCGACGGCAAGACAGGCTTTTTCAAGACCCTGGCAGAACAGTTCAACGAGCTGGTCGACACGCTCTCGCGCACCATCGCCGAAGTCAAGACCTCGGCCGAAGAGCTGACGTCGGCGGCCAACCAGGTGTCGTCCACGTCGCAGTCGCTCTCGCAGTCGGCGGCTTCGCAGGCCACCAGCGTCGACCAGACCAGTGTGTCGCTGCAGGAGATCGCGGGGGCGGTGAAGCAGACATCGGAGAACGCCCGGGTGACCGACGAGATGGCGGCCAACGCTTCGCAAGAGGCCCAGGTGGGCGGCGCTGCGGTGGGCAAGACAGTGGCGGCCATGCGCGCCATCGCGAGCAAGATTTCCATCGTGGACGACATCGCCTACCAGACCAACCTGCTGGCGCTCAACGCCGCCATCGAGGCGGCGCGCGCCGGCGAGCATGGCCGGGGCTTCGCCGTGGTGGCGGCCGAAGTGCGCAAGCTGGCCGAGCGCAGCCAGGTCGCAGCGCAGGAGATCAGCCGCCTGGCGGGCGACAGCGTGCACCTGGCCGAAGAGGCTGGCGGCCGGCTGGGCCACATCGTGCCGGCGATCCAGAAGACCAGCCAGTTGGTGCAACAGATCGCCGACATCTCGGGCGCTCAGGCCAATGGCGTGGCCATGATCACGGGCGCGGTGGACGAGCTCAACCACGCCACGCAGCAAAACGCGTCGGCCGCCGAAGAGCTGTCGGCCACTTCAGAGCAGCTGTCGGCCCAGGCCACGCAACTGCAAGGGCTGATGAGCTACTTCAAGCTGCGGGTCACTCAAAGCGCTTGTTGACGGACGCCCAGGCCAGACTGTGGCCTAATGATGGGTTTGATTCACCTTTGCTGGAGCCACCATGGGCAACAAAATCGTCACCGAAGCTGACCGCCTCGCCACCCCCCGTCCCACGCCCCCCAACGGCGTCACGCTGCCCCGCGGTGGCAAGGGCCAACGCCGCAGCCTGGAGCGCGGTTCGCACACCCGCAGCAAGAAGAACGCTGGCAAGCGTTGCCACAAGGGCGGCTGATCGGCAGCTGACCTGCTGCTGACGAGTGCTGGCCTCAGCGTCAGCGCTTGCGCCCCCTCTGGTTCGGGGCAAGGTTTCGGTTGAAAATCCGGCCCATGCTCCGAATCAATGAATTGCGTCTCCCTCTGGATCACGCCGAAGACGCCCTGCGGCCCGCCATCCTGGCCCGCCTGGGGATCGCCGACGCCGACCTGGTCCACTTCACGGTGTTCAAGCGCAGCTACGACGCGCGTAAGAAAACCGCGATCACCCTGATTTACGTCCTCGACTGCGAACTGGCCTCCGAGGCCCTGGAGCGCAGCGTGCGAGAACGCCTGGCCGGCGACACCCACATCCGGCCCACGCCCGACACCCGCTACCACCCCATTGGCCACGCGCCGGCGGATTTCCCGCAAGATCGCCGCCCCGTGGTCATCGGCTTTGGCCCTTGCGGCATCTTCGTGGCCCTGATCCTGGCCCAGATGGGCCTGCGCCCCCTCGTGCTGGAGCG
>JBEEJT010000165.1:0-5588 GCA_041169085.1 Pseudomonadota bacterium | reverse complement strand
CTTGGCCGCCGGCTTCATCTGGCACGACCCGGCCCAGCCCGAGCGCAGCCTGCACCTGGTCACCGAGACCGAGCTGTTCGACGCCACGCCCACCACGCGCCGCCGCAAAAAGAGCGAACAGGCCACCGATGTCGACTCGCTGATCAAAGACCTGAGCGAGCTCAACGTGGGCGACCCGGTGGTGCACGCCAACCACGGCATCGGCCGCTACCAGGGCCTGATCAACCTGGACCTGGGCGACGGGCCTTCTGAGTTCCTGCACCTGGAGTACGCCGACAAGGCCACGCTGTACGTGCCGGTCAGCCAGCTGCACCTGATCAGCCGCTACACGGGCGTCAGCCCAGAAGAAGCGCCGCTGCACCGCCTGGGCTCGGGCCAATGGGACAAGGCCAAGCGCAAAGCCGCCGAGCAGGTGCGCGACACCGCCGCCGAGCTGCTCAACCTGTACGCCCGCCGCGCCGCCCGCGAAGGCTTTGCCTTCCGCTTCCAGGCGCAGGACTACGAGGCGTTCTCGGCCGGCTTCGGCTTTGAAGAAACGCCCGACCAGCGCGCCGCCATCCATGCGGTGGTGCAAGACATGATCAGCCCTCGCCCCATGGACCGCCTGGTCTGCGGAGACGTGGGCTTTGGCAAAACCGAGGTGGCACTGCGCGCCATGTTCGTCGCCGTCAACAACGGCAAGCAGGTGGCCCTGCTGGCCCCCACCACCCTGCTGGCCGAGCAGCACTACCAAAACATCGCCGACCGCTTTGCCCAGTGGCCCGTGAAGGTGGCCGAGATGTCGCGCTTCCGCTCCGCCAAGGAGATCAAGGCCGCGATGCAAGGCATCGAAGACGGCACCATCGACATCGTCGTGGGCACGCACAAGCTGCTGAGCGACACCGTCAAGTTCAAGCGCCTGGGCCTGCTCATCATCGACGAAGAGCACCGCTTTGGCGTGCGCCACAAAGAGGCCATCAAGGCCATGCGCGCCGACATCGACGTGCTCACACTCACCGCCACCCCCATCCCCCGCACCCTGGGCATGGCCATGGAGGGCTTGCGTGACCTGAGCGTGATCGCCACGGCGCCGCAACGCCGCCTGGCGATCAAGACCTTTGTGCGCAGCGAGAACAACTCGGTGATCCGCGAAGCCGTGCTGCGCGAATTGAAGCGCGGCGGCCAGGTCTACTTCCTGCACAACGAGGTCGAGACCATCGAGAACCGGCGCGACAAGCTCACCGAGCTGCTACCGGAAGCCCGCATCGCCGTGGCCCACGGCCAGATGCCCGAGCGCGAACTCGAGCGCGTGATGCGCGACTTCGTGGCCCAGCGCTACAACATCCTGCTGTGCTCGACCATCATCGAGACCGGCATCGACGTGCCGAGCGCCAACACCATCATCATGAGCCGCGCCGACAAGTTCGGCCTGGCGCAGCTGCACCAGCTGCGTGGCCGCGTGGGCCGCTCTCACCACC
The DNA here is from genome assembly GCA_041169085.1 of Pseudomonadota bacterium. Lineage (GTDB taxonomy): Bacteria > Pseudomonadota > Gammaproteobacteria > Burkholderiales > Burkholderiaceae_C > Aquabacterium. Next base: position 4,131 of record JBEEJT010000165.1, on the reverse strand, counting down.
AGGCCTATGCCTACCTGCTGGTGCCCGATGTCGAGGGACTGACCAAGCAGGCCCAGCAGCGCCTGGACGCCATCCAGAACATGGAAGAGCTGGGCTCAGGCTTCTACCTGGCCATGCACGACCTGGAGATCCGCGGCGCCGGCGAGGTGCTGGGCGACAGCCAGAGCGGCAACATGATGGAGGTGGGCTTCCAGCTCTACAACGAGATGCTGGCCGAGGCCGTGCGCAGCCTGAAGAAGGGCAAGGAGCCGGATTTGCTCTCGCCACTCGGCATGTTCGGCAGCAACACCGACATCAACCTGCACGCCCCCGCCCTGCTGCCCGACGCCTACTGCGGCGACGTGCATGTGCGCCTGAGCCTGTACAAGCGCCTGGCCACGGCCGATTCGGTCGACAAGGTCGAGAAGATGCTCGAAGAGATCGTCGACCGCTTCGGCAAGCTGCCGGCCCAGGCGCAAACCTTGTTCGACACCCACAAGCTGCGCGTGATGACCAAGCCCTACGGCGTGATCAAGGTGGACGCGGCCCCGGGCATCATCAACGTGCACTTCCGGCCCAACCCGCCCATCGACCCGATGCGCATCATCGAGCTGGTGCAGAAGAACCGCCACATCAAGCTGGCCGGCAACGACAAGCTGCGGATCGAGAAGGAACTCAAGGACCCGAAGGACCGCGCCCAGTTCGTGCGCGACCTGTTGCGCCAACTGGGTCAACCCCTGCAGGCCTGATGGCTGTCAGGGGCCTCACCCCATGTGTCGCTGCACGTCTTCGAGTGCCATCAGCAGGCTGGCTCGGTCTTCCTCAGCCACCTGTTGCCAGGGCTTGCCGCTCAATGCGCCCTCCAGGGCCCACAGCAGATTGAGGCTGGCCTTGCCCTCGGCTTGCTTCACCAAGGCATAGGCCTGCACCGCCCCCAAACGCTGCAATTCGTCCAAGGTGTGGATGCCCGCGGCGGCCAGCATGGCTTGACTGGCCGGCCCCAAATTGGGCAGATCGCCCAAAGTCGACATGGGCTCTGCCCCGGCGCCTTTGGATCGCAGCTTCGCCACGGGCGTGGTGCGGCCATCCGCCCTGCCCCTGGCCTTGGGCTTTTGATTCACACCCACCTTGCGGGCCGCGGCCGCATGCGCCCGCAAGGCCACCTCATGCGCCCGACGGGCCCAGACCACCATCTCGGCCGGATCGTCCAGCGCCTCGTGGGGCGCCAGGTGGTAGCGCAAAGACGATCGCTTGCCCCCCTTGGTTTCGTAGGTGAACGGCCCCAGCCCCCGCGCCGTGAATGCCTCCACCGTCTCGGCGTCAACCTTCAGATACAGGCGCTCCTCGATCACGATGCCAAACATCAGCCCATCTTGGTAAAGCCCGTGCCCGCCAAACATGGCCTTGGCCTGCACCCCCGGCCAGGCGCGAAGCAGGTCCAGCAAATGGGCCACATGGTCGGGCAAAGTGCGCAGCGCAGTCATGGCCACATCCTAGGATAATGAGGCCTTCATTTTCGACAGCAATTTGCCCCCACATGTCTGCCACCGCCATCGCCCCGGGCCTGATCATCCAACGTTTCACCGCCCCCCTGCGTCTGGCCGACTTCAAGGCAGCCGCGTTCGACATGGATTCCACGCTGATCAACATCGAATGCATCGACGAGATCGCCGCAGCCGTGGGCAAGAAAGCGGAAGTGGCAGCCATCACGGAGGCCGCCATGCGGGGCGAGATCACCGATTTCAAAGACAGCCTGCGCCGCCGCGTGGCCCTGCTCAAGGGTGTGCCTGCGCAAGCGCTGGAAGAGGTGTATTTTCACCGGCTGCAACTCAACCCGGGCGCACCCGAGCTGCTTCGCGCCTTGAAGGCGGCAGGTGTGCGCACCATGCTGGTGTCTGGCGGGTTCACCCACTTTGCCGACCGCGTGCGCGCCCGCCTCGACATCGATGAGGCCCATTCCAACACCTTGGCGATTGAGGGCGGCCTGCTGACCGGTGAGGTCCTGGGCGACATCGTCGATGGCGAAGCCAAACGCCAACATTTGCTGACGCTTTGCGCCAAGGTGGGCTGCCCGACCAGCCAAGCCATCGCCGTCGGAGATGGCGCCAATGACCTGCCCATGATGGGTGAGGCCGGCCTCAGCGTGGCATACCACGCCAAACCCAAGGTGCGCGAGCAAGCCATGGTCGCGATCAACGAGGGGGGCCTGGACCAATTGTTGACCGTGCTGACCTGAGCAATGCAGCACAAAACTTTTCAGCCCCCAGGGCCTTGACCACCCATATCGGCGGCCCACAAGCAGCGCTGGCTGGAACATAATCAGACAGCTGCCTATGAACCCCTTGCTGTCCTTTCGCCAACCGGCTCGCCCCTGCTGCCCTTTGGCGGCGTTGGCGCCCCTGAGATTGCCCGTTGCGCTTGCCAATGCGGCAGTGCGATCCAGCACATGACCCTCGTTTCGGTCATCGTGCCCTGCCACAACGCCAGGCGCTACATCGAAGCAGCACTGGCGTCGGCCACGTCGCAAACGCACCCGAACCTGCAAATCATCGTCATCGACGATGGCTCGACCGACGACACGGCCGCCATCGTGCGTGAACGCTTCCCCCAAGTGACTTTGATGAGCCAGCCCAATGGCGGCGTGTCCAGTGCACGCAACCTGGGATTGAAGCTGGCCGAGGGCGAATTCATCGCCTTTCTGGACGCCGACGATGTGTGGCACCCGCAAAAGGTCGAGGCCCAGCTCGCCTTGCTGCAGGCCCACCCCGATGTGCTGCTGTGCCGCAGTGACCGCGTCGACTCGCTGACTGACTTTGATGCGCGCCAGGATTTGACCGCGCAATCAGGCCTGCCGCGACACCACCTTGTGGCAGCGCTCCACGACAGCTTCCACCACCCTTATTTCGCCACCTCCACGGTCATGGTGCGACGACGCGCCATCGAACGGACAGGCGGCTTCGATCCGCGCCTGCGAATCGCGGAAGACATCGATTTCTACCTGCGCGTGTTGCTGCAGGCTCCGGAAGTGATCTGCCTGGATTTCCCCGCAGCCTTCAAGCGCACCGTCAGCGGCTCGCTGGGCGACAACAGCGAGTACGGCTACAAGCAGTTGATCGAGGTCTACAGCCGCCTGGAGAAGCAGCATCCCCAGATTCGTCAGTTGCTGACACCTGCGCAAATCCGCCGCACCCACGCCGATTTGTGGTCGCGACTGGCCGCCAGCCAGCGCAACAAGGGCAAGCGCCTCAAAGCCTTGCTCAATGCCGCCCGCTCGCTGACGCTGGCCCTCAATCCGCTGGCCCTCAAGGTGATCGCCTTGACCTTGACGGGCGCCGCACCTGAACGCCTGCCTGACGGGCCTGCGCACCATTTGGCGCCTGGCCATCCAACAGCCAAGAGGGTCGTCTCACCTTCACGCTTCTGACGCCCCCACTCAGCCAGCGTCAGATCAGCGGCTTGGAAGCGATCACGATGCCGTCTTCGTCTGCGTACAGCCAATCACCTGGCCGCACCCACACCCCCTGCACCTGCACAGCCACTTCAGACTGGCCTTCGTTGCGCTTTTCCGTCGGCCACGGCATCAGGCCCAAAGCACGGATGCCGACCTCGCATTCGGCCAATTCGGCCGAATCGCGTACACAGCCATCGACCACCACACCCGCCCAGCCGTTGCGGGCGGCCGCCTTGCCCAAATTGCCCCCCACCAAGGCGCGACGCAAGGATGCACCGCCGTCCACGACCAACACGCGCCCGTTGCCTGGGGAGTCCACAGCCGCCTTCACCAAGGTGTTGTCTTCAAAACACTTCACCGTGGCCACGGGGCCGGCAAACTTCAACTTCTTGCCATAGTCCTTGAACACGGGTGGCAACACGCGAAAATCGCCATCGGTGTCATTCTTGTGGTCATCACACAGGTCACAGGTTGCAAACTGCAGGGTCATGATTGGGGCTCCGTGGAACGAAAACTTTGCTCCCCCAATTGTCACCTGCCTTCTCCTCCTCAACGCGCCCCCTCCGCTTCATCCATGACTTGCCGCATCGCCCTCGTCACCCCCATGTTGCCGGTCGAGCATGACCAAACGCGTGGCCGCTACATCCACGAGACGGCGCGCAGCTTGTCCAAGTTGGCCCAGGTGCAGGTTTACTTCCAGC